>CBINPE010000130.1:0-13923 GCA_966252435.1 uncultured Burkholderiales bacterium | reverse complement strand
TCCGGCGCTGCAGCAGGACTTCGCCGAGGACGTGGTGCTGCTCAAGCTGGTCGGCATGAACCCGGTGGTGGTGCACGGCGGCGGGCCGCAGATCGACGAGGCCCTGAACCGGCTCGGCAAGAAGGGCACCTTCATCCAGGGCATGCGGGTGACCGATGCCGAGACCATGGAAGTGGTCGAGTGGGTGCTGGCTGGGCAGGTGCAGCAGGACATCGTCGGCCTGATCAACGTGGCCGGCGGCAAGGCGGTCGGCCTGACCGGCCGCGACGGCGGCCTGATCCGGGCGCGCAAGTACCGCATGGTCGACAAGGACGACCCGGCCAAGGTCCATGACGTCGGGCAGGTCGGCGAGATCGAGTCGATCGACCCGAGCGTGGTCAAGGCCCTGCAGGACGACCAGTTCATCCCCGTCATCTCGCCGCTGGGCTTCGGGGCCGACAACGAGAACTACAACATCAACGCCGACGTGGTGGCCGGCAAGCTGGCCGAGGTGCTCAAGGCCGAGAAGCTGATGCTGCTCACCAACACGCCTGGCGTGCTGGACAAGAAGGGGCAGCTGCTGACGGACCTGAGCGCCCGCGAGATCGATGCCCTGTTCGCCGACGGCACCATCAGCGGCGGCATGCTGCCCAAGATCAGCTCGGCCCTGGAGGCGGCGCGCAACGGTGTCACGGCGGTGCACATCATCGACGGGCGGGTGCCGCACGCGATGCTCCTGGAGGTGCTGTCCGACCAGGCCTACGGCACCATGATCCGGTCGCACTAAGGCCTGTCACCAGGAACCGGGGAGCACGCCGATGCTGTCGGCCAGCGAGATCAGCCAGCGCGCCCACAGCGTGCGGCTCGAGCGCCGGATCGACGCACTGCGCCGCAACCGCCGGACCTTCCTGCATGCCACCTGGCTCCTGCTGGCGCTGACCTGGGGCGTGGGCTGGCCGCTGTGCCAATGGCGCACGGCGCACCACGAGGCGGTCGGGCGGATCGAACCCGCGGTGCTGCGGCTGGCGGCCCTGGCGCCCGACCAGCCGCCTCCCGAGTTCATGCTGCTGGATGCCCTCCCGCGCCTGCGCCATGGGGTGGAGGTGACGCAGGCCTCCAGCGGGGGAGGCAAGGTCCAGCAGTTCTATGTGCCGATGACGGCCAGCGGGCGCGACAGCGAGGAGGTGCGCGTCGTGGCCGCGGGCCTGTCGCCCTATCTGCTGGATCCCCGCTCGCCCGCACCGCTCAGGCCGCCCTATGCGCTGCGCTGGGTGCGTGACGAGGCGCTGCCCGCGGGGGTGCGCCGGGAGATGACGCGTCGCGGCGCGCGCCTGGCCGAGTCGCTGTACCTGCTGAGGCCTGTCGAGCTGGTGCAGGGGCGGGTGCTGAACCGCGACGCCTTCGCCGACCACGTGATCGAGCAGGTGGTCACGATCAGCGGCACCACGCTGAGCCTGATGGCCGCGCTGGCGGCCCTGCTGACCGCGTGGCGGCTGCGTGGGGTCAAGCGCGAGAGGGCGCAGTTGCCGGCGCACCCGGTGCATGCGATGGGGTAGGGCAGGCTGAGCTTCCCAGGCTTCTCTGGTGCTCCGTTCGCGCTGAGCGATGTATTCACTGCGGTCGGCGAAAGGCGTGGACAAGAAACAGGTTGGGATGGGGCTGCTGCGCACCGCGTGCCCGACGGCGTTGCCACAACCCCCCGGGCTCGTCTCATTTCACCGGGCAGGCCACAAGTCCCGCACGGCCTGGATGCCCGCCCGCACCGCGCCCTCGAGGGTGGCCGGGTAAGGGCCCGCCACGTAGTCGCCCGCTGCGTGCAGGCCGTCGCTGATGCGGCCTGGCGGACGCCGCAGTCCCGCGGTGCAGCGGAAGGTGGCGCGCTTGTCGATCAGTGTCTGCACCGGACGCAGGGGACTGCGCAGCAGCGGTCCCAGCGCCTGCGTCAGCTGCCGCTGCGCGGCGTAGGTGAGCGCGTCCTGCCCCTGCGCCAGCCACGGCCCCGCGCCGCTGACCACCAGGGCCAAGTGGCCTTCGGCAGGTCCCCAGTGGCCATGGTCGAGCACGAACTGGCCGGGGCGCTGCTGCAGGTCCGCATCCAGCCGCACCATCGGCATGGGCAGCCGGGTACCGGGGCTGTGCAGGTACACCGTGGCGATCGGTTCATGCTGCAGGCCCCGCGCCAACCCCGCCCACGCCGGATCCACCGCGGCGCACAGACGTGCCGCCTCGCCCGGCGGGGTGGCCACGATCACGCCGTCGAAGGCGGCACCGTCCACCCGCCACGCCCCAGGGGCAGGGTCGCGTTCGACGTGCTGCACCCGGTGGTGCCCGGCGAACACGGCGCCGTGTGCCTGCAGCCAGCCCAGGGCGGGCTCGGGCCACAGGGCACTCAGTGGTTGGCGCGGAAACAGCAGGTCGGCCGAACCCGGTCCGGCCAGCAACGCGTCGTGCAGGACGCGCAGGAACACCTGCGCGCTGGCCTCGTCGGCCGGGGTGTTCAGCGCCGCCACGCACAGGGGCTCGATCAACTCGTCGCGCACGCGCTGCGGCAGCTCGCGGGTGAGTTCTCCCACCGTGAGGGAGGACGCGCAGGCGAAGCCCCGCCAGCGCCAGGCCATCGCCTGCCGCAGCAGCGCCCAGCGCTCGCCGGCCGTCCACGCAGGGTGCGACCACACGCCGCGCAGGAAGGACAGCGTCGGGGGACCCGGCGGCAGACGCAGGCCCCGTCCCTGCGCGTCGACCAGGTGCAGCGGCGTGCGCCACAGCGCCGCGGACAGGTCCACGCCCACCAGCGCCATCAGCCGCAGGGTCTCGCGGTAGGCGCCGATCAGCAGGTGCTGGCCGTTGTCCAGGGCGGGGCTGTCGGGGTGGGGCGAGCTGACCCGGCGGGCCCGGCCGCCCGGCTGCGGCGCCATCTCGAACAGCGTGACCGCATGCCCCGCTGCCACGGCCGTGACCGCCGCGGCGAGCCCGGCCCAGCCCGCGCCGATGATGCCGACGTGCCGCCCCGACGGTGGCATCGTCGTGGTGGGGTTCTCAGTGCCCACGCCAGTGGGTGCGCAGCGCGATCCACAGCTTGCGCAAGGGAGTCAGGGACGTGCGCTGGTGCAGCACCTGGAAGTTGTCGGCCTCGATCTCGCGCAGCAGGGTGCGGTAGATGTTGGCCATCATCAGCGCCGGCTTCTGGGTGCGACGCTCGCTGGGCGGCAGCAGCGCCAGGGCTTCGTCGAAGGTGCGGTGGGCGCGCTCGGCCTGGAAGCGCATCAGCGCGGTGAAGCGCTCGCTGTAGCCCCAGGGGGCCTGCCGGTTCAGGATCTCGTGCGCCTTGACGTCGAAGCGCTGCAGCTCGTCGATGGGCAGGTAGATGCGCCCGCGCCGGGCGTCGTCGCCGACGTCGCGGATGATGTTGGTGAGCTGCATGGCCAGGCCGAGCCGGTGCGCGTAGGCCACCACGGCCGGCCCGCTGCTGCCGAAGATCTGGGCCGACACCTCGCCCACCACGCCCGCCACCAGGTGGCAGTAGCGCGCCAGGCCGACAAAGTCGAGGTAGCGGCTCTGCGTCAGGTCCATCTGGCAACCCTCGATCACCGCCAGCAGGTGGGCCTCGGTGATGCCGTGCAGCGCCGTGTGCGGCATCAGGGCGCGCGTCACCGGGTGGGTCGGCTGCCCGGCGAAGGCTGCATGCACTTCCTTTTGCCACCAGGCCAGCTTGGTCTGCGCCACCGCCGGGTCGCTCACTTCGTCGACCACGTCGTCGATTTCGCGGCAGAAGGCATAGAACGCCGTCATCGCGGCACGGCGCGGGGGCGGCAGGAACAGGAAGGCGTAGTAGAAGCTCGAGCCGCTCTGGGCCGTCTTCTGCTGGACGTACTGGTCGGGCGTCATGCGGCGGCTCCCGGCAAGGCGGCCTCGGCGCGCTGCGGGCGCATTCGCAGCGCGCGCCACAGCATCCACGCCGCATCCAGGGCGCCCAGCCTGGGGCGGTGCTGCAGGCTGTCGAAGTCCCGGGCCTCGATCTTGTCCAGGATGCGCAGCCCGCCCTGCACCATCAGGCTCAGCTCGTAGCCGATGCGCCAACCGGCGCGCTGGCGCAGGGTGTGCGTCAGCCCGGCACCACTCCACATCAGGCTGCGCGTCCAGCCCACCAGCGAGGCGACGAGCCGGCGCACGCGCGGGTTGTCCGCGCCGGCGGCCAGCTCACCCGGGTCGACACCGGCCTGTGCGCAGTCCTGCAAGGGGATGTACAGGCGCTGGCGCGGGATGTCGACCGACAAGTCCTGCCAGAAGTTGGCCAGTTGCAGTGCACTGCAGATGGCGTCCGACTGGGCCAGTGAGCGGGCATCGTCCACGCCGTAGAGGTGCAGCAGCAGCCGCCCGATCGGGTTGGCGGAGCGGCGGCAATAGTCCAGCAGCTCGGCGCTGTCGGTGTAGCGCTGCTTGACGACGTCCTGCTCGAAGGCGCTCAACAGGTCCAGCAGCAGCGGCACGGGCAGGGCGTGTTCGCGCAGCGCGTCCTGCACCCGGCCAAACACCTGGGGCCAGCGTGGCGAGGCCGGCTGTCCCTGTGCCACCGCCAGCAGGTCCGCCCGGTAGGCCGCCAGGTCCGCCAGCCGCTGCGCCGCCGGGGTGTCGCCCTCGTCGGCCAGGTCGTCGGCGGTGCGGGCGAAGGCATAGATCGACCCGATCACCGGCCTCAGCCGGGCCGGGCACAGGATCGAGGCCACCGGGAAATTCTCGTAGTGATCGGTTTCGCAGGAGTGGAGAGCGGCCATGGGGAGATCGGATGCACCGGCTGCCTGGCAAGCCGGACCGGTGAGGAAGAAAGAGGAAGGAGGGGATTGTCCCCTTGTTCCCGGCATTTCTTCACGGCCGGACCCCGGGACAGGGGCTCGCGTGGCTTTGACACCCCATCGCCGAGCGAATATATTACTGACCGGTCAGTCAGTTGTTGGTCACAAAAAGTGTCTCACCGGCTGATCGCGCGTTGTTCCTCTCCCATTCGTCTCCGTTGTTGCCCGGTTCCCGCCGGGTGGCTGTTGTGTGTTGTTGTGCTGATTGCTCGCATTCGTCGAAGGAAACTCGCATGCGTCTGACTCCATGCCTAGTCCTGCTCAGCAGCAGCCTGGTCTTCCTGGCTGCCTGCTCCCCCCACGCCCCCGCGCCTGAACCCATCCAGGCGGTGCGCACCCAGGTGGTGGCCACCGACGCGGTCACCCCCTCCTTTGAATACGCCGCGGAGATCCGCGCCCGCACCGAGTCCCGCGTGGGCTTCCGGGTGGGCGGCAAGATGGTGCGCCGCAACGTCGAGTTGGGGGACACCGTCAAGCCCGGCCAGGTGCTGGCCCAGCTCGATCCCCAGGACTTCCGGCTCGGCCAGGACGCCGCCCAGGCGGCCCGGGAGGCGGCGCGGGTCAACCTGCTGCAGACCCAGACCGACCTGAAGCGCTACCAGGAGCTGCGCGACCAGGGCTTCATCAGCTCGGCCGAGCTGGAGCGCCGCGAGACCGCGCTGCGCGCTGCCAAGGCCCAGTTCGACCAGGCCGACGCCCAGACGGGCGTGCAGGGCAACCAGGCCTCCTACACCACCCTGGTCAGCGACGTCAGCGGCGTGGTCACGGGCGTGGAGGTCGAGCCCGGCACGGTGGTCGCGGCCGGCACGCCGGTGCTGCGCCTGGCGCAGAACGGCCCGCGCGACGCGGTCTTCTCCGTTCCCGAGGACAAGGTGGGCGTGGTCAAGGCCCTGGCAGAAGAAGCCGCCCGGAACCCGCAGGCCCCGGCCGCCTTCCAGGTGCGCCTGTGGGGCGAGAGCGGCAACAACCTGCTGCCGGCCCGCGTGCGCGAGGTGTCCGCCGCCGCCGACCCCGTGACCCGCACCTTCCTGGTCAAGGTCGACCTGGGGCCCTCCTCCAGCGCCCTGCGCCAGGGCCAGACCGCCACCGTGCTGATGCGTCCCCCCGCCCAGCCGGGCGTGACCAAGCTGCCCATCACCGCGCTGCGGGCCCACCAGGGCCAGACGGCGGTGTGGGTGGTGCAGGAGCCGGCCATGACCGTGCAACTGCAGCCAGTGAACGTCGGCGGCGCCGACGGCAATGAGGCGGTGGTGCTCGATGGCCTCAAGCCCGGGCAGCGGGTGGTGACCGCCGGCGTGCACGTGCTGACCGAGGGGCAGAAGGTCAAGCTCTACGACGACCCTGCGGCGCAACAGCAGGGACGTGCCGGGTCGGGCCTGGCGGCGACGAGGGTCCAATGAGCGCAGTCCCCGAAACCCGCGCGACCGCAGGCCGGTCGCGCCTGAACCTGTCCCAATGGGCGATCGAGCATCCGGCCCTGACGCGCTACCTGCTGGTGGTGCTGATGCTGCTGGGCCTGGCCGCCTACTTCCAGCTCGGCCAGGACGAGGACCCGCCCTTCACCTTCCGTGCCATGGTGGTGCGCGCCTACTGGCCTGGCGCCACGGCCCAGCAGGTGGCCGACCAGATCACCGACAAGCTCGAGAAGACGCTCCAGGAGGTGCCTTACTCCGACAAGATCCGCAGCTACTCCAAGCCGGGCGAGGCGGTGATCATCTTCCAGGTCAAGGATTCCTCGCCGCCGAAGGAGATGGCGCAGATCTGGTACACCGTGCGCAAGAAGATCACCGACGCGCGCGGCAACCTGCCCGCCGGCGTGGTGGGCCCGTTCTTCAACGACGAGTTCGGTGACGTCTACGGCTCCATCTACGCCCTGTCCAGCGACGGCTTCAGCCCCGCCGAACTCAAGGACCACGCCGACCAGGTGCGCCAGCGCCTGCTGAAGGTCAAGGACGTGAGCAAGGTCGAGATCTTCGGCGCCCAGGACGAGAAGATCTTCATCGAGATTCCCTACAAGCGCCTGGTCCAGCTGGGCCTCGACTTCTCCCAGGTGCTGGCCCAGATGGGCCAGCAGAACGCGGTCGAGCCGGCGGGCGTGTTCACGGCGCCGCAGGAGGTGCTGCAGGTGCGCGTCGAGGGCCAGTTCCTCTCGATCGAGGACCTCAAGCAGCTGCCCATCCGGGCCGGCAGCGCCAGCTTCAAGCTGGGCGACATCGCCCAGATCCGGCGCGGCCTGATCGACCCGCCCCAGGTCAAGGTGCGCCATCAGGGCAAGGAAGTGATCGCCCTGGGCATCTCCATGGCCAAGGGCGGCGACATCATCAAGCTGGGCAAGTCCCTGCAGGACGCGGTGCGGGAGATCCGCGCCGACCTGCCGGCCGGCATCCAGATGGAGCAGTTCCAGGACCAGTCCAAGGTCGTCGGGCGCTCGGTGAGCGAGTTCATCGGCGTGCTCACCGAGGCGGTGGTGATCGTGCTGGGCGTGAGCTTCCTGAGCCTGGGCCTGCACGGCACGGGCCAGCGCGGCTGGCGGCGCTGGACGCTCGACTGGCGCCCGGGGCTGGTGGTGGCCATCAGCATCCCGCTGGTGCTGGCCATCACCTTCGTGACCATGTACTACGCCGGGGTGGGGCTGCACAAGATCTCGCTGGGCTCGCTCATCATCGCCCTGGGCCTGATGGTGGACGACGCCATCATCGCGGTCGAGATGATGGTGCGCAAGCTCGAGGAGGGCTTCGACAAGGTCCGCGCCGCGACCTTCGCCTACGAGGCCACGGCCATGCCCATGCTCACCGGCACCCTCATCACCGCGGTGGGCTTCCTGCCGATCGGCCTGGCGAAGTCGACGGTGGGGGAGTACACCTTCGCCATCTTCGCGGTCACGGCGGCGGCCCTGCTGATCTCCTGGTTCGTGTCGGTCTACTTCGTGCCCTACCTGGGCGTGCATCTGCTGCGCAAGCCGAAGCTGTCCGCTGCCCACGGCGAGCCCCACGAGCTGTTCGACACGCCGTTCTACCAGCGTTTCCGCGCCTTGGTGGACGCCTGCGTGCGCCACCGCTGGATCACGATCGCCCTGACGGTGCTCACCCTGGGGCTGGGCGTGGTGGGCATGGGCAAGGTGCAGCAGCAGTTCTTCCCCGACTCCAGCCGCCTCGAGATCCTGGTTGACCTGTGGTTCGCCGAGGGCACCTCGTTCGGCGCCAACGAGGCCGTCGCCCAGCGGGTCGAGGCGCGGCTGATGGCCCAGGAGGGCGTCGACCACGTGACGAGCTGGGTGGGCAGCGGCTTCCCGCGCTTCGCCCTCACGCTGGACCAGATCTTCCCCCAGACCAACATCAGCCAGCTGGTGGTCATGCCCAAGGACATGAAGGCGCGCGAAGCCCTGCGGGCCAGCCTGCCCGCCCTGCTGGCGGCCGAGTTCCCCGAGGTGCGGGGGCGCGTCAAGCTGCTGCCCAACGGCCCGCCGGTGCCGTACCCGGTGCAGTTCCGCGTGGTTGGGCAGGACCCCGTCAAGGTGCGTGTCTACGCCGACGAGGTCAAGGCCATCATGCGCACCAACCCCCGCATGCGCGGCGTCAACGACAACTGGAACGAGGCCGTCAAGGCGGTGCGCCTGGACATCGACCAGGACAAGGCCCGCGCCCTGGGCGTGTCGAGCCAGAGCATCGCCCAGGCGGCGCGCTCGATCAACGGCGGCAGCACCGTGGGCCAGTTCCGCGAGGGCGACAAGCTGATCGACATCGTGCTGCGCCAGCCCGAGCGCGAGCGCGAGGCCATCACCGACATCGCCAACCTCGACCTGCCGACCAGCGCCGGGCGCAGCATCCCGCTGTCCCAGATCGCCAAGGTCAGCCTGGGCTGGGAGCCCGGCGTGCTGTGGCGCGAGGGGCGCGACTACGCGGCCACCGTGCAGGGCGACATCGTCGAGGGCGTGCAGGGCGCCACCGTCACCCATGAGCTCAACCCCCTGTTCGACCCGATCCGCGCGCGCATGCCTCCCGGCTACCGCATCGAGGTGGCCGGTGCGGTGGAGGAGAGCAGCAAGGGCCAGGACTCGATCGCCGTGGGCTTCCCGCTGATGCTGTTCATCATGTTCACCCTGCTGATGCTGCAGCTGCACAGCTTCAACCGGGCGGTGCTGGTGTTCTTCACCGCGCCCATGGGCATCGCCGGGGTGGCGGCCTCGCTGCTGCTGCTCAACCGGCCGTTCGGCTTCGTCGCGCTGCTGGGCGTGATTGCCCTGATGGGCATGATCATGCGCAACTCGGTGATCCTGATCGACCAGATCGAGCAGGACCGGGCACGCGGCGTGCCGGCCTGGCAGGCCATCGTCGAGGCGGCGGTGCGGCGCTGCCGCCCCATCGTCCTGACGGCGGCGGCGGCCGTGCTGGCCATGATCCCGCTGTCGCGCAGCGTGTTCTGGGGGCCGATGGCGGTGGCCATCATGGGCGGCCTGGTGGTGGCCACGGCCCTGACCCTGCTGACCCTGCCGGCGCTGTATGCGGCCTGGTTCAGGGTCAAGCCTGAGTCGCGGGTGGAAGCGGCAGGCTAAAATCCCGGCCAATACGCCAACTTCAGTCGTTTTTGCCAAAGAGAGGGCCTGCGGGCCCCCTCTTTTTTCCATGTGGGGTTGTTGGCGCGGGTGGCGAAATTGGTAGACGCACCAGGTTTAGGTCCTGACGCCAGCGATGGTGTGGGGGTTCGAGTCCCCCCCCGCGCACCAGCAATCTTCATTTAGTTGATCCACGTTTTTCATTGACTCTCACCAATCGATCCAGAGGATTCCTCCATGGCCGTCACCGTTGAAACCCTAGACAAGCTGGAACGCCGCATCACCCTGACGGTGGCGGCGGACCTGATCCAGAACGAAGTGGCCTCGCGCCTGAAGAAGCTCTCGCGCACCGTCAAGGCGGACGGCTTCCGCCCCGGCAAGGTGCCGATGAGCGTGGTGGCCCAGCGCTACGGCTACTCGGTCCAGTACGAAGTCATGAACGACAAGGTCGGCCAGGCCTTCTCCGACGCCGTCAACGAAGCCAAGCTGCGCGTCGCCGGCGCCCCCCGCATCGCCGAGAAGGAAGGCGCCTCCAACGACGGCCAGATGACCTTCGACGCCACCTTCGAGGTCTATCCCGAGGTCAAGCTGGGCGACCTGTCCACCGCCGAGATCGAGCGCGTCTCTTCCGAGGTGTCCGACGCGGCCATCGACAAGACCATCGACATCCTGCGCAAGCAGCGCCGCACCTTCAACCAGCGCCCGTCGGGCGAGGGCGCTGCCGAGGGTGACCGCGTCACCATCGACTTCGAGGGCAAGATCGACGGCGTGCCCTTCGAGGGCGGCAAGGCCGAGGGCTTCCAGTTCCTGATCGGCGAAGGCCAGATGCTCGAGGCCTTCGACAAGGCCGTGCGCGGCATGAAGCAAGGCGAGTCCAAGACCTTCCCCCTGCAGTTCCCCGAGGACTACCATGGCAAAGACGTGGCCGGCAAGGAAGCCGATTTCCTCGTTACCCTGAACAAGCTGGAAGCCCAGCAACTGCCCGCCGTGGATGACGCCTTCGCCAAGAGCCTGGGCATCGCGGCTGGCACGGTTGAGGCCCTGCGCGAGGACGTGCGCAAGAACCTCGAGCGCGAGGTCAAGTTCCGCGTGCTGGCCCGCAACAAGGCCGCCGTGATGGACGCGCTGGTCAAGACCGCCGAGCTCGACGTGCCCAAGGTGCTCGTCAGCGCCGAGGTCGAGCGCATGATCGCCGGTGCCCGCAACGACCTGAAGAACCGCGGCATCAAGGACGCCGAGACCGCTCCCATCCCCGCCGACATCTTCCAGCCGCAGGCCGAGCGCCGCGTGCGCCTGGGCCTGGTGGTGGCCGAGCTGGTGCGCGCCAACAACCTGCAGGCCAAGCCCGAGCAGCTGCAGGCCCACCTGGAGGAGCTGGCGCAGAGCTACGAGAAGCCCGCCGAGGTGGTGCGCTGGTACCTCAGCGACCGCCAGCGCATGGCCGAGGTCGAGGCCGTGGTGGTGGAGAACAACGTGGCCGACTTCGTGCTGGCCCGCGCCAAGGTGACCGACAAGGCCCTGCCTTTCGACGAGCTGATGGCAGCCGCCTGAGTCCGGCTGGCGGATCCGCGCCGCCGGCAGGGCCATGCTCGGGCACCACGCTGCAAGGCGGAGGTGCCCTTGTTTTTTTGGATGTGGCCGTCTTCCACGGCCGGGTTGTCCCCGCCAGGGTCCGGTTGTTGTTATTTGCCCTGACCCGGCGCCGAGGGGCGCTGGAGTGGCCACATAATGAAATCGTTCTTTCTTCCTCCGGGACGGGGTTGTGCTGTTCTTCAACCCTGCCTCCCTTCAATCTTCCGCTGGACCGTCAGCTAGCAAAGGACACGACTCATGAGCGCGTTGGAAACACAAGGTCTGGGCATGGTGCCCATGGTGATCGAACAGTCGGGCGCGCCTACGACATCTACTCGCGGCTGCTGCGCGAGCGGGTGGTCTTCCTGGTGGGGCCGGTGAACGACCAGTCCGCCAACCTGGTGGTGGCGCAGCTGCTGTTCCTGGAGAGTGAAAACCCTGACAAGGACATCTCCTTCTACATCAACTCCCCGGGCGGCTCGGTCAGCGCCGGCATGTCGATCTTCGACACGATGCAGTTCATCAAGCCCGACGTGTCGACCCTGTGCATGGGCCTGGCGGCCAGCATGGGCGCCTTCCTGCTGGCGGCCGGCGCCAAGGGCAAGCGCTTCGCGCTGCCCAACTCGCGCATCATGATCCACCAGCCCTCCGGCGGCGCCCAGGGCCAGGCCACGGACATCGAGATCCAGGCGCGCGAGATTCTGAAGCTGCGCGAGAGCCTGAACCAGATCCTGGCCGACCGCACCGGCCAGACGCTCGACAAGATCCGTGCCGACTCGGAACGCGACTACTTCATGTCCTCGGCCGAAGCCAAGGACTACGGCCTGATCGACCAGGTGCTGGTGCAGCGCGGGTGAGGGTGCCAAGGCGTGAGAAAAGGCGCTTTTTGCTCCTTTTTTCATGACGCGGCCTGTCCCCATGTTTGCACTATCATCCTCCCACCTCCCCCCATTTCTTCTGGCAGCGCCCCATGGCTGATAAAAAAGGTTCTTCCAGCGAAAAAGTTTTGTACTGCTCCTTCTGCGGCAAGAGCCAGCACGAGGTCAAGAAACTGATCGCTGGGCCCTCGGTCTTCATCTGCGATGAATGCATCGAGCTGTGCAACGACATCATTCGCGATGAAGTGACGCAGGAGAACGCGGAGGTCAAGCCGGCCAAGGCCGAGTTGCCGATCCCCAGCGAGATCAAGCTCAACCTCGACAACTACGTGATCGGCCAGGAAGTGGCCAAGCGCACCCTGTCGGTGGCGGTGTACAACCACTACAAGCGGCTCAAGCACATGAGCCACGCCAAGGACGAGGTGGAGCTGGCCAAGAGCAACATCCTGCTGATCGGGCCCACCGGCTCCGGCAAGACCCTGCTGGCCCAGACCCTGGCCCGGCTGCTCAACGTGCCCTTCGTGATCGCCGACGCCACCACCCTGACCGAAGCCGGCTACGTGGGCGAGGACGTCGAGAACATCATCCAGAAGCTGCTGCAGAACTGCAACTACGACGTCGAGCGGGCGCAGCGCGGCATCGTCTACATCGACGAGATCGACAAGATCTCGCGCAAGGCCGACAACCCCTCCATCACCCGCGACGTCTCGGGCGAGGGCGTGCAGCAGGCCCTGCTCAAGCTGATCGAGGGCACCATGGCCTCGGTGCCGCCGCAGGGCGGCCGCAAGCACCCGAACCAGGACTTCCTGCAGATCGACACCACCAACATCCTGTTCATCTGCGGCGGTGCCTTCGACGGGCTGGAGAAGGTGATCCAGAACCGCTCAGAGAAGTCCGGCATCGGCTTTGGGGCCACGGTCAAGACCAAGTCCGAGCGCAAGATCAGCGAGGTGTTCCTGGAGGTCGAGCCCGAGGACCTCATCAAGTTCGGCCTGATCCCCGAGCTGGTGGGCCGCCTGCCCGTGGTGGCCACCCTGGGCGAGCTGACCGAGGAGGCCATGGTGCAGATCCTCACCGAGCCCAAGAACGCCCTGGTCAAGCAGTACCAGAAGCTCTTCTCCATGGATGGCGTCGAACTCGAGATCCGTCCTTCGGCCCTGACCGCCATCGCCCGCAAGGCCCTGGCGCGCAAGACCGGGGCACGGGGCCTGCGCTCGATCATGGAGCAGGCCCTCACCGACACCATGTTCGACCTGCCCACCCTGGATGGCGTGGCCAAGGTCGTGCTGGATGAGCACGCGATCGAGGACGAGTCCAAGCCCTTGCTGGTGTACCGGGAACACAAAGCCAGCGCATGATGTGATGTTCAGGAAGAGGTGAGAAGAAGACTGGCGGGCTCCCCGTTGTCTGGGGCGTCCGCCAGGAGCGTATGCGGCGCTGGACGCCTGCGCGCGACCTGACATCCGTGCCAAGTCGCCGAGGAAGTCGTTGGAGGATGGATCGACAGGCAGCAGGTTTCAGCGCGTCTCCTTGCAATTCGACGCTCGAACCCTAGATGGGTTGGAGAAAGAGAGGTTCTCGATGTCCGGACATCCCGTGCTCCCCGCTGTTCCCATGACCTTGTCGCTGCTGCCACTGCGCGACGTGGTGGTCTTCCCCCACATGGTCATTCCCCTGTTCGTCGGACGCCCCAAGTCCATCAAGGCCCTCGAGGCCGCGATGGAGTCGGGGCGCCAGATCATGCTGGTGGCCCAGAAGGCGGCTGGCAAGGACGAACCCAAGGCCGACGACATGTTCGACGTCGGCTGCGTGTCGAGCATCCTGCAGATGCTCAAGCTGCCTGACGGCACCGTGAAGGTGCTGGTGGAAGGCATCCAGCGCGCCAACACCCACCACATCAGCGACAACGGCGAGCATTTCATCGCCGAGGTCACGCCGGTGCCGCCCGAGGCCGACACCAAGCCCGAGATCGAGGCCCTGCGCCGGGCCGTGACGCAGCAGTTCGACCAGTACGTCAAGCTCAACAAGAAGCTGCCCCCCGAGATCCTCACCAGCATCGCTGGCATCGACGACGCCGGTCGCCTGGCCGACA
>CBINPE010000129.1:0-14492 GCA_966252435.1 uncultured Burkholderiales bacterium | reverse complement strand
GGTGGCGCATCAGGTAGCGCATGGGCCAGCGCGCCAGGCCCAGCAGGCGCAGCAGCCGCCGGTGCACGGCCGGGCGCTCCACCAGCAGGGCGATGTAGCTCTCGCGGCGCAGCAGCGGCTCGAGCCAGTCGATGAAGGAGGCCAGGGCGCCCAGGTCGCACAGGCCGCCGTCCATCGCCTGCACCGAGCGCTGCAGCAGCTGCGACAGGCGCTGCTTGCTGTCCTCGCGCAGCATCTTCAGCCGGCCCTGTTCGCACCAGGCCTGGACGCGCCGGGCCAGCTCGGGCGGCAGCCGCTCGATGACCTGCTCGCTGTCCAGCGGCAAGGGGGGCGGCACGCATTGGCGGCAGGCCCGCTTGCCGTCGCAGGTCTCTTCCGAGGGGCGGCGGTCGCGCTCGTGCAGCAGGGCGTCGAACTCGGTGGCGACGAACTCGCGCGTCTCGCAGAAGCGCTGCAGCAGGCTACACACGCCCGGCTGGGGCGGCGACAGCGTGGCGGCGATCCAGGCCAGGTCGGTGTCCGAGGTGGGCAGCAGGTGGGTCTGCTGGTCGTCGAGGTACTGGATGCGGTGCTCCAGCTCGCGCAGGAACACATAGGCCTGCGCCAGGCGCTGCGCGCTCTCCGGCTTCATCAGGCCGCTGGCGGCGAGCTTGTCGAGCGCCTTCAGCGTCGAGCGGGTGCGCATCTCGGGGAACTGCCCGCCGCGCACCACCAGCAGCAGCTGCACGATGAACTCGATCTCGCGGATGCCGCCGCGCGAGAGCTTGACGTCGTTGGCCCGCTCGGGCCGCCCGGCGGCGCGGCGCTGGGCCTCGTCGCGCACCTTGCGGTGCAGCTGTCGCAGGCCCTCGAACACGCCGTAGTCCAGGTAGCGGCGGTAGACGAAGGCGGTGACGACGGTGCGCAAGGCCAGCGCGCGGCCGCTGGTCACGCTCTCGCGCGGCGCCACCACGCGGCTCTTGAGCCAGGCGAAGCGCTCCCACTCGCGGCCCTGCACCTGCAGGTACTCCTCCAGCATGGCCAGGCTGACGGCGGCCGGGCCCGAGTTGCCGTTGGGCCGCAGCGCCAGGTCGACGCGGAAGACCTGGCCGTCCTCGGTGGTCTCGCCGATCAGGGCGTAGAGGCGGTGCGCCAGGCGGGCGAAGTACTCGTGCGCGCTGACCGCCGGGCCGCTGCCGCCCTCGGTGTGGCCGTCCTCCTCGTAGACGTAGATCAGGTCGATGTCCGAGGACACGTTCAGCTCGCGTGCCCCGAGCTTGCCCATGCCGACGATCCAGAAGTCGATGCGCTCCCCCGCCGCGTTGCGCGGCACCCCGCTCACCGCGTCCTGCTCGGCGCGCGCCTGGGCCAGCGCCAGGGCCAGGGTGGCCTCGGCGAGCTCGGTCATGGCCAGGGTAATGTCCTGCATCGCGGCGCCGTGCTCGAGGTCGCACACCGCCAGGCGCTCGATCACCACGTGGCGCGCCACGCGCAGCGCGCTGGCCAGCGTGCGGCCCTGCGACTGCAGCAGGCTCACCAGGGCGGTCACGTCGTCGCGGCGTGGCAGGCCGCCCGGCGGCAGGCAGGCCAGCTCTGCCGGGTAGCGGCGGCGCACGCGTTGCACGAAACGGCTGTGGGCGGCGCCCGGCAAGGGGGGCGCTGCGGAAGGGGAACCAGAGGAACTCATCGGAATCTACGCGTGGCCGGGCCCGCCTCGCAACCGGCTCCAAACCGTACAAATGCCCACCCTGGAAAGGAGTTGGGGTGTGCTAGTGTGGTGCGGCACGCCGTCAGGCCCCTTCTTGTGATCCCGGCGACGACGCTGCCGGGGTTGAAAAAGGCGTGCGGGCGTTGACGCAGGGGGCCTGCCAAATAGAAGAATTGCCTGGATCCATGCCTTGCCTGCCGTTCACCTGTTGCTGCCTGCCTGCCGCTGTTCATGCCTGTTGACCCGCCATCCCTGCTGCCCTTGCTGACCGACGCCGTGCCGCTGCGCCCCCTGTGGCGCAGGGTGCTGCGGCATGTCGTGGGCTGGATGCTCGGGCTGACGGCCACAGGCCTGGGCCTGACACTGGCGGTCTGGCTGGGCCTGCACTGGTTCATTCTGCCGCACATCGACCAATGGCGCGCAGAGATAGAAACCCGCACCAGCCAGGCGCTGGGGGTTCCCGTGCGCCTGGGCAGCATCCAGGTGCAGTCGCGCGGCTGGGCGCCGACCATCGAGCTGCACGACGTGGTCTTCCTCGACGCGCAGGCGAGGCCGGCCCTGGTGCTGCCGCGGGTGCTGGCCAGCCTGTCGCCCCGCTCGGTGCTGGCCCTGGAGCCGCGCTTCCGGCAGCTCGTGATCGACGGGGCCCGGCTCGAGATCGAGCGTGACGCGCAGGGCCGCCTGTCGGTGGCCGGGTTGGCACTGCAGCCGGGCAAGGCCGGCGGTGCGCATGCCGGGCTGAACTGGCTGTTCCGCCAGCAGGAGATCGCCATCCGCGGCGCCAGCCTGCGCTGGACCGACCTGCAGCGCCAGGCGCCGCCGCTGTCGCTGGACGAGGTGCAGCTGGTGGTGCGCAACGGCCTGCGCCAGCACAACCTGCGGCTCGACGCCACCCCGCCCCCCGCGTGGGGCCAGCGCTTCAGCCTGCGCGGTCGCTTCGACCAGTCGCTGCTGGCCGACAGCGGCGACTGGCAGCACTGGAGCGGCACCCTCTACAGCGAGCTGCCCCAGGCCGACGTGGCCGAGCTCAAGCGCTACGTGAGCCTGCCCTTCGCCCTGGAAGAAGGCGAGGGCGCGCTGCGCGCCTGGGTCGAGCTGCAGGACGGCCAGCCGCGCGCCGCCACGGTCGACGTGGCCCTGCGGGCCGTGGCGGCCCAGCTCGCACCCGAGGTCACGCCGCTGTCGCTGCAGAAGATCCAGGGGCGGCTGAGCGGGGAGCGGCACGACGACACCACCCGCGTGGCGCTGACACAGTTCGGCTTCACCACCGCCGCGGGGCTGGAGTGGCCGCGCAGCGACCTGGCCCTGAGCTGGCAGCAGGCGCCCGGGCAGCCGATGCACGGTGGCCAGGTCACCGCCCAGCGGCTCGACCTCGACCTGATGGCGCAGGTCGCCACCCACCTGCCGCTGGCCGATGCCGTGCGCCGCATGCTCGACCAGCTCCGCCCGCAGGGCGTGGTGGCGGGGCTGGATGCCAGCTGGGACGGCCCCCTGGAGGCTCCCCAGCACTACAAGCTCAAGGGGCAGGTGAGCGGTCTCTCGCTCGAGGCCCTGCCGGCGCCCGAGCCCGAGCCGGTGGCCATCGCGGCCCTGCCACCCGGCGCGCCCGCCTCGGCACCGCCGCCGCCCCTGGGAAGGCCCGGGGTGGGTCAGGCCACGCTGGACGTCGCCGCCACCGAGAAGGGCGGACGCGCGCAGGTGCAGATCCGCAAAGGGCACTTCAGCTGGCCCGGGCTGTGGGAGGAACCCGAGGTGCCCCTGGACGAGTTCAGCGCCCAGGTGCAATGGCGTGTCGAGCCCTTGCGGCCCGGGGCGGTGGCCACGATCACCGGCGTGATGGGGGGGATGGGCACCGGCACCGCCCCGGAAGGCAGCGCGGGCTCGCGGCTGACGGTGGAGGTCAGCCAGGCCAAGATCGCCAACGAAGACCTGCAGGCGGAGGCCCACGCCACCTGGACGCGCGTGCCCGGCACCCCAGGCACGCCCAATCCCGGCGTGCTCGACCTCAGCGGCCAGCTCCAGCGCGGCCATGCCGACCGCGTGGCGCGCTACCTGCCCCAGCGCCTGCCCGCCGGCACGCGGCGCTACCTGAGCCATGCGCTGCAGGGCGGGCGCCTGAGCGACGTCGCCTTCCAGGTCAAGGGCGACCTGCGCAGCTTCCCTTTCCGCCCGCCCGCCGACAAGAGCCAGCCGCCCAGCGGCGACTTCCTCATCAAGGGCCGCGTGGAGGACCTGAACCTGGCCTACGTGCCCGACCGCCCCGCGCATGACGACGAGCCGGCCTGGGTCTCGCCCTGGCCAATGCTCACGGGCGTGAGCGGCGAGCTGGTCTTCGAGCGCACCAGCATGCAGATCCGCAATGCCCGCGGCCAGTACCGCGGCGTGCAGCTCGGCAAGGTGCAGGGCGGCATCAAGGAACTCAACAAGAACGGCGTGCTGGTCATCGAGGGCCAGGCCCAGGGGCCACTGGGCGACATGCTGGGTTTCGTGGGCGACTCGCCGGTGTCCACCTGGACCGGCCAGGCCCTCGCACGCGCCCAGGGCAGCGGGCCCGCAGAGCTGCGGCTGGCGCTGAACCTGCCGTTGCTGGACGCCAAGGCCAGCACCGTCAAGGGCACCGTGCTGCTGGCGGGCAACGAGTGGCGCCTCAACCCCGAGCTGCCCCCGCTGAGCGACCTGCGGGGCCGCGTCGAGTTCACCCAGCGCGGCTTCAGCCTGGATGGGCTGCGTGCCCGGCTGCTGGGGGGCGAGAGCCGCTTCGAGGGCGGGTGGCAGGCCGACAGCGGCCTGCGCATCGAGGCCCAGGGCATGGTCACGGCCGAGGGCCTGCGGCGCGCCAATGAGTGGGGGGGCGTGGCCCGCCTGGCGCAGTCCCTGAGCGGGCAGACCAATTACCGTCTCGCGCTGGGATGGGCCTCCGGCCGCCCGGAGATCACCCTCACCAGCAGCGGGCAGGGCCTGGCCTCCGCCTTGCCGCCCCCGCTGTCCAAGTCCGCCGACGCAAGTTGGCCGCTGCGGCTGCAGACCGTGGTCGCGCCGCCCGACACGCCGGGCACGCCGGCCACCCGCGACACGCTGCGCCTGAACCTGGGCCCCCAGGTCCAGGCGCTCTATGCGCGTGACCTGGGCGGCGGCAGCGGGCAGCCGCGCGTGCTGCGCGGTCAGATCAGTGTGACGGCCGCGGGCGATGGCGCCGCCATGACGTCCCTGTCCGGTGGGGGCACGGGGGCAGTGAACGCCGACATCGTCCTGCCCCGCCTGGACCTGGACGCCTGGCGCGGTCTGCTCGGGCAGCTCACCAGCCCACCCGCGCCCGCACCCGCAACGTCGACCCCGGGCGAGAGCGAGGGCGGTGGGGGCAGCAGCGGCAACGGCAACGCCGTGATGGCTTACGTGCCTGGGACCGTCTCCCTGCGCACCGACGAGTTGCTGGTCGGCTCGCGCAAGCTGCACAAGGTGGTGGCCCAGGTGACGCAGGACGACGGCGTGTGGCGCAGCAAGATCGAGGCCGATCAGCTCAATGGCCAGATCGACTACCGCCCCGCGCGCGGCAACGCCAATGCCCAGGTCGTGGCGCGCCTGGCCCGGTTGAGCCTGCCCCAGTCCGATGCCGCCCAGGTCGACGCCCTGCTGCAGCAGGCGCCGCAGGCACCCCCGGATCCCGCCGCCCAGCCCGAGAGCGTTCCCGCGCTCGACATCGTGATCGACGACTTCGAGTTGCGCGGCAAGAAGCTGGGCCGGCTCGAGATCGAGGCCAGCAATGCGCCGGTGGCGGGCGCGTCCGAGGCGGCGGCGCGCGAGTGGCGGCTGTCGCGCCTGCTGCTGTCCACCCCCGAGGCACGGCTCAGCGCGACTGGCCAGTGGGCACCTGCCGAAGGGGCGGCGGGCAAGCCGGGGCCACGCCGCGTGACGGTGGATTTCAAGCTCGACCTGGCCGACAGCGGGGCCTTCGTCGAGCGGCTGGGGATGGGCCGCACCATCCGTGGCGGCAAGGGCGTGATGTCGGGGCAGCTGTCGTGGCTCGGCTCGCCGCTGACGCTCGACTACGGCATCACCACCGGGCAGATGAACGTGGCGATCGAGTCGGGCCAGTTCCTCAAGGCCGAGCCGGGCGCGGCCCGGTTGCTCAGCGTGCTCAGCCTGCAGGCGCTGCCGCGGCGGCTGATCCTCGATTTCCGCGACGTCTTCCAGGAGGGCTTCGCCTTCGACGGCATCACCGGCGACGTCAAGCTGGCCCAGGGCGTGGCCAGCACCAACAACCTGCGCATGCGCGGCGTGCAGGCGGTGGTGCTGATGGAGGGCAGCGCCGACCTGCGCCACGAGACCCAGGACCTGCGCGTGGTGGTGGTGCCCGACATCAACGCCGGCACGGCCTCGCTGGCCTATGCGGTGATCAACCCGGCGCTCGGCCTGGGCACCTTCCTGGCCCAGCTGTTCCTGCGCAAGCCGCTGGCCCAGGCCAGCACGCGCGAGTTCCACATCACCGGCACCTGGGCCGACCCGCAGGTGACGCGGGTTGAGCACAAGGGGGAGGCTGCGGCCTCCGCGCCGGCCGGCGACGACAGCCAGCGCTGAGCTGGAGACGGGGCGGCGAGCCTGTTCGAATGCCGAACCGGCCCGCCAGGCTTCGCAAGCCGCGTTACCCTCGGGGTCTCCCTTGACTTGCGCTTGCCAGCCGAAACCGCCATGAAAATCGCCGCCCTGCAGATGGTCTCCACCCCCGACGTGAACCGCAACCTGGCCACGGCCCGGCGCCTGGTGGCCGAGGCGGCAGGGCAGGGCGCCCGCCTGGTGGCGCTGCCCGAGTATTTCTGCCTGATGGGCGCCGAGACCGACAAGCTGGACCGGGCCGAGGCCCCGGGCGACGGCCCGATCCAGAGCGCCCTGATGGAGATGGCCCAGGCCCATGACGTGTGGGTGGTGGGTGGCACCCTGCCGCTGCGCTGCAGCGACCCCCAGCGCGTGCTCAACGCCTGCTGCGTCATCTCTCCCCAAGGCCGCATCGCCACCCGCTACGACAAGCTGCACCTGTTCCGCTTCGACAACGGCCGGGAGTCCTACGACGAGGGCGCGGTCCTGCTGGCCGGCGAGTCACCCGTGACGCTCGATGCCCAGGTCGACGGTGTGTCGCTGCGCATCGGCCTGAGCGTGTGCTACGACCTGCGCTTCCCCGAGCTGTACCGGGCCATGATGCAGCCGCCCTGCGACCTGCTGTGCGTGCCGGCGGCCTTCACCTACACCACCGGCCAGGCGCACTGGGAACTGCTGCTGCGCGCGCGGGCCGTCGAGAACCAGTGCCACGTGATCGCCCCCGCCCAGGGCGGACGGCATGAGAACGGCCGGCGCACCTGGGGCCACAGCATGGTGATCGACCCCTGGGGCGAGGTGCTGGCCGTGGTGCCCGAGGGCGAGGGCGTCGCCCTGGCCGAGCTTGACCTGGGCCGTGCGGCGGCCGTGCGCCAGCAACTGCCTGCCCTGCGCCACCGCCGCTTCTAAAACGTGGCTGGGCGGGCTGCGGGCGATCGATCAAGCGCTGGACATCCTGCCCTTGGCGCCGAATCGATCGACCAGGAAGTCGATCGCGCTGCGCAGCTTGGCTGTCGGCCGACGGTCGGGTGCGTAGACCAGGTGCACCGGCATGGGCCGGAATGACCATGCGGGAAGTACCGGCAGGAGGTTGCCGGTGGCAAGGTCGTCGGCGAGCGCGTCCTCCGGCTGCAGCACGATGCCTGCGCCCGCCGTGGCTGCTCTTCGCAGCGCGCTGCCCTCGTTGGCCGTGAAGCGGCCGGTGACCGGGACGATGCAAACTTCGCCCCCCGGTCCGAGCAGGTTCCAGCGGTCGTGGTGGCGCCAGTACCGGATGCCCAGGCACGAATGCCGCACGAGTTCCTTGGGATGCACAGGCGTGCCGTGCGCCGCGAGGTAACTTGGCGCGGCGGCCAGCACGCGCCGGTAGGGCCGCAGTGGCCGTGCCACGAGCGCTTCGTCGCGCACATTGCCGATCACGATGCCCAGCTCCTGGTCCTTGACGATGCGCTCCTCGGGGCGGTCGTCCAGTGTGAGGTCCACGGAGACTTCGGGATGCGCCGCAATCCAGCCCGCCAGGGCCGGCGCCAGCATGCGGCTGCCGAAGCCCACTGGCGCGACGATGCGCAGCGGCCCACGCGGTGCCTGCTGCAGTTCGATGGCACTCGCCTCGGCGAGCGCCACGCCCGCGAGTGCGGCGCGGCAGCGCTCGAGGTACAGCTGCCCTACCTCGGTGAGCTGGTGGCGGCGCGTCGTGCGATGCAGCAGCCGGGCGCCCAGCCGTTCTTCAATCGCACGGACCTGCTTGGCCACCATGGTTGGCGATACGCCGGTCGCCTGCGCCACCGCTGCGAAACTGCCGCTCTCGACGACGCGCACGAAGGTTTCCATGCTCGCTAGCTTGTCCAAGATTGCCAACCTCCAGGTTTGGAATGCCAGCGAGCCTCGCATGTTTATCTTGGCGGCGCAACGCTGGAGACTGCCTTCCGGCCGTTCGCTGCCCATGCGCCGCCACGGTTCCTCTTCCAACCCTCATGGGATGGACTTGTCCGTTCCTTTCCTTGTTGTTCTGACCCAGCCCGATGACCGACCTGCTCACCGTCACCCTCGCCTCCCTGTTCGCCGGCTGCATCGACGCCATCGTCGGCGGCGGCGGCCTGATCTTGATTCCCGCCCTGTTCAGCGTCTACCCGGCCGCCCCCCCGGCCACGCTGTTCGGCAGCAACAAGGGGGCCGCGATCTGCGGCACGGGCTGGGCCGCGGTGCAGTACGCGCGGCGCGTGCAGCTGAGCTGGCGCGCCCTGATGCCGGCCTGCGGCACGGCCCTGCTGGGCGGGTTCGCTGGGGCCTGGGTGGTGACGCTGGTGAGCCCGGGCGGCCTGCGCCTGGCGCTGCCCTTCATCCTGCTGGGGGTGCTGGCCTACACACTGGCGCGCAAGGACCTCGGCCACGTGCATGCGCCGCGGTACACAGGCCGCGCCGAGATGGCCGCGGCGGCGGCGATCGGCCTGGGCGTCGGTTTCTACGATGGCTTCTTCGGCCCCGGCACGGGCAGCTTCTTCGTGTTCCTGTTCGTGCGCTGGCTGGGCTACGACTTCCTGCACGGCTCGGCCAGCGCCAAGGTGCTCAACACCACCACCAACTTCGCCGCCCTGTGCCTGTTCGCCTTCAAGGGCCACGTCTGGTGGCACGTGGCCGCGGCGATGGCCGTGGCCAACGTGCTGGGCAGCCTGCTGGGCACGCGGCTGGCGCTCAAGCACGGCTCGGGCTTCGTGCGCTGGGTCTTCGTGGTGGTGGTGGGATGCCTGATCGTCAAGACCGGGTGGGACGGCTGGCGCCAGTGGGCGGGCTGAGCCCGTGCCGCAGCGGGAGTAAAGTGGCCCGCGGGGCAGCGAGCCCAGGCTGCCGGGACACCGCATGAGCGAACGAAAAATCGAGGTCTATCCTTACCCCGCCGGCGGCTGGGGGGCGCTCAAGAGCGCGGCCCGGCAGCTGATCCGCGAGCGCGTCGCCGCCAAGGGCGCGCGCACCCTGCTGGCCGCCAACCAGCCCGACGGCTTCGACTGCCCGGGCTGCGCCTGGCCCGACCGCGACCACACCTCGACCTTCGAGTTCTGCGAGAACGGCGTCAAGGCGGTGGCGGCCGAGGCCACCGCGGCGCGCGCCACGCCCGAGCTGATCGGCAGCCACACCGTCACCGAATGGGCCGAGCTGCCGGACGAGCTGCTCGAGGCCCAGGGCCGCCTCACCCATCCGCTGGCCTGGCGTGCCGAGACTGACCGCTACGAGGCGATCGGCTGGGACGCTGCCTTCGCCCTGATCGCCGCCGAGCTGAACGCGCTCGAGCACCCCGACCAGGCGCTGTTCTACACCTCGGGCCGCACCAGCAACGAAGCCGCCTTCCTCTACCAGCTGTTCGTGCGCGAGTTCGGCACCAACAACCTGCCCGACTGCTCCAACATGTGCCACGAGCCCAGCGGCGCCGCCCTCAAGCCCACCCTGGGCGTGGGCAAGGGCACGGTGACGCTGGCCGACTTCGAACTCGCCGACGCCATCTTCATCTTCGGCCAGAACCCCGGCACCAACCACCCGCGCATGCTGGGCGAGCTGCGCGCCGCGGCCAAGCGCGGGGCGCGCATCGTCAGCTTCAACCCGCTGCGCGAACGCGGGCTGGAGCGCTTTGCCAATCCGCAGAGCCCGGTGGAGATGGCCACGTTGTCGTCCACCACGATCAGCTCGCACTACTTCCAGCCACGCATCGGCGGCGACCTGGCGGCCGTCAAGGGCCTGTGCAAGCGGGTGCTGGAACTGGACGACGCGGCCCGCGAGGCGGGTGCCCCGCGCGTGCTCGACCTCGGCTTCATTGAGGCCCACACGACGGGCTTCGAGGCCCTGGCGGCCGACCTGCGGGCCCAGCCCTGGGACGAGATCGAGGCCGAGTCGGGCCTGTCGCGCGCGCAGATCGAGACGGCGGCCGAGGTCTATGCCCAGGCCCGGCGCACCATCGTCTGCTGGGGCATGGGCATCACGCAGCACCAGCACGCGGTGGCCACGATCCAGATGCTGGTCAACCTGCTGCTGCTGCGCGGCAACCTGGGCGTGCCCGGCGCCGGTGCCTGCCCGGTGCGCGGCCACAGCAACGTGCAGGGCGACCGCACCATGGGCATCGACGAGAAGCCTGGCACCGCCTTCCTCGACCGCCTGCAGGCCATCTTCGGCTTCGAGCCGCCCCGCCATCACGGGCTCGGCACCGTGGCGGCGATCGAGGCGATGCGCGCCGGCCGGGCGCGCGTGTTCTTCGGCATGGGCGGCAACTTCGCGGCGGCCACGCCCGACACCGCCGCGACCTGGGCCGGCCTGCGCCAGTGCGCGCTGACCGTGCACGTGGCCACCAAGCTCAACCGCAGCCACCTGGTGCATGGCCGCCGGGCGCTGATCCTGCCCTGCCTGGGCCGCACCGAGATCGACCGCCAGGCCGGCGGCCCGCAGCGCGTGACGGTGGAGGACTCCATGAGCATGGTGCACCTGTCGGCCGGGTTGAACGAGCCCGCCTCCGAGCACCTGCTGTCCGAGCCGGCCATCGTGGCCCGCCTGGCGCAGGCCTGCCTGCCCGCCAGCCGCGTGCCCTGGGCCTGGCTGGTGGAGGACTATGCGCGCATCCGCGACAAGATCGAGGCCGTGTTCCCCGACTTCCATGACTTCAACGCCCGCGTGGCCCGGCCCGGCGGCTTCCGGCTGCGCAACACGGCCTCGGAACGGGTCTGGGCGACCGCGTCCGGGCGGGCCGAGTTCCGCGTGCACGCCGTGCCGCGCGACAGCCGCGTGCACCAGGCGCGCCGGGCGCGGGCGGCAGGCACGATGCCGGTGATGATCCTGGCCACGGTGCGCTCGCACGACCAGTACAACACCACCATCTATGGCCTCGACGACCGCTACCGCGGCGTCTACGGCCAGCGCCGCGTGGTCTTCATGCACCGCGAGGACATGCGGGAGCAGGGCCTGCGGCCCGGGCAGCGCGTCGACCTGCACAGCGCCTACCCGGACGAGGCACCGCGCCACGTCGAGGGCTTCGTGCTGGTGCCCTACGACATCCCGCGCGGCTGCCTGGCCGCCTACTACCCCGAGACCAACGCCCTGCTGCCGCTGTCCTGCGTGGCCGAGGGCGCGGGCACGCCGACCTCCAAGTCGATCCCTGTGGTGCTGTCCGCCTGCGCCACGCCGGACGCGGAAGCGATGGATCCGCATGGGGCCTGACGAGGAACCCGTCCTGGGCGCGGCGAACTGGCCGGCGCTGAGTGAGGTCGGCGTGCGTCGCCACGAAGGCCCGCAGGGCTGGGACGACGAGGACGTGGTGGCGGTCGAGACACCGGTGGCGCTGGTGTTCAACGGCATCTCGCACGCCGTGATGCTGGCCACGCCGCAGGACCTGGAGGCGCTGGCCCTGGGCTTCGCACTGTCCGAGGGGCTGATCGCCAGCCCGGCCGACTGCCGCGACGTGACCCTGCACCCGCATCCGCAGACGGGCGGCATCGAGGTGCGGCTGGAGATCGCCCCCGGGGCGTTCGCGGCGTTCAAGCAGCGCCGGCGCACGCTGGCGGGCCGCACCGGCTGCGGCCTGTGCGGCGTCGAGAGCCTGGCGCAGTGGGACCAGCCCGCCCTGCCGGCGCGCCCCGGGGGCCCTGCCGCCCCTGTGGCGCCGGCGCGCATCCTGCGGGCCTTCGCCGAGCTGCCGGTGCGGCAGGTGCTGAACCGCTACAGCGGCGCCTGCCACGCCGCGGCCTGGGCGCAGCCCGATGGCACGCTGGCGCAGGTGTTCGAGGACGTCGGCCGGCACAACGCGCTCGACAAGCTGCTGGGCCAGCGTGCCTGGGAACGCCTGCTGCCGCCCGCGTCCCCGGCGGGGGAGGGCTTCGTCATCGTCTCCAGCCGGGCCAGTGTGGAGCTGGTGCGCAAGTGCGCGCGGCTGGGCGTGGGGGCGCTGGCAGCCATCTCCGCCCCGACCTCGCTGGCCGTGGAGACGGCCCGCTCGACCGGGCTGCAGCTCTATGGTTTTTGCCGCGGCGAGCAGGTGGTGCACTACAGTCCGTGATACGAGCCTCGAGCTTCAAGCTTCACCAGCGAGCCCCTTGAATCTGATGCGGAAAGGGTTGGCAATGCACTCGGACGGCCACTGCGCGCACCACGACCACCACGACCATGGCGATGAGCACAGCCATGGCCACGGGGCACACGCCCCCTCCCACGCACATGGTCACGGTCACGGTCACCCGCATGGCGGACATGCCCACCACCACGCCCCCGCGTCCTTCGACCGCGCCTTCGCCATCGGCATCTCGCTCAACCTGGTGTTCCTGCTGTGCGAGGCCTGGTTCGGTTGGCGGGCGAACTCGCTGGCGCTGTGGGCGGACGCGGCCCACAACCTGAGCGACGTCGCCGGCCTGGTGCTGGCCTGGGGCGGGGCGCTGGCCGGGCGCATGCGGCCCGACGAGCGCCACACCTACGGCTTCAAGCGCGCCTCGCTGTGGGCGGCGTTCGGCAATGCGGTGCTGCTGCTGGTGGCGATGGGCTCGCTGGGCTGGGAGTCGGTGGAGCGGCTGCTGGCGGGGCCCGCGGCCCACCTGCCGAACAGCACCACGGTGATGGTGGTGGCGGGCCTGGGCATCGTCGTGAACGGGGCGACGGCCTGGCTGTTCATGCGCGGCCGGCATGACGACCTCAACATCCAGGGGGCTTTCTGGCACATGGCGGGCGATGCCCTGGTCTCGGCCGGTGTGGTGCTGGCCGGCGCGCTGACGCTGTGGAGCGGCTGGTCCTGGCTGGACCCCGTGGTCAGCCTGGCCATCGTGGCGGTGATCGCCTGGAGCACCTGGCAGCTGCTGCGCCGCTCGCTGCACCTGCTGCTGGACGGGGTGCCCGAGCACATCCCCCTGCCCGCCGTGCGCGACTACCTGGGCGGCCTGCCCGGCGTGAGCAGCGTGCCCGACCTGCACGTCTGGGCCATGGGCACCACCCACACGGCCCTCACGGCCCACCTGCTGATGCCGGGCGGGGCGCCCGGCGACGCCTTCCTGCGCGAGGCGGCCCAGGGGCTGAAGCGGCGCTTCGGCATCGACCACGCGACCCTGCAGACCATCACCAGCGCCGACCTGTCACCCTGCCACGACGGCGCCGAGCCCTCGCCGCACTGAGGCTGAAACTGAGACGCGCTCAGCGCAGCCAGCCCTTGCGCCGGAAATAGATGAACGGCGCGGCCACCGAGGCCACCATCAGCCCCAGGGCGAAGAAGTAGCCGTAGCGCCAGCTCAGCTCGGGCATGCTCTCGGTGAAGTTCATGCCGTAGATGCTGGCGATCAGGGTGGGCGGCAGCAGGGCCACGCTGGCCACCGAGAAGATCTTGATGATCTTGTTCTGGTTGATGTTGATGATCCCCACGCTGGCGTTCATCAGGAAGTTGATCTTGTCGAACAGGAAGGTGGTGTGGCTGTCGAGGGAGTCGATGTCGCGCAGGATCTGGCGCGCCTCCTCGAACTGCTCGGCGTTGAGCATGCGGCTGCGCATCATGAAGCTGACGGCGCGCCGGGTGTCCATCACGTTGCGCCGCACGCGGCCGTTCAGGTCCTCCTCGCGGGCGATGGCGTTGAGCGCCTCGCTCGCCGAGGCGTCGTTGACGTCATGCTTGAGCAACTGCCGGCTGACCACCTCCAGGCTGTCGTAGATGCTCTCCATGGCGTCGGCGCTGTATTCGGCGTCGGCGTCGTAGAGCTTGAGCAGCACGTCCTTGGCGTCCTCGATCAGGGCAGGGATGCGCCGCGCGCGCAGGCGCAGCAGCCGGAACACCGGCAGGTCCTCGCCGTGCACCGAGAACAGCACGCCCTTGAACAGGATGAAGGCCACGCGCACGTTGCGCGGGGTCTCGTCGTCGTCGATCAGGAAGTCGGAGCGGATGTGCAGCTCGCCGTTGTCCTCCTCGTAGAAGCGGGCCGATTCCTCGAGGTCGTCGCTCACCGCGTTGTCGGGGATGGTCACGCCGAAGTGCTGCGCCACCCAGCCTTTTTCCTCCGCGCTGGGCGACTCCAGGTCGACCCACACGGGATTGGCGTGGGTGAGGGTGTCGAAGCTGTCGATCTCTTCCTGGAACAGGCGTCCATTGGCGAGCGAAAAGACATTCAGCATGGGCAGGCTCCAGCGGCAAGGCAGCAACAGGGGGAACAACGGGACGCCGGTAACCGACACGTCGACAAGCAGGGCCAGGACCCTGCGCAAATTATCCCGGAAACCG
>CBINPE010000128.1:0-14587 GCA_966252435.1 uncultured Burkholderiales bacterium | reverse complement strand
AAACGGGCGATGCGCTGGGCCGCCCAGGGCGTCAGGCTGATCACGCACAGCAGCCCGCACAGCAGCGACAAGGCGCCCGACAGCTCGGCGCTCTTGGCCACCTGGCCGCGCTTGCGCGCGTCGCGCAGCCGCTTCGGTGTCGGGGCTTCGCGCTTGGATTCGCTGCTGCTCTGGGACATCCTCAGGCCCCCTTCAGCGTAGCAGCGCCATGAAGCTGTCGATCGTGGCGGCCACTTCGTGCATCGCCGCCAGCACCCGTTCCATGATCATCGGCAGCGCCGTCATCAGCACCAGAACGCCCACCATCGACTTCATCGACAGGGTGATGTTGAACAGGCTGAGCTGTGGCGCGGCGCGGTTGAGCAGGCCCAGGCCGGCATCCACCACGAACAGCACCAGCAGCACCGGCCCGGCCAGCAGCAGCGACAGCGCGAACAGCTTGCTGGCCTGCGTGACCAGGGTCAGCAGCATGAGCCGCTCGAAGGCCGGGGCCCACTGGCCCGGCGGCCAGACCTGGTAGCTCAGGTACAGCGCGTCGACGATGGCCAGCAGCACGCCCGCCGCCATCAGCGCCGAGAACATCACCCGCTCAAGGAACTGGGCGCTCAGCGAGACGTTGTTGCCGTGCACGTTGTCGATGTTCTGGGTGAAGGTCAGGCCGGTCTGGTGGTCGATGATCTCGCCCACCGTCTGCAGCCCCGCGAAGAAGGCGCCGAAGCCCCAGCCCAGGATGAAGCCGACGGCACCCTCCTTGGCCAGGTACATCATCAGGGGCAGGCTCTGCAGGTCCAGCGGCATGGCCTGGCCGGTCTGGGCCTGCGCCACGGCCAGCGGGAACACCACCGCCATGCCCAGGGCGCCGCGCACGATGTGGGGCACCGTGCCCGAGGCCAGGATCGGCAGCATGGTGAAGGCCACCAGGGCGCGCACGCTCAGCAGGCCGAACACGACCATCGTCTTGGACGGGTCGGCGGTGTAGAGGCTGACGAGGTCGAGGGCCACGGTGTCAGGGCGGGCAGCGCAGGGAACGGGCGGGCAGGATCAAGGCGAAGGCCCTCAGACCTTCACCTTGACGAGCATCTCGAAGATGCGCTCGCTGTAGTTGTTCATCTGCACGCCCAGCCAGGGCAGCAGCAGCAACAGCACGGCCAGCACCGCGATCAGCTTGATGGCGAAGGTGGTGGTCTGGTCCTGCAGCTGGGTCACGGCCTGCAGGAAGCCGAACAGCAGGCCCACCAGGGCGGCCACCCCCACCAGCGGGGCCGACAGCTGCAGCACCAGCAGCAGGCTTTCCGTGGCGAGCTTGGCGATGGTCTCGGGGTTCATGAAGGTTCTCCAGAAAAGGACGAAGGAGGGGCTTGCGTGTGGGTGGCTACTGGTAGCCCAGCACCAGCGCATGCGACAGGCGCGACCAGCCGTCCAGCACCACGAACAGCAGCAGCTTGATGGGCAGCGACACCATGGCGGGCGACATCATCTGCATGCCCAGTGCCATCAGCACGTTGGCCACCACCATGTCGATGATGATGAAGGGCAGCATGATCAGCACCCCGATCAGGAAGGCCTCGGTCAGCTGCGACACCGCGAAGGAGGGCACCAGCACGACGAAGTCCTGGCGCGTCAGGGTGTCGGCGATCTTGTCGCCCATCAGGCGGTGGGCGGCGTCGAGGAAGAACTCGCGCTCGCGCTCGGAGGCGTGCTTGTCGAGGAAGGTGCGCAGCGGCTCCTTGGCGCGCTCGACGATGTCGAGCATGGTCAAGGTGGGGGCCGACTTCGGCTGGTGCTGGAGCTGCGCCTGGGCCTGGCCGAGGTCGATGGTGGCCATGACCTCCAGGCCCACCGGGTACATCACGTACCAGGTCAGCAGCACGGCCAGGCCGTTGGTGACGATGGCCGGCGGCACCTGCTGCAGGCCGAGGGCGTTCTTCAGCAGCGACATCACCACCACGATCTTCGAGTAGGAGGTGACCATCACCAGCACCACCGGCATCACGCCCAGCACGAAGATCAGCGGGATGATGACGGCGGGATCGGGAAAGTTGAACATGATGGCAAGGACGGCGACGGCAGGGGCGGCGGGGCGGCAAGTGCGGGAAGGCGGGCGGGCGGTGCTCGCTCAGAGGTTGGGCAGGGCGCGCGTCTCCGAGACCACCACCACCAGCTCCTCGCCGACCGCGGCCAGCTCGCCGCGGGCGATCTCGCGGCCCGCCGTGAGGATGCGCACGGGCTGCTCCTGCAGGTTCTGCCCCAGGCGCAGCGCCTGGCCGACGCGCAGCCGGCCCAGCTCGGCCAGGCTCATGCGCAGCGAGCCAATCTCGAAGCTGAGTTCGCATTCCATGCCGGCGAGGGTGTGCTCGTCAGGCAGGGGGGCGGCAGCAGCGGCGGGGGAGGGGGAGGGCTTGGTGTCCATGAGGGGGCTCGTCAGGGTGTCCAGAATGAGTTGATCGCCGGCCAGGCGGGCGCGGCAGCCGAAGCGTCCACCGGGATGCACCAGCTGCACGGGCAGGCTGGCGTCCGCCAGGCGCCGGACGCGGGGCGTGAGGCGCAGGGCGTCGCCGGCTTCGAGCTGGCGCAGCTCGGCCAGCGGCAGGCTGCACTGGCCGAGCCGCACCGCCATCACCAGCGGCACCGATTGGTGGCGCTGCAGCGGCACGGGGTGCGGCGTGCGGGCCAGGTCGAGGGCGCGCCAGAACGAGGGCGCGGCGCGCACCCAGCCGCGCACCTCGGGCTGCTGAGCGTCGGCGCCCAGCAGGAGGAAGCCGATGCGCACGAGCGTGGACTCCTCCGCGGTGGCCTTGTCCTGGGCCCGCGCGCCGATGCGGCGGAAAGCCTCGCAGGCCACCGGCCGCCCGGCCAGGGCCTCGATCAGGTCGAGCACCGGGGCCAGCGCATGCTCCACCAGCGAGGTGCAGGCCTCGGAGGCGACGAAGGACTCGAAGCCCAGCAGCCGCGGCTCCAGGGCGGAGAGGTTCTCGGCCGCCAGGTCCACGGTGAGGTGGCCCAGCTTGCAGCACAGCTCGCCCACCGGGTTGACGACGCGGTGGTCCTGCCAGACCAGGATGCGTCCGCCGGCCAGGCGGCTGGCCGGGGCGCCGAGGATGCGGTTGCGCAAGGCCAGCAGGCTGGGGTTGAGCTGCGGCAGCAGCGCGCGCAGCGGCACCGCCGGCCGGACCGCACGCGGGCGGGCCGTGGCGACCGCGCCGCGGGCGGAGGACGGGGTGGAGGTCACACGCTCGGTCATCGCGTCAATCCTGGTGTCGGGCCGTCAGTGGTGGCGCCGCCGCAGCAGCGGCAGCTCCTCGTCCTGCTGGTTTTCCTGCGCGGCCTGCTGCTGGCGTTCCTGGGCCTGGTGCAGCTGGCGCCACTCTTCCAGGCGCAGGGCGTCGCGCTCGCAGGTGGTCAGGTGCTGCCGTTCGAGCGTGACCTGCTCGTGGGCCGCGCGCCAGGCCGCCTGCATCTGCGCCAGGTGCTGGCGGCGCTGCGCCAGCAGGGCGTCGCAGGTGGGCAGCACGGTGTCGCGCAGCGTGCCGCCCTCGCCCAGCGTGCAGCGCGCCAGGACCTCTTCGCGCCATTGCCAGGCCTGCTGGGTCTCGAGCTGGGCCTGCTCGCACGCGGCCTCGGCGAGCTCGCAGGCGCGGCGCGCCGCGGCCAGCCGGGCGATGGCCGACTCGCGCCGCGCCTCGCGCGTGGTGGTGAGCAGTTTCAGCGAGGGGTTCGAATTCGTCGTCATGGTGAGGGTCGATGGACACTGGCGCCGCGGATCGCGTTGACGGCGGCCGCCGCAGCCGCCGCCGCGTTGGCGGCGGCGTTGGCGGCGGTGTTACCGGCCAGCCCGGGCGGCGGCGGGGTCGTCAGCGCGCGCAGCGTGACGACGGCTTGCTCGAAGGGGATGTGGGCCTGGGAGGGCTGCTGCAGGAACTGGTCGATGGCGCTGCGGCGCTGGACGGCCAGGTCGGCCAGCGCGTCGGTGCCTTCCTGGTACTCACCGATGCGCAGCAGGATCTCGACCTCGTCGAACTTGGCCATCATCTCGCGCAGCTTGCGCGCCGCCTTGGCCTGGTCGGCGGAGGCCACGCGGTCGAACAGGCGGCTGGCACTGCGCAGCACGTCGATGGCGGGGAAGTGGCCCTTGCCCGCCAGCTTGCGCGACAGGATGAAGTGGCCGTCCAGCAGCGAGCGGACCTCTTCCGAGACCGGGTCGGCGCCGTCGTCGGTCTCTTCCAGCACGGTGTAGAAGGCGGTGATCGAGCCGGTGGACAGCAGGCCGGTGCGCTCGAACAGCTGGGGCAGCAGCGAGAAGACCGAGGGCGGGTAGCCGCGCCGGGCCGGGGGCTCGCCCGCGGCCAGGCCGATCTCGCGCGCGGCGCGGGCCAGGCGCGTCACGGAATCCACCAGCAGCAGCACGCGCTTGCCCTGGGCCGCGAAATGCTCGGCGTGCGCGGTGGCGACGAAGGCCGCCTTGAGCCGCTCGGTGGCGGGCCGGTCGGAGGTGGCCACGACCAGCACCGAGCGCGCCCGCGCCTGGGCGCCCAGTGCCTCGTGGATGAAGTCGCCCACCTCGCGGCCGCGCTCGCCCACCAGCGCGGCCACCACCACGTCGGCCTGCGCGTGGCGGCACAGCATGGCCAGCAGGGTGCTCTTGCCGCAGCCGGCCGGCGCGAAGATGCCGACGCGCTGGCCCACCCCGCAGGTGAGCATGGCGTCGATGGCGGTGATGCCCAGCGGCAGCGGCTGCTGGATCGGCCGGCGCATTAGGGCCGGCGGGGCATGGCGCATGACGGGACGGTGCGGCGCGTCGCGCGGGATGGGCGGCCCCTCGTCGAGAAAGGATTCACCCATGCCGTCCAGCACCCGGCCCAGCGCGAAGTCGCCCACCGCCACGGTGTGGCGCCGCCCGGTCGGGATGACCTGCGTGGCACTGCTCAGGCCCTCGAGCGCGCCCAGCGGGCTCATCAGCACCAGGTCGCCGTCGAAGCCGATGACTTCGGCCTTGAGGGTGCGGCCGGTGCGTCCGTCCAGCAGCTGGCACAGCTCGCCGACCTCGGCGCGGATGCCGCTGGCGCGCAGCAGCGGCCCCACCGCCTGCTGCAACTTGCCGCGTTGCTGAGGCGCGCTCTGGACGCGGTGGAGTACGTCGCCCAGGCCGGCGTCGAACTGCTCCACCAGGCGCGACGGTGCGCGCTGCGGCGCGGGGGCGGCCGGCTGCGCCGGGGTGGGAGGCAGCGGCTGCTGTGGCGGCTGCGCGGTTGTCATGCCGGCTCTCCCATCACCTGCAGGGCGTGCGCCAGGGCGTACTGCACCATGCTGCGCATCTCCTGCAGGGTGAGCGTGAGGTTCGAGTCGATGAAGCAGACCTTGGTCTCAAGCAGCAGGGCGTCGGGAGCGCGGCGCTCGTCGAGCACCACGTTGAGCCCGGCGATGTGGCCCGGCGCGCCGTGGCTGAATTCGGCCACGATGCGCTGAGCCAAGGTGAACTGCTCGGGCCCGACGTACAGCGTCGCCGAGCCGAGCGGGGCGGGCACGCTGCCGGCAGGGGCCGCCGGGGCACCGGGCGCGGCCGCAGGGGTCCCCGCGCCGGCGCTGGCGCCGGCACTGGCCAGCAGGTGGGTGATGCGCTGGCGCATCAGCTGGGACTCGCCCATGTCGCCGAGCAGGCTGCGCAGGCAGTGCTCGACGATGTCGGCCAGCCGGTGCGACAGCAGCTCGCGCAGGCGTCGCTCGATCTCCATGGTGCCCAGCACGGCGACGAAGGCCCGCGCATGGCCCTGGGCGAAGCCGTGCGAGTAGCCCAGGCGCTTCTGGGCCTCCACCGTGGCCTGGCCGTGCTCGCGCAGCTGGGCGGCGGCGGCCTCGGCTTCCTTGACGATGTTGTCCGCCAGGTTCATGGCCCGCAGCGTCTCGCGCGGGATGCGCGTGCCGCTGAACATCAGCTCGGTCTGCCCGGCGGGGGGCGTGGCGCCCGGCTGCGCCGGGTCGGTTGGGATGGGCGGCAGGTTCAGCTTGTACAGGCGTCCCAGGCTCATGCGGGTGCTCCCTGGAGAGAAGGCGTGGGCGTCGGGCCCGTGGCCGGGGCCGCGTCCGCGCTGCGCGGTCCCCCCTGCTGGTGGCCCTGGCCCTGGAGGGCGCGGAGTTGGTGCTGGATCAGGGTGGTGGCTTCCCGGCGCTGCACCTCGTTCAGCGCCAGCGGCACGATCACGCCCCGCGCGAACTGCATCGTGAAACGCTCGCGCGCGCCGCTGTGGGGGTCGTCGAGCAGGGCGGCCATGCAGGACAGGCCCAACTCGGGCACCGCGCCAGGCTCGAGCCGCGACAGCGGCCAGCCGCTGCCCTCGGCATAGGGCAGGGCCCGCAGCGAAGCTGCGTGGTGCATGGCGGCGCGCCGTTGCTGGGTGTCCAGCACAAGGCGCTGCTGGGCCACGTGCTCGCGCTCGAGGCGCGTGCGCACCCAGCCGCCCAGCATGGCGACGCCCAGTTCCTGGGCCACCGGCTGGAGCCGCTTGGCCGACACCAGCAGCCAGGGATGGGCCTCGACGTCGGCCTTGCGCAGGAAGCGCTCCTGCAGGTCATGGCGTGCCAGCAGGGCCAGCGAGGCGCGGCGCAGCAGGCGCATGTCGGCGTTGTCGCTCGGGGCGAGCAGCTCGGCCCAGGGGCCCAGCCAGTCGGGGTGGGCATAGGCCGCCAGCAGCCAGTTGAACAGCATGAGCCGCCCGGCCTGGTCCAGCGCCTGCGCGGACAGCGCATGGGTGCGGCGCGCACGCCGGCCGGTGGCGAGGGGGGCCGTGGCGGTTGCTGTCACGAGGTGGCCTGCGGCGTCTTGGGACGCGGTGTGCGAGCGCGGGCGGCGTCAGGACGCTGGCCCGCGAGGCTGCCCATGGTGTCGGCCCAGCGGCCGCGCAGGTCTTCGGCCGGACGCGACTGGCGGCGCCAGCGGGCCCAGGCGTAGGACAGGATCAGCACCGCCAGCAGGGCCGCGAGGATGCCGCCGTACAGGGGCGGGACCTGCGCCAGCCAGGGCTTGGCCGCGGCGGCCCCCTGCGGCGCAGCGGCCGCGGGACGGCCCGCCGCCGGGGACGCCACCGGCGCAGGCGGGGCGGTGGCCGTGTCGGCCGGCACCATCACCACCCGCACGTCGTCATAGCTGAGGCCCTCGATGCCGGCGGCCACCAGTGAGCGCACCATGCTCTCGCGGCCGTTGATGTCGGTGCCGGCACGGTACTTGATCAGCACCGAGGCGGTGGCGGTGCGCCGCTTGGGGTTGAGTGGGTCGGCCGCCAGGATCACCGGGTGCACCCGTGCCACCAGCACGCCATCGATCTCCATGAGCGAGCGCTCCAGCTCCTGGGACATGGCGTGGATGAGGCGGGCCCGCTCCTCGGTGGGCGTGGACACCAGCGACTCTTTCTTGAACACCTCGCCCAGGCCCTGGAAGGTCTGCGAGGGCAGGTTGTGCCGCTCCATGATCTGCACGGCGTCGGCGAACTGGTCGTCGGGGACCGTGACCTTCCAGCTCTTCTCGCCGGCCGGCGACTTGTCGGCGTTCACGCCCTCGCGGCGCAGCGTGCTCACGAGCTGGTTGGCGGTGAGCTCGTCCAGCGAGCCGAGCAGCTGCCTGGAACAGCCACCGAGCATCAGCAACAGCGACAGGGCGGCCAGCAGGAGGGTGGCGCCGCGGAGCCACCCGGCTGGGGCCCGCTGCCCGGTGGACAGGCGGCTCAGTGGGTGCGTGAGGACTGCAATCATTGGCAATGACTTTCGTTGGCTGAGCACTTCGGGAAGGAACGAACCCACGTGCGCGTCGTGATACGGGGATGCAATGTAAACGCTTCGTGTGAACGGGTGGCTGGCCGAAACACGCTCAAACAGGGGGTTTGCGCATGCAATGGTTACAAGGCGTTCGGTGTTCAGAAAGGCCCGTGTGCTTCGGTGCGCCGGCTGCAAAGCGCGGTGAATGCTTGCATTCCCAGAGCGTCCCGTCATTTCAAGGGCGGCGCAGGGCAGGCGGGTGACGAGAGCGATCGCGCGAGCGCCCTGGCACGGCGAAAGTAAGTGTCAGGGTTGCGGCAGAAAAATATCGTTACACATACCCCCCTGTTTGGAGGGCGGGGGGGCGGGAGTTCCTACGCTAAAGTTTGTCGCCTGGGCTGGATGCCTTGCAAAAAATCGCAGTACGTGCAACATGTTGCACACTATTTTTGAAAGTCAAGAAATGCCTGAAGTCACTCCCACCACCTCGACCCCTTCCGCCAGCAGCACTGAAGCGCTAGACGAACAGACGCTCATGGCCCTTGCCCTCCAAGGCGTGTTCCAGCAGATGCTCAAGAAGCCTGAACCCGAAGACGATCCCGATCAGGCGCAGTCGGTCGCAGTGACCAATGAGTTGAACAAGATTCTCGCGACGACCATGGCGCAGGGCGTCATGGGCATCACGGGCTTCGGTCTGTGACCGTCCGCGGCCATTTCCCGTTTCACTTTCACTTCGCCAGGGTGCCTGACCGCGCCTTGCTTCGGCCCTGTCCGGCCAGGTCTGTGGAGCCCGCTTGTGTTGTTGTGCACTGATACCTTGTTGAGCGGGGCCCTGGGGCGCCGGGCCCGTGGCGCGTTGCTGTGCGGCGTGATGACGCTGGCCGCGGCGCTGCCCGTGGCGGCCGGCGCCGAGCCGATCCCCTGGCGCCAGAAGCAGCACATCGACCTGCCTGCGACCAACGAACCACTCAACGTGGTGCTCGGCCGCCTGTTCACGCTCAACGGCCTGTCGGCCACCACCAGCGCCTCGATCGCCAGCGCCAAGGTCAACGGGCGGCTGCAGGGCTCGGCGGAAATGATCTTCCGCGAGCTGGCCGACACCTACGGCCTCACCTGGTATTTCGACGGCTCCACGGTCCACATCTACAGCCTGACCGAGATGGAGTCGCGCATGCTGCAGGTCAACCCGACCGACGTGTCGCGGGTCGAGCGCACGTTGCGCGAGATGCGGCTGCTGGACCCCCGCTTCCAGCTGCGCAGCTCGCCCACCGAGGGGCAGCTGTTCGTCTCCGGCCCGCCCCAGTATGTGCAGATGGTCAGCGACGTCGCTGCCCGCGTGGCCAGCGCGCCCAGCCAGGCGGCGCAGCAGGTCGACACCCGCGTGTTCCGCCTGCGCCATGCGCGGGCTGCCGACACGGTGGTCAACATCGGCGGCTCCGAGACCACCATCCCCGGAGTGGCCCGCATCCTGAACGAGGTGATGGGCTCGACCCAGGCCGACGCCAGCGCCCCCACCACCCGCACCCTGTCAGTGACTGTGCCGGGCTTGCGTGGCAAGGGCCAGGCAGCGATTGGCCGCGAGGGCATGCCGGGCGCGGGGGCCGCATCCGGTGCCCCTGGTGCCGGTGGCACCACCCCGATGGTCGCCACCGAGACGCGCGAGGTCGCGGGCAATACCGCCAGTTCGGCGCGTCCGCTGAACGAGGCGGTGGTGCGCGCCGATCCGCGCATCAATGCCGTGATCGTGCGCGACATGCAGGAGCGCATGGCCGTCTACGAGCGGCTGGTGACTGAGCTGGACGTCAGCATGCCGTTGCTGGAGATCGAGGCCACCGTGATCGACGTGTCGCAGGACAAGTCCGAGCAGCTGGGCGTGGACTGGCGGCTGCACGGCCGCCGCGCCGACGTCAGCTCCTCGCCCAACGGCCTGGCGGGCACCGGCCGCGGCAACGTGAACGACGCCAACGACCTGATCTACAGCATGCCGCCGCGCTCGGCCGGCACCGGCCTGGTGGGCACGCTGCTGTTCGGCTCCGAGCGCACCAACTTCCTGGCGCGCATCAACGCCCTGACCGAGAACGGCGACGCCAACTTCATCTCCAAGCCCCGCGTGCTGACGATGAACAACACCGAGGCCGTGCTCCAGAGCACGCAGGACTTCTACGTCCGCGTGGCCGGGCGCGAGCAGGTCGACCTCTTCAACGTGTCGATGGGCCTGATGCTGCGCGTCACGCCGACCCTGATCGAAGACGCCCAGGGTCCGCGCATCAAGCTCAACATCCGCATCGAGGACGGCAACACCAATGCCGGTACCCAGGTCGACCAGATCCCGGTGGTCAACCGCAACGCCATCGCCACGCAGGCCGTGGTGGGCGACGGCCACAGCCTGCTGATCGGCGGCTACACCATTGACGAGAAGACCCAGGGCCGCAGCGGGGTGCCGGTGCTGTCCGAGGTGCCGGGGCTGCGCTGGCTGTTCGGCCAGAAGAACGCGGGCACGCGGCGCGTCGAGCGCATGTTCATGATCACGCCTCGCCTGGTGCAGCCGGACGAGGTCCAGCCTGATGCGGCCGCGGTGGCTGCGCGCATGACCGGCATCCAGCCGCGCCCCTTGCCGACCCAGCTGCCGGCGCCGGCCCAGCCGACGCAGGACCAGCCGCAGCAGGCCCCGACGCCGCCCCAGGCACCCGCCGGGCAGCAACCTTCGTCCTCCGCGCCTGCCGGCGTTCCGGTCTCGATGGCCGACAAATCAGCAGCCACCCAGCCGCCCGCGGTGGTGAGCGACCGGTGACCGGCCCGTTGCGCAGAGCCCGTGGTGAGCAGTAACGCCATGCAACCGATGCGCTCCGATCACACTTCTTCTGCTGCAGACGGTTCGGCACCGCCCCCCCGGCGCGAGCCGCGCCTGGAGGTGGCCCGCGCCACCTCGCCGGCATCGCCGATGGCCACACCCGTGCCAGCGGCCGCGGGCCCAGCCAGCGTGCGCCTGAATGCCGCCCTGGTGCTGCGCGTGCTCACCGGTGTGCAGAAGGGTGCCCAGGCCCGCATGCGCCACCAGCGGCTGCTGGTCGGCAACCTCGAGTCGGAATGCGACGTCGTGCTGGACGTGGGCCGGCCGCAGCAGCATGCCTGCCTGGTGCGGGCCAGCAAGGACGGCTGGACCGTCCTGTCGATCGCTGGCGACCTGTGGGTGGGCGAGGACTGGATCGGCCCGCAGCAACCCCATCCCATCGCCTCGGGCGATGTGCTCACCCTCGGCGAGGTGTCCTTCTGCATCGCCGACACCGCCACCATCGACTGGAGCCAGGTGCGTGTGCCGGCACAGCGGCAGGCGTCGGGCGCATCCGCCGAGAGCGCGGCGGCAGGCACCGCCCGGGCCGGGCGGGGCACCCCTGAGCCGGCGGATGAAGCGGGCCCTGCGCGTGCACGGGGCGGCCGGATGGGCCGCGTCGGCAACTGGGTCCTGATCTTCTGGCTGCTGGTGGGCGGCCTGCTGCTGGCTGGCGCGGGGGCCTACCTGGTGATGACGCCCGCCGCCAAGCGCACGACCACCGCGCCGCTGGCGGGCAACGTGACCGACAAGGCCAAGACCGTGCTGGCGGGCCTGCCCTGGGCCAGGGAATTGAGCGTGCAGGGCGATCCGCTGTACCCGCGCCGCGCCGTGCTGAGCGGCTACCTGCCCGAGCGCAGGCAGGCCGCCACGCTGGATGCGGCCCTGCGCCACCAGGGCATCGAGCCCGAGCACCGCTGGACCGCGCTGGACGAGTTCACACCCGACCTGGCGCGCCGCCTGGGCACCCCCGGCAGCGAGCCGGTGCAGCTGCGCTATGCCGGGCAGGGGCGCTTCGTGGTGACGGAGTCGGCCGGCAACGCCGAGCGGATCGACGCGCTGATCCGCCGCACGCTGCAGGAGGTCCCGGCCGTGCGCGCAATCGACCTGCAGCTGAGCGACCAGGTCAGCGAGAAGGGCAACCCCGAGGCGGGCGTGGACGCCGGTTCACCGGTCATCGTGCACTACGTGCGCGCCAGCGATGCGCCGGGCGGGGTGGCGGTCAGCGGGCATGAACAGCTGCCACCGCCGCAGAAGCTGCAGCGCTACGACGTGCGCGAGGTGCGTCTGGGCGCCATGCCGTCGGTGGTGCTGGACAACGGGGCGCGCTACTTCGAGGGTTCCATCCTGCCGGGCGGAGCGCAGCTGCTCAAGATCCAGCCGGGCCAGATGGTGGTGCAGATGGGCAGCGAGACCCGCCAGATTGACATCGAAAGTGGCCTGCCTCTGGCAGACAAGCCTGCAACGCCACCCCGCCGCACAGGCGGGGGGCGCAAGAGCTGATGGGCTCGCTGGCCTGTGGGCCTGCGACTCATTGTGATCTCTGGGATACGCCGCGCGGGGCGTTTTCCAGAGTTTTCCAAAAACCGCGCGATTGACTGAGAGGATAGACACATGCCTAGCATTGACGCAACGAATGCCGCCATCGGTACCGCCAAGGACGCGATCCTGACCGACCTGAACAATCTGCTGACCAGCACCGACCCCAACGTCACCGCTGGCGCCAAGTCTGCTGCCCTGCTGAAGGCGCAAGCCAACTCTGGCGTGGTCGACGGCGTGATCAACGTTGTCAGCAAGACCTACAACAAGTTCGGCCAGACCGGCCAGTAAGGCGCTTGCCCGGTGCGGCGGCGGGGTGGTCCCGGTGGGCCTTCCCGCCCCGCAAGCGGTGCTTCGGCCGGCGCGCCGGCATGCTGGCGCGTTGGCCGGGCTTTCCCGGGAAGAAAAGAATGAAGAAGCAGAAAGCTTCATCCTCAAGGAGTTCAAGATGAGTCAAGAACTGGTGGCTGCGATCACGAGCGCCTCCATCGATCCCGCGACGGCCATCGAGCGCCACCGTGCCCAGATGGCGGCCGTGGACCTGAGCAAGCTCGACCTGGCCGGCCGCGCGGGTCCCTTGCCCATGGAGGGTGGGGCGATGATCCAGCCACAGCAGCAAGTTGCGTTGGCGGCTGAACCCGTGGCCCCGATGAACCTGCCGGCGCTGGCGGGCAAGTTCTCCGACGGCCTGAAAAACGGTTTCTACACCGAGGACATGGGCCGCCTGGTGACCAAGATAGGCCAGGTCAACCAACCGAATTCCGGCGTGACGCCGGGTGACGTGACGCTGGAGCTCCTCAATGTCCAAGCCAAGATGGGGGTCGCGGACGCGCTGCGCAGCGTGACCTCCAAGCTCTCGGACGGCTTGAACACCGTCGTGGTCAAGCAGGGCTGACGAGGAGCGGCGGCGCGGTTGCGTCCGGGCCGCCTCGTCCTGTGCCGGCCCTGTGCCTTTCGTTCCTTCTCCTTTCTTTTCTTTTCGTTCGTTCCCTTCCTCAACCCAGCAAAGGTGCTTCTCATGAAAGTCAAAACGACCACCCCCAAGAAGACGCTCAAGATCAACGAGCCGATCAAGACCACGCCCGAGACCAGCGAAGCATCGCCCTCGGCGAGCGGCCGCTGGACCTCCATCCAGCGCATCCGCCTGCCGCACAAGGTGGGCCTGCCGCTGAGCTCCGGCGGTGGCGGCGACGGCGTGTCCCAATAAGGATGCCGTGGCTGGACCACGCAGTTCCTGAGGCCGGAAGGGCGCCTGTGAAGGCGTTTCTCTCCGGCCAGAGAGGCGGTGCGCCTACCCTGTGGGGTGGCGCTGTGCGGGCCGGGCGGGTCGGTGTGACCGGTCGACCGATGTAGATGACCCAGAAAGACCGGAGATTGCATGCTCACCGGACCCCACGTGCAAGTCATCGATGACTTGATGCCCGAGCCGTTGAAGACGAGGCTGATCGATGTGATGTCGTGGATGCCCGTGCATTTCTTGAACAGGCGGGAGCGTTACCAGTCCCATGCGCTGGACATGCACTGGTATTACCCGATCGCGTTTTCAAGCGATGCCGACACCGGCGATGTCGAGCCCGAACTGCGGGCCCTCGATGACAACCTGCAGTGCGTCACGCAATGCTGGGAGCTGATCAAGGCCAGCTACCCGCATCCGGTGCGGCTGTACGAGTGCATGCTCAGCGCCAACGCCTTCGGGACCGAAGGCAGCCTCCACCACGACATTCCTTACGCCCCCGCGCGGCCGCGCCATCACACGGTGCTGGTGTATTGCAACGCGCAGTGGGACGTGAGCTGGGCGGGTGAGACCGTGGTGTTTGACGAGCACAACGAGATCAGCGCCGCGGTGATGCCGAAACCGGGGCGCGTCATGAAGATCGCTGGCGACCCGGCCCATGTGGGTCGGTCGGTGTCACGCACCTGCCCGACAGACCGTCGGGTCCTGGTATTCAAGCTTTGGGAGGTCCGGGGATCCTGAGCCTCGGCGGGCTCTGCGCAAAGGGCCTGGACAGATCAACAGACAAATGACAACAGCGCTGCCAGGCATCGGGCAGCGCCGTTCACGGTTGACGCTTCCCGGAGAGCCCGGGCGGCGCGTGCGCGTGGACAGGGGCGTGGCAGGCATCAGGCACAAGCATCAAGCATCAAGTGATAGACGGATGGAGCAGTAAAAGGCATGTTGACGGTTAACCGGCTGAAGAACACGACGTACGACGCGGCACCCCCTGAGGTGGGCTGGGATGAAGAGGTGCAGGAAGCCTCCGCACGTGGCGACAAAGCCGCGGCCCCGCAGCCTCTGCCCTGCGCGACGACGACGGGCTTCGGCGGTGCCGGTCACGGTGCCCTGGGCACCGCCGCGAGGGTCATCGCCGCACTGCAGCGGCAGGCCGAGGAAGCGGCCGGGTCCCCTGCGGCCCTGCTTCCCATCGATCCGGACGCGCAGGCGCTGCGCCAGGTGACGCAGGCGGTGCAGCAGCG
>CBINPE010000127.1:0-14779 GCA_966252435.1 uncultured Burkholderiales bacterium | reverse complement strand
CCGCGCCGAAGAAGGAGCTGAAGGAAGCCGATCTCGACCGAACGCCGCAACAGCTCATCCACGTCGCCGAGCTGCATGGCAAACGCGTCCGAGATGCGCTTCCGCTCACGCGCTTGCATTCGCGGCGTGATCGATGCTTCTTCGGCCAGATCGATGGCAGCGCGCTCTTCGGTCGTGGGGCCTAGGGACTCGAAGATTGCAGCCGATTCCTGCAGGACCTTGCGCGAGCTGAGGCCCAGAATCGACACCGCGCCGTCGGCCGTCACATCGATCAACTGACGCGACTTCAACATGGCGAGATAGCCGGCCAGTTCGGTCTTCGGGTTCAGGCTTGCCGCTTGCGCGAGTGCCGAGACCTCCTTGGCCGAGAGGTCCGCCTTGTCCGATGACGCCATGCCGGCGAGGAGCAAGCTACCCTTGGCGGCGCCGTCAATGGCCGAAAATTCGGCAGGTCCACGTTGGTCGCTCTGCAGCTTGCGACCGTGATGGACCACCCAGGCACCGAGTGTCTCCGGCTTGAGCGTGTTTTGCGTCATGAACGTCCTCCCGCCACCTTTTGCGGTGGACCCTTCGATGCCGGCCATGCCCCGGCTGCGCGAAGCAGGCGCGCCGTTTCGTAGCCATCCATGATCACGTAGCAGCAAGGCGCCGTAAGCGACCGCTGAAGCGCGAAAGCTTCGACGGTCTTGCGGACCGCAGGGCTGATGGTGTGGCAGTGCTGGACGATGTAGATGTCCGCGGGAATGTTGAACAAGCGGTACAGCTGGTCGCCGTTCTTTCCGAGGTGTCTCGGCATCATCGGTTGGAATTTTGCCGGCCCCTTGAGTAGGAATGCGCCCGTGCGGCGCTGGCCGCCGACAAGCAGTTCCGCAGAGAACAGATCGCTTTCCTCGCCGCCCCAGTCAGCCGGTACGTCGTGCTCGCCCAGCAAGCCGGCGATGGTCTCCTTGACCTTTCGCTCCGACACCTCCGCCATGCGATCGAACTCGGCCTTCGTCGGGGTCCACATCGGGTCGCTGCCGGAGAACTGCTGGATGTCGTTGGGCCGCAGCTCCAAGGTCGAGGCGAACGGCAGTGCCATCGTAGAGCGGCTCGTCACCAGATCCCCGATCGCGTACGGGATGGCCCGAACCGTGTGATCGGTGATTTCCGCGACGTAGGCGTATGCGAAGAGGCGCGTCGATCCAGACATGCGCGTGTATGCGGTGTCGTTGACCAGCCCGTTCTTGGAGAACTCCAGGACCAGCTTCTTGCCTTCGAGCGGCTCGTCGAGCTGCTCGGTCAGCGTCAGGCCAGGTTTCTTGTTGTCGGCGCCGAATCCCTGGCCGAAAAAGTGGCCGTTGTAGATGAACGGCGTGCCGTCGGTCAGAGACTCGTCAACGGCAAGCTGCTGCAGCGTTCGAACTCCCCCGGCAGCGATCGCCTGCAGCAAATGCGCGCCGACGGCATTCGTCAGGATAGCCGTTGCCATCGGCACATCGGCCCCTTGAAGGGCTTGCAGGTGGAGCGGTGGTAACCTTTCGGTGTCGATCAGCGACAGCACGCGGTCGCGACTGAGGTAGAACGCCATCAGCTTCGCGGCTGCTGGCGGTGGTTCCGCTCCTTCTTGCCCCGGCGTGTTGTTGTTCATCTTGAGCAGGCCCCCGTCCACTGTGGCTTGGCCGTAACATGCAGGGTCAGGCCGGCATGGCGCTGCAGGTGGCTGATGACGCTGAACTGGTTACGCGCCTGCGGGTTGCCAGTCGGGCCGAACATGCGGATCAGGCTCTTGGGCGATGATCCGGTCTCGGCGCCAAGCTGCTCCAAACCGACCGTTGCCTTGACGTAGTCGCACAGGATCGCCTTGCCAGTGTTCACGTTTCCGGTCAGCACGGTCTCGATGCCTTCCTTAAGTAAGGCATTGCGGAACTTCGGGTCGGCCCCGACGCGCGCCAGCACCGTTTCGTTGAAGTCACGAGTCAGGGCCATTCAAGTCTCCCGTAGTTGCCTTTGGCGGTTCGAGCGCCAGTGCTGACTGGAATCCCGCGATGAGCGGGAACCGCCGGAAGTACGACTCAGGTACCATACTGAAGAACCCCTCTTGAGCTACGTGCACGAGGCCGGCATCCGCCAGCTTGCCCTCACCAATTAAACGCTCTTCCATCTCATGTATCAGCGCGACAAGCGCTCTACCCCGCGAGGTGAGAGGTGCAACGAAGTGCGGTTGCATCTCCCTATCCACCCAGTCGATCAGGCAGTCAGCATAGTCAATCTGCGCCAGGTTCTGCGCAAGCAGGAACTTGACGAAATCGAAGGCGAACCGATGCTCGGTGTCGCCCATTCCCATGTCGAACGGAGAATCCGCGACCGTCAGGTTGTACTCGACGGCGTTGCGGACCACGTCCATGCCGTAGTAGATGCTCCTGCAGATGTTGGTCAGGCCATGAGCGAATAGATCGAAGTGACTGAGCGGAAAGCTCGAGTTCTTCGACCGGGCCGAGAGAAGTGCGTCGAGGACACGATCGATCTCTTCAATGAACGGTTGATCTTGCACACCCGCGGTCTCGAACAGGGCGATTGCCTCCGTTGAGTAAAGCCGGTTTTCCTCTGGCACTTCAACGAAGGCCTTCTCGGCACGGTGACTGCGGAGCGCCTGTCGAACGTCGGCCCAGTAAGCGATGTCTGCGTCGGGGTCGTGCAGGACGAGCAGCACGGGTAGCGGAAAGAATTCCCAGTAGTGCCGATGTTTGTCCTCGGGATAGAACTTCCAGCCTCGGGAGGATCGACGTTGAAGGTACGACTGTCCGGACTTGACCTGTACCGCCACGATCCTGCTTGTTGCGAAGCCGTCCTGGTTTACGAACTCAAGGTAACCGTCCACACCTACGTCGCCGGTTCCAGTCTCGCGCCAGATTTGCCGGCGTTGTGCGGCATAGGTCTGGATGGCCGCGATGCCGAGCCGCTCCTGGGCGTAGTTCGCCCCTGCCTTCGGAAATTGCATGGCCCACCCTGCGTTACTGTAGGAAACTATACGGCATGGCTTGAGGGACATCAACGCACCAAGGCAGGAAACAAGCAGCAAGGCCCAACGTGCCCAGATCACGGTCCGCTCGACCACTTTGAGGGTGATATGGTCGATTCATTGGACATCCAGGTCTCCCGAGTGACAGGTGGTCTCACGAACTGTCTGGCGAGGCGCGTGTCCACGATACGTACCGCCGCATGTCGACCGCTGACGCTTAATCGGCACCCGAGGGGTGGCGATGTTCCGGTAAGCTGCCGTTGGCGCGGCAGGAATGAACAACCGCAACCGCTGCAATGCGGTCATGGACTGTTATGAAATGAACCCGAGCCTTGTCCTGACCAAACGAACTTGACTCGGCTCACTTGGGTGAGGAAATGAACTCACCCCTGGCGCGGTGCCAGGGCGCTGAGAAAGGCTCACTCCATGAACAAGACCCAAGCCATCCGCTGGCTGATCGAGCATCGCCGGGCGGATGTCCCCTTGCAGGCTGTCATCCATCGCCTGAAGGCCGCGCTGTCCTTCGACCCGCAATCCATGGCACTGCTTCAGCAGATTGCCGCAGAGACCAAGGCACGGCCACCCGATGCCCCGCCTGAACTGCCCTCCTCACGCTTCCCTTCCCGGGGTTACTGGAACACGATGCGCAAGGCGAGCATCGAGCCCGCACTGGCATGGCCCATCGCCATGATGGCACTGATCGACGCCACGGGCGAGCCGGTGGAAGCCATCCGCGTGTTCCTGGACAGCCGCATGGGCGATCAATTCGCCCGTGAGGTGATCGAGCACATGGGCGCCGGTGTGGGCCTGGGCCGTGCGGTGCGCATCGTGACCGACACATGGATGGCCCGCTCGCTCGATGAAATCGCCCGGCTGGTGTACCGCCTGGACGCGCTGCCGTTCCTGGTGGGCTGGATCAGGATCATGCAGAGTCCCTGATGAACTGACGCGGGGGGTGTCTACGATCTTCGTCGCTAATGGAAAATTTCCGTGTGCCACCGCCATGGCCAAACCCGGCGCAATGCGTCACCATGAACACCTCGCCAGAAGACAAGCAGGAGGCGACTCATTCATGGCCACCCCTCTCGATGATGCGCACCCTCGGCGGGGCGGCGCGTTCCACCCCCGGCTGATCGAAGCCGCGCGCGTTTACATCCCCGTCTGGCTGGAGACCGAGGAGGCACAGAGGATGCTGGCGCGCCGCTTCGAGCCCTATGAGCACAGCGCGTACTTTCTCCTCTTCATCGCCCGCAAGCATGTGCCCCCGAGGCGGGTCGCCTCTGCCGAGAAGTATTTGCAGGACTGCCTCGAAATCACGATGCGGGCGATCGATGTCAGCATCGACGAAGTCAATGCACGGGTCGACGAATGTCAACTCGAACCACGCCGCAAGGAGCACCTTCCGCCGTTGCGCGTCGAGGTCGGGGTATGCACCTCGCTTTCAAGGCGTTACCTGGAGGTCATCGCACGGCTCGACCATGCGCTCTGGATGCTCCATGCCATCGCACGTGTCGACCTGCAAAACCGCAGCCGGTGGAAGAAGCGGGCGGTGTACCTCACCCGATGTGTGCGCAACCTCGCGGCCGATGCCCGCCGCGAAGTCGGAACACTGAAGCCCAAGCCCATCTCCCCCGATCCCGCCGATCAAGGTTTGGAGGAAGACGGCGGCGCGGAAGCATCGCCTGCGGAACCGCCTGCCGGCGCAGGATTGATGATCCGGCGCGGACCTACGTAAGCGCTGGAAATTCCAGGCCTACCGTGCCCCAAGTGCCGGGCGACCCGCATCCGGGCCCGTTGGTCCGCTTCCGCATCCTCAGGCGTCACACCCGTGACCACCGGTGGCGGGCCGCCATACTCGTCGTGGTACTCGTCGCCAGCGGACTGTTGTCGAAGACCGCGAGGCGTGACCCCCAGGTCCCTCTTGGTGATCCCGAACTTCTCCATGACATAGCGCAGCCGGCGCTCGGCCTGGTCCAGGTTCAGCCGCTGGTCGCTGACACTTTCCCGGGGCCGTGCGATCTGATACGCCTGTTCGATGGCGCGCAGCCTGGCGTCTGTCGTGATCGCAACGAAGCGCTGCCGGCCGCCCTTGGTGCCCCGGTGGGTGTCAAGGTACTTGCAGTCCCCCGTCCGTTCGGCCTGGGCCGCGCTGACCACGTCCTCATAGGGCCGCAGCATCACGCTTTCCTTGAACCTCAACCCGAAGGCATGCATCAATGCCAGCGAGACGGCGGCATGCCGGTCGAAGTCTCGGATTTCCTCGATCACCTGGGCCACGTCGATACCCCGCGCCCGCCACGAGCGGTCGTGCTGGGCGGCGTAGTGGCGCCGGATCAACGACTCGTCGAAGTAGCTGCCGATGGGCTTGAGCAGCTTGGGCTTGCCGATCCAGTGGGTGAAGGTGCGCAGGTGGCTGAAGTAGGTCTGCAAGGTGGCCGGCATCATCTCGCCGGCTTTGGCCTTCTCGCGCCAGTGGTCGGTGACCACCGTCACATGTCGCCCGCTGAAGGAGCGCGGGTCCAGGCGGAAGGAATGTTCCTTGAGGAAGTGGAGGAGCCAGATACAGAACCGGCCGCGGTCCTGCTTGGTCTTGTTGCTGACGCCCTTGTCCTTCGTGCTGTGGCGCCAGTTGTGGCGCTTGAGGATCAAGGCCATGACGTAGGGGCCTCGCTCCGGCTGCAGCGGCAAGGTATCTAGGTCGATGGATGAGGGCGTGGAGGGGGACGGCGCTTTGACTTTCATACAGGGTTCCGAAAACAGAGGTTGTGAGCCGGTGGGCCAGGCCCGCCGAGGGGATTTGCCAAATTGCCGCCGCGACCCGTGGGCCGCCGCGAGGGCGTGCTTAAAAGTGATCTCCAGACAAGCGGCACGAGACCGCAGGCCATCCGAATTCGGACTGCCGCCAACAGCGGCATGGATGGGGTGGCAGGCAAGATCTGCCGTGAAGGCGAACGAGCGCCTTCCAACGGCGCCGTACCAAACCGGTGGCCGCATCGCAGCCCAAGCGATGCACGGTTCGTTCGTGACGGGCCACCCGGTGCGTCGAGACGCGCTCGGGTGGTGGCGCAAAGCCATGTCCGAAGTACGGCGAGGAACACAGTGGTGGACGCGACAAGGCGCCACCTCGCACGCAGGCGCGTGCCAAGTAGTTGACTCATGGGTTTTCTCCTGGGGCCTGGGAGGGCCGGTTTCTCAAAGTGGCAGGGGATGTCGAGACATCCTTGCCTTCTCTCTTGCATGTCGATCGGCAAGGGCCGATGAGATGCGGTAGCTCAGCGTGTGAGCGGCACAGGCCGGTCACACGCGCATTGACGCGCAACGCAATTGCACCTGGCAAAAGCACGGGGCGTCTACAAGTTTTTCACGGTACGGGTACCGTTGACTGAGGCAGGTGACGACTGCAACGCCGGACGATGGGGCTTCCATGGTCCGGACCTCCAGCGGAGGCTTCAGGGCGCAATGCCCGGGGGGAATGAGCCCTCAGTCTCTCACCTCATCCGCTGGCGATCAAGAGCCCGCCACCGACTCCAGCCCGCAAAAATCGCCAATAGCGCTGACATTAGCCGGGAAATGGCCGCCAGGCCCCGGCTGGCGCGCTCTCCGGGTACCTCTGTGTCCAAGGTCCGATCCAGCGCCGCGATGGCCTTGCAGCGCAGTGAGACCCGGGCCACAGTTGGCGCGTCACGCGCGGCCTTCTCCCGTGTTGGGGCTGGCAACCGGGTGCGAGCCGGGAGGCACCAGGCTCGCAGGGCGTACTTGACTCGGCGGCTTTCCTTGAGAACTTGGGTGTCTCTTTGTCTATTCGGAGACTTCCATGCTCGATTTCCTGAATGGCCATGTTCGGCATATTCATCTGATTCCCTCTTCCTGGGGCCGGGCGGCCCGTCATGTACTGACGCTGCAGGTTCAAAGCCATGACGGCCACGCTGACGCCGACCAGCGGTTTCAGCTTCCAATGCCCCTCGATTTGCGAACCGGGGATGACGTGCTGTTGATGCTGCACGAAGGCCGCATCGTGGGCGTGCACAACGGCTCCACCGGCGCCCAGGTCAACGTGCTGCGAGAGATGGGGGCCTTTCCGCTTTGGCGGCTCAAGGATTTCCTACAGGCCGGCGGCATAGCGGCGGTAGCCTGGCTGTGGTTGCCCGACTGGGTTCTGCCGGCCTCGCTGGCTTGGGTGATCACGGCCATGGGCCGGCGGGCGTGGAGCTGTTGGTGTGCCCTGGAAGCGGTCGAAGCGAGCCTGGCTGACGCTGCCAGTTGAACCGGCGCTAATCGATCTTTTTGCGATGGCCAAACACGGCCGGATGAAGGACGCTGGGGCTTTCAACGACTTTGGAGTTCGACATGCCCGTTGTACGCGCCCTGGACGTCGGCTTTGGCAACACGAAATTCGTGACCGCCACCGATGGAGCCACCTCGATTGAATGCAGCCACTTCCCTTCGTTGGCATACCCCAGCGTAGGGGATCAGACACACGAGCTGATGGGCGGCCGTCGCAAGACAGTAGCCATTCCCATCGGGGACTTGTTCTACGAGGTGGGGCCGGAGGTTCAACTTGCCGCTGACAACTTCCGGCCGAACAACCTGAACGACCGGTACACCGACACCCCGGAATACCTGGCCTTGATGCGAGGGGCCTTGCACTACATGCGGGTGCCGGCCATCGACCTGCTTGTGGTCGGTCTGCCAGTGGCGACATTCCGAACGCACAAAGTGGCCTTGGAGAAACTGGCCACCGGCGTCCACGATGTCGGCCGGGGCAAGACCGTGGAAGTGCGCAAGGCGCTGGCCGTGGCACAGCCCCAGGGGGCGCTGGTTCACTTCGCAGCCAGCAGCAACAAGCTGGACAAGCTGAGCAAGGAGACCAGCCTCGTGATCGATGTCGGCTCACGCACCTTCGACTGGCTGGTGGCCAGGGGCACGCGCCTGGTGACGAGAAGGAGCCACTCGGTCAACCGAGGCACCTTCGATGTCGTGCAGAAGATCGCCAGCGAGATCAGCCTGGACATCCGCAGCGAATACCGCGACCTGGATGCCGTGGACACCGCGCTTCGCACCGGCAAGCCGCTGACGATCTTCCAAGCGCCCTACCCTTTGGACAAGCTCAAGCCCATCGTGCAGGGCGTGGCGCATCAGGCCGTCCAGGCAATGCTGCAATTGGTGGGCGACCTGCATAGCCTGGACAACGTGATCCTGGCCGGCGGAGGCGCTCACCTGTTCAGGAAGGCGATCCGCGAAGCCCTGCCACAGCTCAAGGTGAAAGAGTTGAGCGATGCGATCTACGCAAACGTGCGTGGGTTCCAGCTGGCGGGCCAGGATGCTGTGCGGGCGGCGCCCTCCTCATCCCAAGTTGATGAGTGCACGTCATGAGCCGCTCTGCAGATTCCGAAACGATGAGCATGCTGGTCGAGCTGGAACAGCAGGAGTCCTCGCTGCTATGGGCCGATCTGATCCGATTCAAGAAGGGGACCAAGCGCGTGCAGCGGCTGAAGTTGCTGGCCTTCCAGGGCTTGCTTTGGGAGCGTGGAATGTCCGGGCCACAGGTCCAAGCGGCTGGCACGACACCGGTGGAAAGCGCGAACCTTGCGAGCGGCATCTTCGATGCACCGCTTGAGGATTGATCCAACAGCGCGGGACTTGATTTGAGCAAGTTCCTTGAGAACGTGGCTGCCTATTCCATTGAACAGGAGCCAACCATGCTGGACTACATCGGTGGTCATATCGTGAGCATCGCAAAGACGCGCTCGGGTCACGACGTCACCCTTCAACTTCAACACAGCGAAAATGGGAATCCCATCGAGCAACAGTTTCATATTCGGGGACTTCCCCCGGGCAACCCTGGCGATAAGTTGGTCGTCATGGTGCTTGAGGACGAAGTCGTGGGATGGCACAACCAGGTGACAGGTGAGCAGGGGCACCTACTTCACGCATTGCCTTGGCTGCGTTGGCGCGCCCGGGATGCGGGAATCGCGCTGGCGACGGTCTCGGTGTCGTGCCTGGCCGGCAGCGTGTCCCTGGGATTGGCGAGTGGGCTGGGCTGGCTCCTCAGTGCAACGCTCTGGCGCCTTCGTTCGATGCGCAGCATTCGGGGTGAACTCACCGAGGCCCTTCAACTCGCTGCTGGCGTGACTTTGAGGCAGTAATTTCGCACGTCAACCGTCCAATTGTTAAAGCGTTAAAAATTCACGGCTCAAAGGCTCAACCCCTTGAGTCACTGTGCAGCAAAAGCCGAGGCAAGGACCGGCGGCTGAACACCCCCCGCGAGTAGGTGCCCCACAAAACGTAGCCACCCATTCAGAATGCGCGCTTACGCCACAGGCCCAGGCCGGGCACGCGCGCGCTCAGGGAGTGAAAGTTGTCTGCAGTGATCAGTCAAAGTACGGACCAAGCCGGTGACATACCGCCGTCCTCAGCGAGTCCCGGCCCCACTTCCCTGACAGCCCTATGCATGGTGGCTCGCTTTCATCAAGTCGCAGCCGATCCAGCGCACCTGGCCCACCAGCTTGGCTGGTCCCCAAGCCATCAACCCACGACCGACGACCTGCTGCTCGCTGCCAAGCACCTGGGCCTCAAAGCCAAGCTCGTTCGCAGCACTACGCAACGCCTCGCGCTCACCCCCCTGCCCGCCCTGGCCTTGGTCCGCGATGCCGAAGGCCAGGTCCGCACCGTCATCCTGGCCCAGTGCGACAACCAGCGCGTGCTGTTCCAAGACCCTTCCGGCGCCATTCAGAACGGCCGACCTGTGATCGAGCCGCTGGCCACGTTCGAGGCGATGTGGACCGGCCAGCTGATGCTCATCACCAGCCGCGCCACGCTGGTGGGCGAGTTGGCCAAGTTCGACTTCAGCTGGTTCATTCCCAGCCTGGTCAAGTACCGCCGCCTGCTCGGCGAGGTGCTGCTGGTGTCCCTGTTCCTGCAGCTGATCGCGCTGGTCAGCCCGCTGTTCTTCCAGGTCGTGATGGACAAAGTGCTGGTCCATCGCGGCACGACCACACTGAACGTTCTTGTGATCGGATTGGTGGTGGTCGTGGTGTTCGAGAGCGCGCTGTCCATGCTGCGCACCTACATCTTCAGCCACAGCACCAGCCGCATCGACGTGGAGCTGGGCGCACGGCTGTTTCGCCACCTGATTCAGCTGCCGCTGGCCTACTTCCAGGCTCGCCGCGTGGGCGACTCGGTGGCACGGCTGCGTGAGCTGGAGAACATCCGCAGCTTTCTCACCGGCAATGCCATCACCCTGGTGCTCGACCTGCTGTTCTCGGTGGTCTTCATCGGCGTCATGCTGTCGTACAGCGTGACGCTGACGCTGATCGTGCTGGCCAGCCTGCCGCTGTACGCGGGCCTGAGCCTCACGATCATGCCGGTTCTGCGGGCCAGGCTGAACGAGAAGTTCGCCCGCGGCGCCGAGAACCAGGCCCTGCTGGTGGAGACGGTCACCGGCATCCAGACCGTCAAGGCCAGCGCGCTGGAGCCCAGCATGGCCCGGCGCTGGGATAACCAGCTTGCCGCCTACGTGTCGGCCAGCTTCCGGACCCAGTCGCTGGCCAGCTTCGGCCACGAAGGCATCAACCTGATCGGCAAGCTGGTGAGTGCCGCCACCCTGTGGTGGGGTGCCACCCTGGTGATGGGGCAGGAATTGTCGGTGGGCCAGTTCATCGCCTTCAACATGTTCGCCCAGCGCGTGGCACAGCCCATCATGCGCATGGCCCAGCTGTGGACCGATTTTCAACAGGTCGGCATCTCGATGGCCCGTCTCGGCGACATCCTGAACACCCGCACAGAGGTTCCCCCCAGCGCTGCTGCACAACTGCCCCCGTTGAAGGGGCGCATCGATTTCGACAGCGTGAGCTTCCGCTATCGGCCCGAGGCGCCCCCCGTGCTGCATGCATTGAGCCTGTCGATCGCGCCGGGCGAGGTGATCGGCATCGTGGGCCGCAGCGGGTCGGGCAAGAGCACCCTGACCAAGCTGGTGCAACGCCTGTACACGCCCGAGCAGGGGCGCGTGCTGGTCGACGGGCTGGACATCAGCCTGATCGATGCCGCGCAGTTGCGCCGGCAGATCGGCGTGGTGCTGCAGGAGAACCTGTTGTTCAACCGCAGCATCCGCGAAAACATCGCCATCACCGATCCGGCCGCACCGATCGAGCAGGTGATCCGCGCAGCCCAGTTGGCCGGCGCGCACGACTTCGTCAGCGAGCTGCCCGAGGGCTACGACACGGTGGTGGGCGAACAAGGCACGGGTTTGAGCGGTGGGCAGAAGCAGCGCATTGCCATCGCCCGAGCTTTGTTCAGCAACCCGCGCGTGCTGATCCTGGACGAGGCCACGAGCGCGCTGGACTATGAGAGCGAGGCCATCCTGCAGAAGAACATGGCGGCCATCTGCCGGGGCCGTACCGTGCTGATCATCGCGCACCGCCTGAGCAGTGTGCGCCAGGCCCACCGCATCGTCGTGATGGGCAAGGGGCGGATCGTCGAGTGCGGTCCGCATGAGCAGTTATGCAAGCAGGAGGGGATTTACGCCCACCTGCTGCGCATCCAGTCCGGGGGTGCAGCATGAACAGCGCTACCGCACCCACTTCGCAGGCGACGGCCACGCCGCAACGCCATCCGGTGCTTGACCTGCTGGCACGCTACCGCGCCGTTTTCCGAGCGGCCTGGGCAGTTCGCCACGAGTTGGCAGGCCCTCCGCGGCTGGCGGATGAGGCCGCCTTCCTGCCAGCCGCCCTGAGTCTGCAGGAAACACCGCCCCACCCTGCCCCGCGCCGGCTGGCCTGGGCGATGTGCGGCCTGTTCGCGCTGGCCCTGCTGTGGTCCATCTTCGGCCACATCGACATCGTGGCCGTGGCCCAGGGCCGCATCGTGGTGAGCGATCGGACCAAGACGCTCCAGCCCCTGGAAACCAGCGTGGTGCGGCAAGTACTGGTGAAGGAGGGTGATACGGTCCAGGCCGGCCAGGTGCTTGTGGAATTGGACGCCACCAATGCCAGCGCCGACCAGGCCAGCGTCCAGGAGCAACTGCGCGCCGCCGCTGGCGACGAGAGGCGCAGCGCGGCCCTGCTCAAGGCATTGGCCAGCAACCAGTCGCCTGCTCGCCTGGGTGATCCGCAGGAACAAGCCCAGTTGCAGGCCGAGTGGCTGGACATCACCGCCAAGCTGGCCAAGCTGAGCGCCGAGCGGCAGCGCCGCGAGGCCGAGATGGGCACCGTGCAGGCCAGTGTGGCCAAGCTCGAGGCCACGCTGCCCCTGGCCCGGCAGCGCGAGGCGGACTTCAAAGGCCTGAGCGAGCAGGGCTTCGTGGCTGGGCATGCAGGGCAGGACCGCACCCGCGAGCGCATCGAGCAGGAGCAGGACCTGCTGACCCAGCGCGCCAGGCTGGGCGAGGCCCAGGCTGCGCTGGCCGAGAGCGTGCAGGCCCGCTCGGCTTTCCTGGCTGAAACCCAGCGCACGCTCAACGATCGCCTGTCCCAGGCCATGCTCAAGCGCCAGCAGCTCACGCAGGAAAACCTCAAGAGCGAGCAGCGCAGCCGCCTGACCCAGCTCACCGCCCCCGTGTCGGGCACGGTGCAGCAGGTGGCCGTGCACACCCCTGGTGGCGTGGTCACGCCCGCGCAGGTGCTGATGGTGATCGTGCCCAAGGACGGCGACGTGACGGCCGAGGTGGTCATCGACAACAAGGACATCGGCTTCGTTCATGCAGGCCAGGAAGTCGTCGTCAAGCTGGAGACCTTCCCCTTCACCCGCTACGGCACGCTCGACGCACAGGTCAAGAGCGTCAGCGCGGACGCGGTGAACGACGAACACCGGGGCGCGATCTTCCCCGCCCTCGTGCAAGTTCAAGCAAAGCACATCATGGTCGACGGCAAGCGCATCGCGCTGAGTCCGGGCATGAATGTCACCGCCGAGATCAAGACCGGCCAACGTCGTGTGATCGACTACCTCTTCAGCCCCGTGCACAAGGCACTGGATGAGAGCCTCGGAGAGCGGTGAGTGACATGCGGATTCTCGTTGTTCATCAGAACTTCCCTGGGCAGTTCGGCCACCTGGTCCAGGCCTGGTCCCAGCGGCCGGGGTGGGACGTGCGCGGCCTGGGTCGCGACACCGCACCAGGCCTGCCAGGCTTCAAGGGCTTGGTGCGCTACAAGCTGCACCGTCAGGTGCACGAGGCGCAGCACCCCTACCTGCGCCAGATGGAAGCCGCCACATTGCATGGGCAAGCCGCGGTTCGAGCCATGTTGGCGATGAAGAAGCAGGGATTCATCCCCGATGCCATCGTCGCGCACCCTGGCTGGGGCGAGACCTTGTATGCCAAGGACGTGTTTCCGGACACCCGGCTGATCCATCTGTGCGAGTGGTACTACCAGGCCGAAGGCGCGGACCTGGGATTCGACCCCGAGTTCCCACTGAGCTTCGACGGCGCAGCACGCATTCGCACCTGGAATGCGCTGCACAGCCTGAACCTCGCGCAATGCGATGTGGCTGTCACGCCAACCGAGTGGCAGCGCAGCCGACATCCGGCAGTGTTCCGCGAGCGCATGGTCGTGCAGCACGAGGGCATTCCCACCCACCTGCTCGGACCAGACCCACACGCCCAACTGGTCACGCCCAGCGGCACAGTTCTTAAGGTCGGAATGCCAATCATCACTTACGTGGCTCGCAACCTGGAGCCCTATCGTGGCTTCCACAACTTCATGCGAGCGCTGGAACTCATCCAACGCAAACACCCGACTTGCCATACTGTGGTCGTGGGGGGCGACGAAGTGAGCTACGGCGAACGTCCGAAGGACGCTCCGAACTGGCGAGAGAAGATGCTGCGTGAAGTGAAGCTTGACGCCACGCGCACCCACTTCATGGGCCGCCTGCCTTATGCGCAATACGTCAAAGCGCTGCAGATCTCGAGCACGCATGTCTACCTGAGCTATCCCTTTGTGCTGAGTTGGTCCATGCTGGAGGCCATGGCATGCGGAGCACTAGTCATTGGAGCAGATACTGCACCAGTGCGAGAGATCATTGAAGACAGCCGCAATGGGTATCTCGCAGATTTCTTCAGCCCCCAAAGCCTCGCACAGCGAGTGATGAGCATCTTGCAAGAATCAAATGAACCAATATGCGAACAAGCGCGGCAAGACGTTCAGCGTTACAGCCATGCTCAAGGACTGAGGAGCTATGACTCTTTGCTATTCAGCAGCGAGGGAAGTTAAGTCAAATTTCATGACATCAAACCCAAAGCCCAACTCTCCCCAACAAAATTAAACCACAAACAAAATGACAGGAATAATTTTACTCGCCTTTATCCTTCTTTTTGCATATGTGGCATGGAAAATATCATTTATTTGCACAAGCAAATTACCGCATATCGCAAGAATTATCATTAGCACAATTGCAATTGCATTAGCAACTCCCTTGCTTGTCATTGATGAGATCATCGCATCAAGGGAATTCGACAATCTTTGCAAAACCCCCCCAAGCATCAAAGATGAAATATCCAAAAAAGAAGTTATATTAGTCTACGGGCCGCACACAAAAACAAAATCCCTCGGGATCGAAATAGTTTCATCAAAGACCGAATTTCTCGACCAAAACACCCAAGAATCGCTTGGAATATATTACTCCTACAAAATATATGGGGGCTTTTTTATTAAAACCCTCGGCATATCCAACTCAAACTCTCCTCTCATCATACACCCAAGCTATTGCTCACCTGGGAAGAGCGATAATTTCGCAAAAAAACATAATTTTACTATTGTAAACTCAATTCGCAGGGAAAATCAAAAATGA
>CBINPE010000126.1:0-14986 GCA_966252435.1 uncultured Burkholderiales bacterium | reverse complement strand
CACGATGATGCGCTTGACCTTGTCGGCGGCGATCTCGGCACTGGTCTCGGGCAGGACGGTGCGGAACTCGCCACGGGTGAACTCCGACAGCGGCGAGGTCGCGTCCTTCGCGCGCAGCAGCGACTTCGGCGTGAACAGCACGAGCGGCTTGCGGAACATGCGCACCATCTGGCGACGCAGCACGTGGAAGATCTGGCTCGCCGTGGTGGGCTGCACGATCTGCATGTTGTTGTCCGCGGCCAGCTGCATGAAGCGCTCCAGGCGGGCCGAGCTGTGCTCGGGGCCCTGGCCTTCGTAGCCATGCGGCAGCATCAGCGTCAGGCCGTTGGCGCGGCCCCACTTGACCTCGCCCGAGGCGATGAACTGGTCGATCACGACCTGTGCGCCGTTGGCGAAGTCACCGAACTGGGCTTCCCAGATGACCAGCGTGTTGGGCTCGGCGGCGGCATAGCCGTACTCGAAGCCCAGCACCGCCTCTTCGGACAGCAGCGAGTCGATCACGACGAAGGGCGCCTGGCCCTCGGCCACGTGCTCCAGCGGCGTATAGGTGCCCTCGTCCCAGCGCTCGCGCCCCTGGTCGTGCAGCACGGCGTGGCGGTGCGTGAAGGTGCCGCGTCCGCAGTCCTCGCCGGACAGGCGCACGGCATAGCCGCTGGCCACCAGGGAGGCGAAGGCAAGGTGCTCGCCCATGCCCCAGTCCAGGTTCATCTCGCCGCGGCCCATGGCGGCGCGGTCGGCCACCACCTTGGCCGCCAGGTTGTGCGGCTTGAAGTTCGGCGGCAGCGTGGTGATGCGCTCGGCCAGGCGCTTGATCTCGGCCAGCGGCAGGGCCGTGTCGGCCGCGTCGGTCCACTTCTTGCCGAGGAACGGCGACCAGTCGACGGCGTACTTGCTCTTGAAGTTGGTCAGCACGGGGTCGACGGTGTGCTTGCCGGCGTCCATCGCGGCGCGGTAGGCGGTCATCATCTCGTCGGCTTCGGCCGCGGTCAGGACCTTCTGTGCCACAAGCTTGTCGGCGTAGAGCTTGCGCGTGCCGGGGTGCTGGCCGATCTTCTTGTACATCAGCGGCTGGGTCAGCGCGGGCGTGTCCTGCTCGTTGTGGCCAAGCTTGCGGAAACACACGATGTCGACCACCACGTCCTTGCTGAACTCCTGGCGGTATTCCAGCGCCAGCTGGGTGGCGAACACCACGGCCTCGGGATCGTCGCCGTTCACGTGCAGCACGGGCGCCTCGATCATCTTGACGACGTCCGAGCAGTACAGGGTGGAGCGGCTGTCGCGCGGGTCGCTGGTGGTGAAGCCGATCTGGTTGTTGATCACCACGTGCACGGTGCCGCCGGTGAAGTAGCCGCGCGTCTGGGCCAGCGCCAGCGTCTCCATCACCACGCCCTGGCCGGCGAAGGCCGCGTCGCCGTGCACCAGGATCGGCAGCACCGAGCGGCCGGTCTTGTCACCGCGGCGGTCCAGGCGGGCCTTGACCGAGCCTTCCACCACGGGGTTCACGATTTCCAGGTGCGAGGGGTTGAACGCCAGGCTCAGGTGCACCGGACCGCCAGGCGTGCTGACGTCGCTGGAGAAGCCCTGGTGGTATTTCACGTCACCGGAGGGCAGGTTTTCCGGCGCGGTGTGCTCGAACTCGGAGAACAGGTCCTTCGGCGTCTTGCCCAGGGTGTTGACCAGCACGTTCAGGCGGCCGCGGTGGGCCATGCCGATCACGATCTCCTGCACGCCCTTGGCGCCGGCCTGCTGGATCAGCTCGTCCATCGAAGCAATGAAGCTCTCGCCGCCCTCGAGCGAGAAGCGCTTCTGGCCGACGTACTTGGTGTGCAGGTAGCGCTCGAGGCCTTCGGCGGCGGTCAGGCGGTTGAGGATGTGCTTCTTCTGCGCGTCGGAGAACTGGCCGCGGGAGCGCGTGCTCTCCAGGCGCTGCTGCCACCAGCGCTTCTCGGCCGGCTCGGCGATGTACATGTACTCCACGCCGACCGACGCGCAATAAGTCTCGCGCAAAGCCTGCACGATCTCGCGCAGGGTCATGTTCTCGGCGGTGGTGAAGTAGGTGTTGGTGGCGCTGAACGAGATGTCCATGTCGGACTCGGTCAGGTCGTAGAACGCCGGCTCGAGTTCGGGAATCTTGTGGCGCTCATGGCGCTTGAGGGGATCGAGGTCGGCCCAGCGCGAGCCGAGGAAGCGATAGGCGGCGATCAGCGATTGCACATGGACCTGCTTGCGGGCCACCGACAGGTCGGCGCCGCTGGCCTTGTGGCCGAAGGCATTGGCCTTGGCGCGCTGCGCGAACGACTCGACCACGGGCGCATGCGCAACGTCGGGGTTGTTCGAGCCGTCCACGGCAGGCACGTGCTGCAGGGCGTCGAAATAGGCGCGCCAGTTGTCGGGCACGGAGCCGGGATTGTCCAGGTAAGCCTCGTACATCTCTTCGACGTACGGCGCGTTGCCCCCAAACAAATGGGAATTGGATCTGTATTGTTCAATCATCTCTTCGCTCACCTCTTGTGCTGGTTTCCAGCACTTTGATGGGTTAATCAACCTTCCGCGACACGGCTTTACCGATTGGCGGATTGCGACCCGCCTTTGCCACTCAACAAAGGGGACGGGAAGGACCACAAGCGCCGCAATGTAGCACCGTCAACTCGGCAAGCCAAGGCCGCGCGTGCACCCGCCGGGTGCCGGTGACAAGGAATCCGCAGACGCGGCGCCGGCTCGACAAGTGGTACGCAAGCATCCCGCGGCGGCCTCCCAAGATTGATACATAGATGGCAAGGCGAGCCGGATCTTGCAAGTCCAGACAGGCAGGCACACGCGCCATCCTCTGCCCGGGGGGCTCCCGCTCCATCGGCCAGGCCAAAGAAACGCTCCGCCAGGCAAATTTTCCCGATGACCCCTTCCAATCGGCCTGATGAGGCTGGCCTTCGACGCTTCCAACCCCCTTTTGAAACGTCGAATTGCGGGGGAAAAGCCGCCCGAGAGCGTCGCAATCGTAACCATTTGTTTTTTTTGTATTCTTTTACGGAAGATTTTTCCGTCTTATTTTGGCAACACCCCCCTGAATAGGGGGGGCTAACGCCTTGACCCCGCAAGTAGGGGGGTGCGAATCCCCCCCAAAAGGGGCAGTGCCGGCTGTTACGAGTCTGTTCATCCCGTTACGAGTCTGCCCAGCCACGTCGTTAACCTTCACTCCGCAACTTATGCCGTCGGTGTTCAGCGCCCAGATCCAGTCTGGCAACGCCATACGGTAGTGCAACGCGATCTACACACCCTAGGGCGTGCCATCGACTCCGTCGGTCCCCTCGCGTCGCCACTGCTATATCGCTCGCTGACCCGGGGTTGGCGAGCTCCATAAAGTTGAAAATTTTTGAAGACGGAGCATTGCCATGAGATTCGAAACCAAGTTCGCCCGGCTCGCGGTGGCAGAAGCAGTAGCAATCTTCACCCTGGCAGCCTGTGGTGGCGGTGGTGGCGCAGTTGACACATCGGCAGCGACAAGCAGCACCTCGGCAGAAGTAACCACGGAAAGCGCCCTGGCCGTCGGCCCCGGCAAGTGGGTCGCCCTCACTGGCGAACCGAACAGCTTCACGGTCAGCGGCACCCAGGTGGTCCGCCTCGGCGTCGACACCCGCTGGGCCGAGAAGACGGTCACCAACAGTGGCGTCTGCCGCACTGATTTCTTTGGCAATGACCCTGCCATCGGGGTCTACAAGACCTGCCAGCTCTTCGTTCCCGACACTGCCGCACCGGCCCCCGCGCCCGCCCCCGCCACCACGGGCTCCTGGGTCCAAGTGGCTTCCGAGTACGGCAGCTTCACCACCAATGGCTCCCAGCTCGTCCGTTATGGCTCCGGTTCGAACTGGGTCCAGCGCACGGTCAGTGGCAGCGCCAATTGCAACAGCGGCTTCTTCGGCAGCGACCCTGCCCCGGGTGTCGTGAAGGTGTGCCAGGTGTTCGGCAGCACGACGGCTCCGGCACCTGCCCCGGCTCCCGCACCGGCCCCTGCGCCCGCACCTGCCCCCGCTCCTGCACCGGCGGGCTCCTGGGTCCAGGTGGCTTCTGAATACGGCAGCTTCACCACCAGTGGCTCCCAACTCACGCGCTATGGTTCCGGTTCGACCTGGGTTCAGCTCACGGTCAACGGCACCGCCAATTGCAACAGCGGCTTCTACGGCAGCGACCCCACGCCCGGCGTCGTGAAGGTGTGCCAGGTGTTCGGCAGCAGCCAGGCTTCCGTGGCCCCGGTGCCTGCGCCCACCCCCGCACCGGCCCCAGCCCCAGCTCCAGCCCCCGCCCCGGCACCTACCCCGAGTTCGCAGACCGGCGCCGGCCTTGGCACGCTGCCTGCCAATCCTCGCCTCAACAATGGCGTGAGCGTCGAACAGATCACCCAGACGTCCGAGCAGGCCCTGCCCAGTGGCGACGGCACGGGTGACTTCCGCACCCGCTGCCTGCCCTCGCACTTTGCGTTCGACGACGCGATCGTGTTCCCGGGGCAATCCGGCAAGTCGCACATGCACGTGTTCTTCGGCAACACCGGCTCCAATGCGAACAGCACGAGCGACTCGCTGCGCAGCAGCGGCAACTCGACCTGCCGCGGCGGCACCGCCAACCGCTCGTCATACTGGGTGCCGGCGCTGATCGACACGGGCACCAACCTGCCGGTGGTGCCTGACGAAAGCGACTTCTATTACAAGAGTGGCTACCGCGGCGTCAACCCGGGCAGCATCCACGCCATGCCTCCGGGCCTGCGGATGATCGCCGGTGATGCGAAGGCCAGCTCCGACAACGGCTACAACAGCCCGTACACCTGGGTGTGCCACAACAGCGGCACCAACCGCGGCCAGACCATCCCGACCTGCCCGATCGGCGACCAGCTCGAGATGAGCATCGCCTTCCCGCAGTGCTGGGACGGCGTGAACCTGGACAGCCCCGACCACAAGAGCCACATGGCCTATGCGAACGGCGGCTGCCCGGCGTCCCACCCGATCGCCCTGCCCGAGGTGTCGTTCCACGTGCTGTATCCCGTCACGAGCCGCCAAGGTGCATGGCGCCTGTCGTCCGACACCTACACCGGCCCTGGTGGCTACTCGGCTCACGCGGACTGGTTCAACGGCTGGGAGCAAGGAGTGTCTGATTCCTGGAGCCGCAACTGCGTGGCTGCCGGCCGGGACTGCCACTCTCACCTGCTGGGTGACGGCCGCGCGATCTACTGAAGCCTGACAGCGATGGTTTGATCCCATCGCATCGCCAAGCGCATCGAGGCGGACGGGCCACCCGTCCGCCTCGATGCGTTTTGGGCGCTGAGGGCTCATGCGCAGAACCGTCAACCAACAGACCCGCCCTCTTCGCCAGGCAGGCCAGGCAAGCGCACTTCAGCGTGTTGGATTGTTGGGGACGAACAGCAAGGCGGTCGGCACCACGTAGCGCATGCCATGGGGGGCGGTCCATTCCAGGCGCCAGCGTCCTGTGAACCTGGCCTCGATGCGCCGAAGTTCGACGGTGATGGGATAGAAACGCCCCAGAGCCATGTCAACGGCTGCGGTCTCGGGCCTCACGGGTGCATCCGCATCGGCCACCACACGGTTGGCCACAGAAACCCGCATGCCCGGGCCATCGGCGTGAAAGCGGTAGGCGCCCGCCAGAGGCGGCTTGATCCATCCAGACCAGCGCGCAGAGCGTGGGGCCGGTTGATCCGCCGGCCAGTCCATCTGGGCATCGAAATCGACGAAGCGATCGACCCGGGTCAGCAGCACCGCCCCTGCCAGGTCAGCCTGGGCAAAGTATTCACCCCGCAACCCCACCCCCACCGCATTGCCGGCACCGCACAGGTCGGCACGCTGCTGGGCGTACTTCAACTCGGGATCACCCAGTCCACCCGTTGCAGGGGCGGTGGAGCCAGCAAGGCGCACTCCCGTGCCGTCCCAGCGCATCAGTGCCGTGCTGCCCAGCGCAGCGGCAGCGCCGAGGATGAGGTGACGGCGAGAGAATGGATGGGCCATGGCATGAGCTTCCTGCAGTTCGGCCCTCACTGTACGCGCAAGATCCGCGTGATGCAGCATGCAAGGACGCCCCTGCGCACCGTCATGGCGGCAGGATCTCCGCGGGTGGCGCCACCACCGTCGCACCAGCGGGGACGTCCCTGATCACCAGCGCGTTGGCACCGATGCGGGCATGGTCGCCAACCTCGATGGGCCCCAGCAGCTTGGCGCCCGCGCCGATGTCCACATGTCCACCCAGACGCGGCACGCCGCGTCCCGTCGCTCCCACCGTCACCTGTTGAAGGATCAGGCAGTTCGGTCCGATCTCCGCATCCGGGTGGATGACGATGCCGTTCGGGTGCGGCAGCAGCAAGCCACCCCCGATCTTGCTGCCCAGGGGAATGTCCGCACCGGTCACAGCGCTCCAGAACCGGTGACGCAGCACTGCCCATTTCTTGAAGAAGAAAGCCCAGGGCCAGCGCGAATGCCGCCAACGCTCGTAGGCCCGCAGGCTGGCCAGGAGCGAGCGGCTGGGCATCCAGGCGAAGAAGGGCTTGCGCTCGCGCAGCCAGTCCGGCTGCGTGGCCGAAATGCCGGGGGAACGCGGCGCGTTCATGGACGCTGAGGTACTGCCGTCAGGAGAAAGTTCGCCGCGTGATACCGGAATATTTTCAACACACGGGCCGATGCGCCGTGGATGTCAAGCCCTGCACCGAACGCGCCACGCGCCAGCATCACCAGGCCGATGAAATGGCTGTCGGCATGCGTGAGCCGGGACAAGTCCAGGCTCAGGCGGCGCGCACCCTCCACGAAAAAGATTTCCTTCAGAGCGTGGCGCAGCGGCGCCAGGCCGCCGCGGGTCCAGGCACCCTCCAGGCGCAGCACAGGCCCCTGCGGGCCCTCCTGGCGCGAGAGCTGCGCCGGCACCGCGGCCTGTGGAGCCGAACGGCGCACGAACAGGGCGTAAGGCAACAGGCGCGTCGCCAGGAAACCCAGGAAGCGCGTGCCGTCCTGCCAATAGCGACGCCACAGGCTGGGCTCCTCCTTGATGCGCCAGACCCACTCCAGACCCCAGCGCTGCCAGCTCGGCGGCGCCCGGTTCACGCTGCCGGCCGCGAAGTTGACCACGGCACCGAGGTGGCACAGCACCGGCGCACTCAGGCGCTCCCGGTTGTGCTCGATCCACTGCTGGCCCTTCTTCGCACCCAGCGCCACGATGACGAACTGGGCCTGGCTGCGGTTGATCGCCTCGATGTGGGCCGGGGTGCTCATCTGGGGCACGGGCCCGGCGCCCGGATCGGTGGCCCCGCGGCAGACCACGCCCGGATGTGCCTGCTGGTTGACGCGTTCACAAGCCTGCTGGGCGATGCCTGGTGGCCCGCCGAAGAAATAGACACTGACCGGGGGGGCGGCGTGAACGCAGAGCTGCTCGAACAGCCCCGCGCCGGAGACCCGTTCCCGGATCGGCAGGCGCAGCAGGCGCGCCAGCCAGACCAGCGGCATGCCGTCGGTCAGGCTGAGGTCGCTGTGGATGACGGAGTCGCGGAACGCATCGTCGGACTGCGCTGCCATCAGGAAATTCAAGTTCGGCGTGGAAATGAAACAGCGCTGGCCGCTGAAGGCCGCCTGGCGCACCTTGTCCACGGCGCCCGCCATGTCGACCACGTCAAATGGCAAGCCCAGCAGGGCCACCACCTCGCGGTCGAAATGGGAAGGATGCAACTGCAGTCCGGAGCTCATGCGGTTCATGGGGCGTCAGGGGAGCGAGGCCCCGACGGTGGCGTGTCGGGGCGGGCAGCGGGAGAAGGGGTTGAAGGTGAGGATGATGACGGATCACGCTGGGTGCGCACCCATTCCACCTGCCCCTTCTTCAGCAGCAGGCGCCAATAGATGGGCAGCTTGCCCAGCACATAGGCCGGTACGGACAGCAACTCGGCGCCGGAGACCACATGCCGCGCGAAGCCCCACCAGCTCAGGCCCACGCCCAACCCCAGCCAGGCAAAGGCGCTCCAGGCCAGCCAGGCAGGCCCGGCCAGGCCGCTCAGCATCCACAGCAGGCCAGCCAGCACCGACCACGCGGCCAACGCCAGCACCAGAGAGGCCAGCGGGGGCACGCACAGGTCGAGCGCCATGGCCAGCAGCACACCCTGCCCCCGGGAAATCGCCTGCCAGAGCAGACGCGGTGCATGCGCGGCGATGACGCTCAGGTGGCCATGCTCCCAGCGGGTTCGCTGCGAAACGGTGCCTTCGGCCTGAGAAGGAAACTGGCTGCGCACCCCGGCGCAAGGCAGGAAAAGCGGCGGCGACCCCGCGCCCGCCAGGTCCAGGCCCAGCTGCATGTCTTCCACGATGTGCCCCGAGGCCAGAGGGGCATGGCGGATCAGTTCCCAGGGGAAGGCCATGCCGGTGCCCATGAGCTGGCAGGGCCAGCCCAGGCGGGCGAACCCCAGCGGACGCACCTGGTTCTTGACCACCCAGGCGAACTCGGCGATGCGGGTCTTGAGGCCCGCCCCCGACGGCGAGTGCATCAGGTACAAGGCCTGCACAGGCCGCCCGCGCTGCGCGCTGGTGCGGGCCAGCGCCTGCAAGGCGCCTGGCGCGACCTCGCAGTCGGCATCCACGATCACCACGACGTCTGGAGGATCGCCCACGCCCAGGTGGCGCACGCCGAAGTCCAGCGCATAACCCTTACCGCGCAGGTGGGTGTCGAAGCGCTCGATCACCTCCGCGCCCGCGGAGGCAGCGACCGTCGCGGTGTTGTCGCTGCAGTTGTCGGCCACCACCACCAGGCGGTCGCCCGGCTTGAGTTGCGACAGCACGCTGTGGATCGCCGGTGTGATGCCCTGGGCCTCGTTGTGGGCCGGCATCACGACGGCCAGGCGGGGTTCCTTGCGGGCCACATCCGCCTCTGCCGCGACCGCGTTGATGCGCGGCTGGGCCGAGCGGCTCAGCACGGCCACCACGACCTGCAGCACGAACACCCCCGCCGGCACGGCCAGCACGCACGACACCAGCACGGCAAGCAAATTCAGCAGGGTCAGCCACAACCCCATGTCATGGGTTGCCATCAGCCACCCCTCCCCACGCCCTGCTCGACGGTCGCGGTGAACAGCGCCTTGAGCTTGGTGGCCTCGGTGTCGATGTCATGCCGCGCCAGCACGCGGGCATGCGCTCCCTCGGCCATGCGGGCCAGTTGGTCCGCCGGCGTGGCCAGGCAGTCGCGCATCGCCTGGGCCAGTCCCTCGACATCCCCGGCCGGGAACAGCCAGCCGTCCTGGCCCTGGCGCACCAGCTCGGGAATGCCCGCCACGAACGTCGTGATCACCGGCCGGCGCAGGGCCATCGCTTCCATGATCACCACGGGCAGGCCTTCGGCGAAACTCGGCAGCACCAGCGCGCGCGCGGCCAGCAGCTCGGCGCGCACCTGTTCACTGCTGATCCAACCGGTAATGCGCACCTGCGCCTGCAGGCCAAGCCGCCGGACCAGGGCTTCGACCTGGGGTCGCATCTCGCCATCGCCGGCCAGAACCAGCTCCAGTGGCACGCCCTGGCGAACCACCTCGTGCGCCGCCTGCACCAGCAGCAGCTGACCCTTCTGCTCACACAGCCGTCCGACGCACACAAGGCGCGGCGCGGCCGGTGGCGGTGTGCTGGGCACATCATGGAAGGCGGGCTCAAGGCCGCAGTGCACCACCTGGACCTTGGACCAGTGCGCCTGGTCCACCCAGCGGTACAGCTGGCTGCGCCCGTAGGAGCTGATGGCCACCACGAAGGCCGAGGCGCGCAGTTTGTCGCCCAGGTGCAGGAACTCGGGTTTGTCGAACTCCTCGGGTCCGTGCACGGTGAAGCTGAAACTGGGGCCGCCCAAAGCACGCACAAGCATCACGACCTCGGCCGGATTGGTGCCGAAGTGGGCGTGGATGTGGCGTGCACCCGAAGCCTGCAGCCAGCGCAGGATGACGCAGGCTTCGGCGAAATAGATCCAGTGCAGCGGCATGGGACGGTCGGCCCGCCAGCCCAGCCGGGTGGCCAGCCACAAGGCGCTCAGGAAACGGCCCGGCCGGCTGAACAGCAGGGCCAGCATGGCGCTCGCCAGGCCCCCTGCCCCGCCGCGCAGGACGTACTGCGTCTGGGCGCGCTCACGCTGGTCCTCGGCGTCGACCAGCTCACCGTCCCAGCCGCGCAAGGCGATGCGCTGGACCTGAACACCCTGCCGCTCGAGCGCCAGGATTTCACGGCGGATGAAGCTGTGGCTGACTTTCGGGTATTGGTTGACGAGGTAAGCCACTTGCAGGGTCATCGCGTCTTCTCCTGGGAAATCACTTCACCTGACATGCGCAGCCTATGTACTCATTCATCATCGATTGCTATTTGTATTCGATCAGCCCGGCGCGACGGCCGGCCAGTCGGTGCATCAAGAACTTGAGCTGCCCTGCGGCCTCGGCGAACTTCCCCAGCACGAGGAAGAAAGCACGCTTGCGCCGCGCCGCGGGCGAACCGGCACCCTGCAGGCTCAACCGTGCCACCTGGGCGGGATACACCAGCCACGCCAGTCCCACCCAGCCGCCAAGCCAAGGCGCCAGCAAGGCACAGGCCAGCAACAGACCCAGGGGCAGGCCCAGCCCCCAGACCCAGGCCCGGCGCGACTCCTGCACCCAGTGACGCTCAGGGGGCGCCCCATGCAGGGCCGCTCCCTGGGCGAAGGCAAAGCCGGCGCGCTTGGTCCGCTGCCACCACTGCCCGAAACGCAGCATGGCGGCGTCGTGCAGCGTCATCTCCAGCGGCAGCCGCCAGATGCGCCCGCCCGCCGCGCGCAGGCGCACGCACAGCTCCGGCTCCTCGCCGGCGATCAGATCCTCGCGGTAGCCCCCGGCGCGGCGCAAGGCGTCGACCCGCATCATCACATCGCCGCCACAGGCCTTGGCCTCGCCCGAAGGCGTGTCCCACTCCAGGTCGCACAGCAGGTTGTACACCGAACGCTCGGGAAAGCGCTCGCGCCGCCGGCCGCATACCGCCACCACCTCGGGATGGCTGTCCAGGTACGCCAGCGCCTGCGGCATCCAGTCGGCCACCACCTCGCAGTCGCCATCCACGAACTGCACGAACTGCAGGTCGGGCGCCAGGGCCTGCAGGCGAGCAAACCCCTCGTTGCGTGCACGCGCAGCCGTGAAGGGCCGCGTCAAGTCCAGGTCCACCACGGACACGTCCAGCGAGCGGGCGAACTCGACCGAGCCGTCGGTGGAGCCGGAGTCCACGTAGACCACCGGCAGGTCACCCAGGGGGCCCTGGCGGATGGAGCGCAGGCACACGCGCAGCCGCTCCCCCTCGTTGCGGCCGATGGCGACCACGCCGAGCCGTGCGGTCATGCCCCGCCTCCCTTGACGAAGGCACGCAAGGTCGGGATCAGCTCGTGCATCAGCGGCGAGACCTGGTGGTCCAGCAGCCAGCTGACCGGCCAGCCCAGCGCCAGCCCAAGGGCCAGCAGCGGAATGGCCATCAGCTCGACCTTCCAGTCAAACAACCCATGCCGGGCCTTGAAGTAGAACGCCGCGGGCCAGCCGGCGTACTGGATCACCACGATGGCGATCAGCGCCCCCTGGAAGCCGCCCGCGTGGAAGGCCAGCGGAATCCCGACGTAGGAACACACGAAGCGGATCACGTTGACGACCGTGAAGATCTTCGGCTTGTCCATGGCCAGGTAGCACTGCTCCATGACGCCATAGCGGTAGGCCAGCGCGCCGATGGCCAGGGTGCTAAGGATCGGCCCCACACCCTGGAAGCTGCCGCTGTAGAAGAGGTTGACGATCGAGGGGCCAGCCACCGCCACCACGCCCACCACCGGCATCAGGAAGAAATCGGACAGGCGCTGGAACTTCAGGGCCACGCTGCGCAGGTCGTGCGGTCGCAGCCGCACCACCTCGCTCAGTGCCGGCAGGGCCACGTTGCCTGCCAGGGTCGCCACCACCTGGGTGGGGGCGCTGATGATGGTGAAGGCAATGGCGTACAGGCCCATCTGGGTGGGCGAGATCAGGGCCGGCAGGATCAGCCGGTCGGCGCTGCTGGCCAGGAAGAAGAGGATCGAGGACAGGAACACCCACTTGCCGAAGCTGAGCAGTTCGCGCAGCACGGTGCGGTTCCAGCACAGGCGGTTGTTCATCCCCTGGAGAAAGACGTGGGTCATCGTGGTGCGCACGGCCGCCGCGACCAGCCCCCCGGCGACGAGGGCCCAGATGGAGTGGGTGGCCCACGCCAGCACCGCCATGACGATGGTGGCAATCACCTGGCTGGTCAGCTCGAGCTGGGTCAGGCCCTTCAGGCGCATGTGGCGCCGGTCCACCAGGAGCTTGGTCGACTCCAGGCCCTGGAACACCGCGCAGAAGGAGGTGGCGATGATGACGGCGGGCATTCGCGGATCGGCGTAGGTCTCGTGAACCCAGCCCTGGTGGGCCGCCATCATCAGGAAGCAGGCCACCGCCACACCCGCTAGCCAGATCACCAGGCCGCGGACGATTTGCACTGTCCAGGCCGTGTTCAGGAATTGAGGGTCATCCCCATTGGGGTGGCGGATCACGTTCTGCAGAATCCCGAGGTCTGAGAACAGGGTGAGCCCGACGGTCAGGACCATCACGGTGCCGGTCAGCCCGAAGGCGTCCGGCAACAGGAACTGGGCCAACAGCACGTTGGACCCGAAACGGATCACCTGGGACAGCACATGGCCTGCAAACGACCAGCTTCCTGCACGGAGCAAACGGTTTTTAAGTGAGGGCGTGGCGACTTGCATTGAATTGGCCGTTGGAAGGCGGCGAATGATAAGGCTTGATGTCTGCGACAACGGGCTCATCCCCGCCAATTTCAGACGAGAAATGGGGCGTCAGGTGCGCAATCCTGCACACCCGGCAGGACACCCCCCCGAATCCGGGGAGGTCGCGGTCAGCGCTCGCGCTCGCAAGGACCGTGCGTCTTGCGAAACACACGCGGTTCGGTTGGGTTGGCGTCGGCGAACAGACCGCGGTGTGCCTGCCGAGCCTGCGTCTCCTCACGCACGTAGGGCCCCAGGCTGTGGCCGTGCCGGTAGCTCCAGGCATGCCCCTGGCTGACCATCCAGGCGCCCACATCCTCGTCTCCCAGCTGCACGTCGCCGAGGGTGCGGCCATAGACGTCATGGGCCGAGCCCGTGACCTCCACCGTCCTGTTCAGCAGGCGTTCACGCAGGGCCCGCGCCGCCTGGTCGCCCCAGGCCTGACAGCTCTCCGGGGCATCGATGCCCTGCATGCGCACCTTGACAGGCTTGCAGCGCGAACCCTCCGCGCATTGGGCGGGTCGCACCCACAGGGTGTCACCGTCGGACACCTTGGTCACCACACCGCTGAACTGCTGCTGCTCGGAGGCCCCGCGGCCCGGCCGGGCGGCGGCCTCGTGAAGAGACCCGCCCAGCGCGCACAGCAGCAGGAACACGGCGGCGCGTGCGCGCACGGCCGCCTGGCGGGTGTTGTCTTTGTTGTTGTGGTTATCGTCGTTCATGTACTTCCAGTGAAACAAAAGGCCATCTTTCTTCGCGATGCCGGCTTCTACGACCCGCTGACCAGCCACCAGGTCAGCGTGATGAGAAAGACCAACCACAGCAGCACCAGGCCCAGCAAGCGCCACAGGCCGCTCCAGCCCAGCCGCTCGGCCTCTTGCAAGCAAGCCTGCCACACCGTGGGTGGCGTCAGTTGCGAGGCGAGGGTCACGCCGATCGGGATCAGCAACAGGTCATCCAGCTGGCCCAGCACAGGTATCACGTCGGGAAGGATGTCGACCGGACTGATGACGTAGCCCAGCACGGCAACGGCCACCAGCTTGGCGGCGCCCGGGGCCTGCGGGTGCCACATCACTTTCCACAACGCCGTCAGGTACACCACCATGCGGCGGAGGTTGACAGCGCGAATCAGACGGGACAGTTGGCGGGCCATGCAGCGATCGGATCAGTCAGGCGGGACAGGGGGTCGGCCCGCCCCAAAAAGAGGGAAAGCCCGATTGTCGTGCAAGTGGCCCCCACCTTCTTGCCGGCATGGCGCCGGCTCCCGCGCACTCAGCGGCGCGAAGGCGGATTGATGGCCGGCAGCGTGTCCTGCCACAGCGAGGAACGCTGTTGGGATTCGGAGCGAGCACGGCGCGTTGAGGTCGCGATGGCGACATCGTCGCCCTCCTCCTCTTCCAGGCGGCCACGATGGCCCACGGGCATGGACACGCGGGAGGGCGCCTTGGCCCGGGACAGCGGGCCCGCCTCGCCAAGGTGGGTGGGCAGGGTCGAGACGCCGTCATCGGTCAGGATGCAGGTGTCCTGCATGCGCTGCAGGGTGCCGCGGGCCCGGCGGTCCCAGACGCCGAAGAGCCAGGGGGACACCGCCCGGGAGATCACGCTGCGATGCTTGGACAGCATCCGGTAGACCGCATTGGCCATGGGCTTGAGGAAAGGCCATTTGACCGGCGCGAACATCCAGCCGCGGCCCACCGCGGCATAGGCCACATGCAGCACGCTCACACCGCGCAGCAGGCGGCCATCGGGCCGCACGGCGTGGATCTGGGCGCGCAACTCGGAGAGCTGCGTGCCATAGCGTTGAGGATCGAAAGCCGGCTGAGCGATGTCGACGAAGATGAGGCGCTTCTCGCGGTCGCGCCCCCGCAAGTCGTTCATCTCGTGCGCACACACCTCGCAGTCACCGTCGTACAGAAGCGTCAACGGAAAGATCGAGTGACTGGTGATGGGCTTGTTTCGAGATGCCATGGCCTTGGAAGGTGTACCGGCGGGCATCTTAGCGCCTGTCCCACCCCCCCTGAATAGGCGTGGCGTGGAAAGAACGCACGCAAGGATCCCCCTTCAAGGGGATCGACGTCGCTGGGTAGTTCGTGATTTAGCGCGCAGCGCAACCATTCACGATTTGTACACGCCGCCGCAGACCGCCCGAGCGGTGGCGGGTCAGGCGGCCAGGTCCTGGATCAGAGAGGGCCCCTGCCGATCA
>CBINPE010000125.1:0-15047 GCA_966252435.1 uncultured Burkholderiales bacterium | reverse complement strand
ATCGAGCAGGTGGTCGAGCCCTACGTGCGGCCGAAGGCGCTGCAGTACCTCGAGGAAGGCAAGATCGTGGTGTTCGCGGCCGGCACCGGCAACCCCTTCTTCACCACCGACACGGCCGCAGCGCTGCGCGGCGCCGAGGTCGGCGCGGAGGTGGTGCTCAAGGCCACCAAGGTGGACGGCGTGTACAGTGCCGATCCCAAGAAGGACCCGCACGCCACGCGCTACACCGAGATCACTTTCGACGAGGCCATCAGCCGCAACCTGCAGGTGATGGACGCGACCGCGTTCGCGCTGTGCCGCGACCAGAAGCTGCCGATCAAGGTGTTCAGCATTTTCAAGCCCGGTGCGCTCAAGCGGGTCGTGCTGGGCGAGGACGAAGGCACCCTGGTGCGCGTCTGAACTCGACGCACAGCCAGAGCGCCGCAAGCAAGCAGCTGTAGGAGACCACCATGAGCATTGCCGACATCAAGAAAAATGCCGAGCAGAAGATGGGCCGTTCCATCGAGTCGCTGAAGAATGACCTGCACAAGATCCGCACCGGCCGGGCGCACCCCGGCATCCTGGACCAGGTGAACGTGGAGTACTACGGCTCCATGGTGCCGGTGAGCCAGGTGGCCAACGTCAGTCTGCTCGATGCCCGCACCATCAGCGTCCAGCCCTGGGAGAAGGGGATGGGACCGAAGATCGAGAAGGCCATCCGCGAGAGCGACCTCGGCCTGAACCCCTCCGCGCAGGGCGACCTGCTGCGCGTGCCGATGCCGCCCCTCACGGAAGAGCGCCGCAAGGAGCTGACCAAGGTGGCGCGCAACGAGGGCGAGGACGCCAAGATCGCAGTGCGCAACCTGCGCCGCGACGCCAACGAGCAGGCCAAGAAGCTGCTCAAGGACAAGGAGATCTCCGAGGACGACGAACGTCGCTCCCTCGACGAGGTCCAGAAGCTCACCGACCGCTACATCGCGGAGATTGATCGTCTGATCGCGGCCAAGGAGGCCGAGATCATGGCGGTATGAAGTCAGCTTGCCGCTCCTGCCTCCGTCCCGTTCCTCGCCCGTGAGTGCCTCGCCCGTTCCCCGCCATGTGGCCATCGTGATGGATGGCAATGGACGCTGGGCCAGCAAGCGCTTCATGCCGCGCTTCTGGGGTCACAAGAAGGGCGTGGATGTGCTGGTCAACACGCTGCTGGCCTGCGCCGAGCGCGGCATTGAGCACCTCACCGTGTTCGCCTTCTCGTCCGAGAACTGGCGCCGTCCGCCCGAGGAGGTGTCGGGCCTGATGTCGCTGGTGCCGATCGCGGTGTCGACCTACCTCAAGAAGCTGGCCAAGCTCGGCGTGCGCATCCGCGTCATCGGAGACCGCAGCACCGTCTCCGACAAGCTGCGCCAGGCCTGGGACGAGGCCGAGGAACTGACGCGCGACAACACCCGCATCACCGTCAACATCGCCTTCAACTACGGCGGCCGCTGGGACGTGGTGCAGGCCTGCCAGCAGGCGCTGCGCGCGGGCATCGCGCCCGAGCAGCTGAGCGAGGCCACCCTGGCGCCGTTCATGAGCCTGCACGATGCGCCCGACCTCGACCTGTTCATCCGCACGGGCGGCGAGCACCGCATCAGCAACTTCCTGTTGTGGCAGGCCGCGTATGCCGAACTCTATTTCACGCCGTGCCTGTGGCCCGATTTCGACGAGGCGCAGCTGGACGCCGCCTTGGCCGACTTCGCCAAGCGCGAGCGGCGCTTCGGTGACGTGAAGCCGCCCCCGGTGGCCGCGTTCTCCCCATCCCCTTCCTCTTCTCTCCATTCCTCCCCGGACGACCGGGCTTGACCCATGCTCAAGCAGCGCGTGATCACCGCCCTGGTTTTGCTCGCTGTGCTGGTTCCGGCGCTGCTGGCTTCCTCGGCCTGGCCCTTCGGGCTCGTCAGCCTGGTGGTGATCGGCCTGGCCGGCTGGGAGTGGAGCCGGCTCAACGGCAGCGGTGGCCCGGCGGCCATGGGCTGGGGAGGGGCCTTGGCGGCTGCCTGCCTCGCGGCCCTGTGGTTCGACCTGCCGGCACGCGTGCCTGGCGCGATGTGGTGGGCCGTCAACGGCCTGTGGGTGCTGGGTGGGGCCTGGGCCTTGCGGGTCGGCGTACCCGGCTGGCCGCGGCTGTGGCCCGGTGCGCGCCTCGGGCTGGGCTGGGTCGCCCTGGCTGCCAGCTGGCTCGCCATGAGCGCGGCGAAAGGGCAGGGCGTGGATTTCCTGGCCTCCGTGCTGGCGGTGGTCTGGATGGCCGACATCGCGGCGTACTTCGGCGGGCGCACCTGGGGTCGGCGCAAGCTCGCCGTGTCGATCAGCCCTGGCAAGAGCTGGGAAGGCGTCTATACCGGGCTGCTGGCCGTGGTGCTGCTGGCTGTGGTGTGGGTCTTCGTGGAGCCGGGGCTTGGTGATGGCACGGGCAGTTTCCTGCTGCGGCTGCGCACGCGTTTCGGCTGGGGGGTGCTGGTGCTGACGGCCCTCTATCTTGCGGTGCTGAGCGTGCTGGGCGATCTGCTGGAGTCACTGGTCAAGCGCAGCGCGGGCGTGAAGGACAGCAGCCGCCTGCTGCCTGGCCACGGCGGCATGCTCGACCGCATCGACGCCTTGCTGCCCGTCTTTCCGGCGGTGATGGCGCTGACCTCGCTCTGAGCGCAATCTCGGCCGCTGCCGTCCTTCCTCCGTTCCAGTCAAGAGAAGACACCTGCCTCACCATGACCCCTCAGAAGGTTTGCATCCTGGGCTCCACAGGGTCCATCGGCACGAACACCCTGGACGTGCTGGGCCGCCATCCGGACCGCTTCGACGTGTTCGCCCTCACGGCGCACAGCAAGGCGGACGAACTGCGTGACCAGTGCCTGCGCTGGCAGCCCCGTTTCGCCGCACTCGGCGATGCGGTGCAGGCGCGGGCCCTGCGTGAGCAGCTGCGCATGCAGGGTTGCCGCACCGAGGTGCTGAGCGGGCCGCAGGCGCTGGTCGACCTGGCGGGCCATCCCGAGGTCGACATCGTGATGGCCGCGATCGTTGGCGCCGCCGGCCTGCCACCGTGCCTGAGCGCGGCGCGCCAGGGCAAGCGGCTGCTGCTGGCCAACAAGGAGGCCCTGGTGGTGGGCGGGGCGCTGTTCATGGCGGCGGTGGCGCAGGGCGGCGCCACGCTGCTGCCGATCGACAGCGAGCATTCGGCCATCTTCCAATGCCTGCCGGAAGACCGCGCCACGTGGTCGCAGCGCATCCACCAGGTGGTGCTGACAGCCTCGGGTGGTCCGCTGCGCACGCTGGCGCCCGAGGCCCTGCCGCAGGTCACGCCCGCACAGGCCTGCGCCCATCCCAACTGGGTGATGGGCCGCAAGATCTCGGTCGACTCGGCCACCATGATGAACAAGGTCCTTGAGGTCATCGAGGCGCGCTGGCTGTTCGACCTGCAGCCCGAGCAGATCCAGGTCGTGATCCACCCGCAGAGCATCATCCATTCCATGGTGGTGTGCCGCGACCACTCGGTGCTGGCGCAACTGGGCACGCCCGACATGCGGGTGCCGATCGCCTATGGGCTGGCCTTCCCCGAGCGCATTGCCTCGGGCGCGGACCTGCTCGACTTCACTGCCCTCGCGAACCTGCAGTTCGAGCCGCCCGATCCGGCGCGCTACCCCGGCTTGCCGCTGGCCTGGGAGACGCTGCGCGCGCCGGCCGGCACCACCGCGGTGTTGAACGCGGCGAACGAGGAGGGCGTGGCGGCCTTCCTGGACGGAACCATCCGCTTCGACCAGATTCACAGCGTCAACCGCCACGTGCTTGACGCCATCCCCGTGAACGCCGCCGACAGTCAGAACCTGGAATCCCTGCTCGCGCTGGACCAGCGCGCCCGCCAAGCCGCCCAGGCGCGCATCCGCGGGGTGGCCGCGTGATCACCCTGCTGGCCTTCCTGCTGGCGCTGGGCGTGCTGGTCGTCGTCCACGAGTACGGCCACTACCGCGTGGCGGTGGCCTGCGGCGTGAAGGTGCTGCGCTTCTCGGTGGGCTTCGGCCAGGTGCTGTGGCGTTGGCAGAAGCGGCCCGAAGACACTGAGTTCGTGGTCTGCGCCCTGCCGCTGGGCGGCTACGTCCGCATGCTCGACGAACGCGAGGGCCCCGTGGCGCCCGAGGAGCGCGCACGGGCCCTGAACGCGCAGCCCGTGTGGCGCCGCATGGCGATCGTGCTGGCGGGGCCCGTCGCGAACCTGCTGCTGGCCATCGTGCTGCTGGCGGCGGTCCACTGGATCGGCACGCAGGAGACGCAGGCGGTGCTGTCCTCGCCGCCGGCGGGCAGCCTGGCGCAGGAAGCCGGCCTGCGGTCCGGCGACCAGGTGCGCGAGTCGTCGACCGACGGCCAGCACTGGACACCGGTGCGCTCCCTCTCGGACTTGCATTGGCGTCTGGCCGATGCCCTGATGCAGTCCGAGACGCTGCGGCTGCGGGTCACCGACCTCTCCGGCGCCAGTGAGCGCACGGTGGCGCTGCCGCTGGCGCGGCTCGGCAGCCGCGAGATCGACGCCGGCGTGATGCAGCAACTGGGCCTGAGCATGTGGCGCGCACCCGTGATCAGCGGGGTGCTGGAGGGCGGGCCCGCGGCGCGGGCGGGCGTGCAGGCCGGTGACCGCGTGCTGCGCGTGGACGACGTGCCGGTGGTCGATGCCGCCCACCTCGAGTCCCTGATCCGCGAGCGCGGGGCGGGCGGGACGCCGCGTTCCATGACCTGGCACCTCGAGCGCGGCCTGCAGACCCTCAGTATCGAACTCACCCCGGTGATCGATCCAAAGGACCAGGTGGCGCGGGTGTCGGTGTACCTGGGCCAGGGGCCCGAGAAGGTCCTGGTGCGCTACGGTTTCGTGGACGGCCTGCGCGAGGCCGCGGGCGACACCTGGGACCGCTCCACGATGACCCTGCGCATGCTGGGCCGCATGCTGGTCGGCGAGGCCTCGGTGAAGAACCTCTCGGGTGCGTTGACGATGGCCGACTACGCCGGCCAGGCCGTGCGCCGCGGCCTCACCGACTACCTCGTCTACCTGGCACTGCTGAGCGTGAGCCTCGGGGTGTTGAACCTGCTGCCGCTGCCAATCTTGGACGGTGGACACCTGATGTATTATCTTTTCGAAGTTTTGACCGGACGGCCTGTTTCCGGGCCCTGGCTTGAGCGGTTGCAACGTGGCGGGATGGTCATTTTGTTGCTGGCCATGTTCCTTGCCTTGTTCAACGACGTGACGCGCTATCTGGGCCAGCACTGAGCTGATCACCATCCCAAACTGATCCTTCATCTTCTCCCTGGGCAACAGGCCTGATTCGCGCATGCCTTCTTCTCAACAACAATCACAATCAATGGTCATTCTGTTTCGTCGGTGGTTGGCTTCGGTGGTGTTGGTGGTGGGAGGCCTGCAGGCGACGACGGCCATGGCCGTCGAGCCTTTCAAGCTCAAGGACATCCGGGTCGAGGGCCTGCAGCGCACCGATGCCGGCACCGTCTTCGCCTCGCTGCCTTTCCGCATCGGTGACACCTACAACGACGAGAAGGGTGCCGCGGCGCTGCGCGCGCTGTTTGCCACCGGCCTGTTCCGCGACGTGCGCATCGAGCTCGACAAGGGCGTGGTGGTGGTCATCGTCGACGAGCGGCCCGTCATCGCGAACATCGAGTTCTCCGGCCTGAAGGAGTTCGACAAGGACGTGCTGATCAAGTCTCTCAAGGACTTCGGCATCAGCGACGGCCAGCCCTTCGACAAGGCCCTGGCCGACCGCGCCGAGCAGGAGCTCAAGCGCCAGTACCTGAACCGCAGCCTGTACGGCGTGGAGGTGGTCACCACCGTGACGCCCCAGGAGCGCAACCGCGTCAACCTCACCTTCACCATCACCGAGGGCGGGGTGGCGCGCATCAAGGACATCCGCTTCACCGGCAACAAGGTGTTTTCTGAGAGCAAGCTCAAGGGCCTGATGGACCTCAATGAGGGCGGCTTGATGAACTGGTACACCAAGGCCGACCGCTACTCGCGCGCCAAGCTCAATGCCGACCTCGAGACCTTGCGCGCCTACTACCTGGACCGCGGCTACCTCGAGTTCAACATCGAGTCGACCCAGGTGGCGATCTCCCCCGACAAGCAGGACATCGTCATCACCATCAACGTGAAGGAAGGCCAGCCCTACACCGTGACTTCGGTGAAGCTGGAGGGTGAATACCTCGGCAAGGACAATGAGTTCAAGTCCCTCGTCACCATCAAGCCGGGCCAGCCCTACCGCGCCGAGTCGGTGAGCGAGACGGTGCGTGCCTTCACCGACCGCTTCGGCTCCTTCGGCTATGCCTTCGCGAAGGTCGACGCGCGTCCCGAGATCGACCGCGCCACCGGGCAGGTGGTGCTGACGCTGGTGTCGGACGTGCAGCGCCGCGTCTACGTGCGCCGGATCAACGTGGCGGGCAACACCAGCACCCGCGACGAGGTGGTGCGCCGCGAGTTCCGCCAGTTCGAGTCCTCCTGGTACGACGCCAACAAGATCAAGCTCTCGCGCGACCGGGTGGACCGCCTGGGCTTCTTCAGCGAGGTCGGCATCGAGACCAGCGAAGTGCCCGGTACCACCGACCAGGTGGACCTCACCGTCCGCGTCAAGGAAAAGCCGACCGGCAACCTCATCCTGGGGGCAGGCTTCTCCACCGCCGACAAGATCTCCATCAATGCCGGGATCAAGAAGGAAAACGTCTTCGGCTCGGGCAACTACCTGGGCCTCGACCTCAACACCAGCAAGTCGCAGCGCACCCTGGTGCTGAGCACGCTCGATCCCTACTTCACGATGGACGGCGTCTTGCGCGCTGTCGACCTGTACTACCGCACCACCCAACCGCTCAACAGCCAGGGCGAGGATTACAAGCTGATCATCCCCGGTGCGGCCATCCGCTTCGGCGTTCCTTTCAATGAGGTCGACACCGTGTATTTCGGGGTGGGCTACGAGCAGACCGAGATCCGCGGCGCCTCGTGCTCGACCCCGGACAACCAGGCCCGCTGCATGCCGGCCGCGTACCGGATCTACCGCGACCAGTTTGGCGCCACCACCAATGCCATCCCCCTGACGCTGGGCTGGAGCCGGGAGGGGCGTGACAGCACACTCGTGCCCACCACTGGCCGCTACCAGCGCGCCAACGTCGACTGGAGCGTTGGTGGCGATACCCGCTATGTGCGTGCGAGCTACCAGTTCCAGCAGTACTTCGCCTTGACCCGCCAGACGACCTTTGCGGTCAACGCCGAGTTCGGCATCGGCAAGGGGCTGAACGGCCAGCCCTATCCCGTGACCAAGAACTTCTATGGCGGTGGCCTGGGCACGGTGCGCGCCTTCGACCAGGGCTCGCTCGGTGTGAGAGACTGCGGCACGCCCGACCCGAGCCGGCCGGGGGTGTGCAACGGGACTGGTGCCTACCTCGGGGGCAATCGCCGCTTCAACCTCAACGGCGAGCTGTACCTGCCGCTGACTGGCACCGGCAACGACCGCACGCTGCGCTGGTTCACCTACATCGACGTAGGCAATGTGTGGGGCGAGGATGAGAAGGTCACCGCAAGCAGCCTGCGGGCCTCCACAGGGGTTGGGTTGAGTTGGATCTCGCCTGTCGGCCCGCTCAAGCTGAGCATCGGGACGCCGATTCGCAAGGAGACAACGGATAAAATCGAGCGGGTTCAATTTCAGATTGGGACAGCATTTTGATGAAAAAACATGTGATGTTGAAAAAGATCCTGTGTGCGTCGCTGGTCATGGTCGCCTCGGTGTGCAGTGCCCAGGCGGAAGAGCTGAAGATCGGCTACGTCAACAGCGATCGCGTGCTGCGTGATGCTGTTCCCGCCAAGGCCGCGCAGACCAAGCTCGAGGCCGAGTTCTCCAAGCGCGAGAAGGACCTGAACGACCTGGCTGCACGCCTGAAGGCCGCCGGCGACAAGCTGGAGAAGGAAGCTCCCACCCTGGCCGAGGGCGAGCGCAACCGCCGCCAGCGCGACCTGATGGACCAGGACCGCGAGTTCCAGCGCAAGCGCCGCGAATTCCAGGAAGACCTGAACCAGCGCAAGAACGAAGAGCTGGCCCAGGTGGTCGAGCGGGCCAACAAGGTCATCAAGCAGATCTTCGAAACCGAGAAGTACGACCTGATCCTCCAGGACGTCGTGTTCGCGGGTCCCCGCGTGGACATCACGGACAAGGTCATCAAGCAGCTCAACGCCAGCAAGTGAGGCAGTTCGCCGTGGCACGCCAGCCCTCCACGCGGCAGTCGCGGGCTTGACGCGGTGGCTTCCTCTTCCGCTTCCACGGCCGCCCCCGCTTCCGCACCGTCCTTCACACTGGGCGCCATCACCGCGGACTTGGGGGGCGAGCTGGTCGGCGATCCGCAGCGTGCCGTGGCGCGCCTTGCGCCGCTGGACCGTGCCGACGGCGACTGCATCTCCTTTCTCTCCAACCCGCGCTATGCCTCGCAGCTGACGGCATCCAACGCCGCCTGCGTGGTGGTCACGCCGGCGCACCGCGAGGCCGCGCTGGCCCGCGGTGCCGCCATCGTGGTGGACGACCCCTACCTCTACTTCGCACGCCTGAGCCAGTGGTGGGCCCGGCACACGCGGCCGCTGCCGCCGGTGGGTGTGCATCCCACGGCCGTGGTCGACCCCTCGGCCCAGCTCGGCGCGGGCGTGTTCGTCGGTGCCTTCGCGGTGATCGAAGCAGCCGCGGTGCTGGGCGACGGGGTCTCGGTGGGGGCGCATTCCGTCGTGGGGGCCGGCGCCGTGCTGGGCCGCGGCACCCGGCTCGCGCCGCGGGTGGTGATCGGGGCCGACTGCCGGCTGGGCGACGAATGCCTGCTGCACAGTGGCGTGGTGATCGGGGCTGACGGCTTCGGCTTTGCCCCGCGCCGCGGGGCGGCGGGGCAGGGGTGGGAGAAGATCGAGCAGCTGGGGGCCGTGCGCATCGGCCACCAGGTCGAGATCGGGGCCAACACCTGCGTCGACCGCGGCGCGCTGGAAGACACGGTGATCGAGGACGGCGTCAAGCTCGACAACCTCATCCAGATCGGCCACAACGTGCGCATCGGTGCCCACACTGCCATGGCCGGTTGCGTCGGCGTGGCAGGCAGCGCGGTGATCGGTGCGCACTGCACGGTGGGCGGCGGGGCGGTGGTGCTGGGACACCTGTCGCTGGCCGATCACGTCCATGTGTCGGCAGCCACGGTGGTGACGCGCTCTCTGTCCCGGCCGGGGCAGTACAGTGGCGTGTTTCCCATCGACGACAATGCCGCCTGGGAAAAGAACGCTGCCACCCTGCGGCAGCTTCACGCCTTGCGCGACCGCGTGCGCGCCCTTGAGAAGAAAACACCGCCATGACGCTGGACATCCATCAGATCCTCAAAAAACTTCCCCACCGCTACCCCATCCTGCTGGTCGACCGCGTGGTCTCCCTCGAGAAGGGCAAGCGCATCCTGGCCATCAAGAACGTGACCATCAACGAGCCGTTCTTCACCGGGCATTTCCCGCACCGCCCGGTGATGCCGGGGGTGCTGATGCTGGAGGCGCTGGCCCAGGCCGCGGCCGTGCTGGCATTCGAAACCCTGGGCGTGGTGCCCGACGACAAGACGGTCTACTACTTCGCAGGCATCGACGGCGCGCGTTTCAAGCGGCCGGTCGAGCCGGGCGACCAGTTGCACCTGGACGTCGAGCTGGAGCGCATGCGCTCGGGCATGTTCAAGTTCAAGGCGCGGGCGCTCGTCGGCGAGGAGCTGGCGGCCGAGGCCGACCTGATGTGCACGATGCGCAGCATCGGCTGAACGAGCGAGCAAGCAGTCATGGCAGAGATCCATCCCACAGCGGTGGTCGAACCCGGTGCCGAGCTGGGTGAGCGCGTCACCATCGGCCCATATTGCATCATCCGTTCGCAGGTCCGCATCGGCGAGGGCACGACGGTGGGCCCGCACTGCGTGATCGAGGGCCGCACCACCATCGGCCGCGACAACCGCATCTTCCAGTTCAGCTCGCTGGGCGGCATTCCGCAGGACAAGAAGTACGCCGGCGAGCCGACCGAGCTGCACATCGGTGACCGCAACACCATCCGGGAGTTCTGCACCTTCAACCTGGGAACGGCCCAGGACGGGGGGGTGACGCGCCTGGGCGACGACAACTGGATGATGGCCTACACCCACCTGGCACACGACTGCCAAGTGGGCAACAAGACCATCTTCGCCAACAACGCCCAGATCGCGGGTCACGTGCATGTGGGCGACTGGGCCATCCTCGGTGCGTACACGGCGGTGCACCAGTTCGTGAAGATCGGTGCTCACGCCATGACGGGCATGGGCACCATCCTGCTGCAGGACGTGCCGCCTTTCGCCATGGTGTCGGGCAACCCGGCACAGGCCCGCAGCTTCAACCTCGAGGGCTTGAAGCGGCGTGGTTTCAGTGGCGAGCAGTTGGCGGTGGTCAAGCAGATGCACCGGCTGCTGTACCGCCAGGGGCTCACGCTGGACGATGCTCGGCAGGGGATCGAGGCGCTGGCGGCAGCGCACCCAGGCGCACAGGCCGAGATCGCACTGATGAGTGGCTTCCTGAAGCAGGCCGATCGCGGCATCGTGCGTTGAGGCGCAGGCTCTTCTTGGCTGGAATCCGTCAGGTTCGATGCACAGGCGTTTCTACGTTGGCTTTGGCGTTCGCTGGGGGCGCGGTGCTGCGAGGCCGTCTCTAGGCCTCGGCCTGCATGGCACACCTCCTGTTTGTTTGCTACCCGTTCGCGCTGAGCTTGTCAAAGCTTGCGCAGGCCATGAGCTCAGCACGAGCGGTGCGTGGCGTGATGGGAAAAAGAACCCCTTCGCCTGCACATCCCTGCCGGAGATCCCTCAATGACGTCCCACATATCCTCCCCCCACCTGGCCATGGTGGCCGGCGAGGCCTCGGGTGATCTGCTCGCGGGCCTGCTGCTCGGCGGGCTCAAGGCGCGCTGGCCAGGCCTTCATGCCTGCGGCATTGGCGGCCCGCAGATGGCAGGGCACGGTTTCGAAGCCTGGTGGCCGCACCACAAGCTGGCCGTGCGCGGCTATGTCGAGGTGCTGCGGCACTACCGCGAGATCGTCGGCATCCGGCGCCAGTTGGCCGAGCGGCTGCTGAGCGAGCCACCGCAGATGTTCATCGGCGTCGACGCGCCCGATTTCAACCTCGGCCTCGAAACCACCCTCAAGTCGCGCGGCGTGAAGACGGTGCACTTCGTCAGCCCGTCCATCTGGGCCTGGCGTGGCGAGCGCATCGAAGCCATCCGGCATGCGGTCGACCACGTGCTGTGCGTGTTCCCGTTCGAGCCCGCGATCTACGCCAAGGCCGGCATCGCTGCCAGCTACGTCGGACATCCGCTCGCCGATGCCATCCCCCTCGAGGTGCCGCGCACCGCCGCGCGGCAGGCGCTGGGACTGCACGACACGGACACCGTCGTGGCCTTGCTGCCCGGTAGCCGCCGCTCCGAGATCCACTACATCGCACCCCGCCTGCTGGCGGCAGCGGCGCACATGGTGCGGGCCCGGCCGGGGTTGCGCTTCATCCTGCCGGTGTCCACCGGGCTGCGGCCGATGATCGAGCCGATGCTGGCACAGCATGCCAGTGGGGTGCGCGTCGAACTGCTGGCCGGGCGTTCGCACGAGGCGCTGGCGGCCTGCGACGTCACGCTGGTGGCCAGCGGCACGGCGACCCTCGAAGCAGCCCTGTTCAAGCGGCCGATGGTCATCGCCTATGCGATGAACTGGCTGAGCTGGCAGCTGATGCGGCGCAAGCGCTATCAACCCTGGGTGGGACTGCCGAACATCCTGCTGGAAGAATTCGTGGTTCCGGAGTTGCTGCAAGACGAGGCCAGCCCTGACAATCTTGCCCGCGCCACCCTGGCCTGGCTGGACCAGCCCGACCGTGCCGCCGCCTTGCAACACCGCTTTGAATCCTTGCACCGCGACCTGCGGCGCAACACCGCTGTCGCTGCCACCGATGCCATCGAAAAAATCCTCCTCACGTCCCTTGAATCCTCTCCACGCTGAGCAGCTCGGCCTGTGCTGGGATGTGCCCGGCTTGGTCGCCGGCGTGGACGAGGCCGGCCGCGGCCCCCTGGCCGGGCCGGTGGTCGCCGCGGCGGTGATCCTGGACGACCTGAAGCCCATCCCCGGCCTGAACGATTCCAAGAAGCTCACCGCGCGCACCCGCGAGCGCTTGTTCGACGAGATCCGCGCCAAGGCGCTGTGCTGCTGCATCGCGGAGGCCAGCGTCGAGGAGATCGACCGGCTCAACATCCTCCACGCCACCATGCTCGCCATGCGCCGCGCCGTCGAGGGTTTGCGCCTCAAGCCCGTCAAGGTGCTGGTCGACGGCAACCGCATCCCGCTGCTGAAGATCGCTGCCGAAGCCATCGTCAAGGGCGACGCCAAGGTCAAGGCCATCTCCGCGGCCTCGATCCTGGCCAAGGTGCACCGGGACCGCTGGTGCGAGACCCTGCACCAGACCCACCCCCAATACGGCTTCGACGGCCACAAGGGATACCCGACGCCCGACCACCTGGCGGCACTCCGGGCCCACGGGGCCTGCGACCAGCACCGGCGCTCTTTCGCCCCGGTGCGCGAGGTGCTGGGTGTCTGAGGGGGGCGGCGCGGACGGCCGGGTGAGGCCGATCACCTCGCGCGACAACCCCCTGCTGGTGCGGTTGCGCAAGGCCCTGAAGGACCCCGCCACCTACCGCAAGGGCGGCGAGATCTGGCTCGAGGGCGAGCACCTGTGCGCGGCCTGCGTGGCCCAAGGCGTGCGGGTGCCTCAAGCCTTGATCAGCGAGGCGGCCTGGACCGGGCAGCCGGCCCTGCAGGCGCTGGCCCGGCAGGCCGATCGGGTGGGCGTGCTGCCGGCGCCGCTGATGCGCGCGCTGAGCGGCCTCGAGTCGCCCGCGGACATCGGCTTCGTGCTGCCGGCGCCGGGCGCGTCGTCCCTCCATCCCCTGGCTCCCAGCCTGGTGCTCGACCGGGTGCAGGACCCTGGCAATGTCGGCACCCTGCTGCGCAGCGCGGCCGCCTTCGGCTTCACGCAGGTGCTGGCGCTCAAGGGCACGGTGGCGCTGTGGTCGCCCAAGGTGCTGCGGGCAGGCATGGGGGCCCATTTCGCCCTGCACCTGTGCGAGGGCCTGGGCATGGACGAGCTCGCAGGGTTGCAGGTGCCCTTGCTGGCCAGCAGCCCGCACGCCGCGCAGGCCCTGCACGAGGTGCGTCTGCCCTGGCCCTGCGCGTGGGTGCTGGGCCATGAAGGGCAGGGGGTGGCCGCCGCGCTGATGGACCGCTGCGCGCAGCGCCTGCGCATCGCCCAGCCCGGCGGGCAGGAGTCCCTGAACGTGGCCGTGGCCGGGGCGGTGTGCTTCTACGAGTCGACGCGGCAGCAGGCCTCCTGCTGATGAACCTGCCGTCAGGCGTTGTGGACTGTGCGGCCCGCTTCGGTGGTGGTGGCGTTGGCAGCCACCCAGCGCAGCACGTCGCGCCAGCTCACGATGCCCACGGGCTTGCGGTCGCCGTCGACGATGGGAATGCAGGAGATCCGGTGGGCCAGGAAGAGCTCGATGGCCGCGTGGACCGATGCCTCAGGGCCCAGTGTGACGGGCTTGCGGGTCATGATGTGGTGGACACGCTTGTTCAGCGTTGCCAGGTCGCGGTCGGTCTCGACCGTGCTGCCGATATAGGGGCTCAGCGCACGCAGGAGATCCCGGTCGGACACGACGCCGTACAAGGCTCCTTCTTCGATCACCAGCAGGTGGTGGAACTTGAGGTTGTCGAAGATTTCCTTGACCTGGGCGAGCTTGTCGTCCAGTTCAACCGTGACGGGATGCGGGGTCATGATGTCGCGAACGGTCAGGCTCATGGGGGCTCCTGGGCGGCAGGCGGGTGATCGATGCCCGGCCATGCTGGGCCAAGGCAGCCCCTGGTGCCTTGACCAGGATCAACCGGCTCTGCCGGGTGGCCCCGCTCTCCTCACTTGTGCGCACCGCGTCGGGATTCCAGCACCGGGGCGTCGCTGACCGTGTCGCGGGCACCCTGGGTTGACATGGGCATGCCGGGAGGCGTCGGGGTGGGCGGCAACATCCGCTCAGCCAGCCAGTCCGTGCCGGGGGCTGGGGTGGTCGCTGCCTCGGCAGCTTGTCCGGCCACGTACCGGGCTTTCACTTCAGCCGTGGTCGAGGAAATGGGGGCCGGGTGGGCAAGGTGCTTCGCGGGAGAAGGGGCAGGGCGGCGGTTCGTCATGGCGGGCGCAGGAAAGTCTGGACAGCCAAGGAGGGGCAAGCCCTGTGCCCTGCAGGCGTTGGGAGAGAGCTGGCATCAGGGCAACCTTCGTCGGCTGAGTTGAACACTCTCCTGTTTGACCGGACAGTCAAGAAAGTGCTTGTGGGTGCGGACCGCTCTCCGGCTCAATGGGCTTGCGGGCGTTTTGGCCACGCCGCCAGCAGCAGCCCGGCCAGCGCCAGCACGAAGGCGGCCACGTGGCCGGCACCGAAGGACTCGCCCAGGAACAGCACGCCCACGAGAGCAGCGCTGACCGGCAGCATCACCGTGAACACGCCGGCCTGCTGCGCAGGCACGCGCTTGAGGCCCTTCATCCACAGCCACACCGTGGCGACGCTCGCAGCCAGCGAATACAACAGCAGCAGCACCCAGGTGGAGGCCGTGATCGCGCCGAAATCGAAGGACCAGGCTTGCCACAGGCCCAGCGGCGTCACCAGCGCCAAGCCCCACAGGTTGATGAGCGCACTGATGCGTCGTGGCGAGATGTTGCTGGTGAGCCGCTTGCCGATCACCACGTAGCTGGCCTCGCACAGCACCGCGCCCATCAGCAGGACGGGGCCCAGCCAGGTGGGCAAGGCAGAAGGCGCCGTGGGCGCACTGGCATGGTCCCCGGCCGGGCGGATCAGCGCCAGCAGCGCGATGCCTGCCACCGCGCAGCCGATCCCGCTGATGACACGGCCTGACAATCGCTCGCCCAGGAAGATGCGCGACAGCAGCGCCACGGTGGCGGGGATGGC
>CBINPE010000124.1:0-15130 GCA_966252435.1 uncultured Burkholderiales bacterium | reverse complement strand
GTTCGAATCCCTGAAGCGCCACCAATTTTGCAGTCCACCGCGTTCCAGAGTGTCTCATCTCGCTGAGAGGCACGGCCCAAGAGGCCAGGAAAATCAAGGTGTTGCGGTTTCAGACCGTACCACCTTGGCCCAGTCGACTCCACCCATGCGGGGCAACGGTTGGGGGAACAACAGCGCAACAGCCACCTTTGGCTTTGTTTCGTTCCCCCAGACCATGTTGACCGGCTCGCTTTGCAAGCACGCCTCCTGCCCTCCCCATTCGCTGCCCCTTCGTCTTTCTGTCGCGGGCGGCTTGCGTTTGGAAGTCACCCCGAACGGCTCCAAACGCTGGGCTTTTCAACGTGGCTTCCTCACCCGCGCCAACAGGCGCTCTCGTGCAGCCTGCGCATCCGCCCCGGTGGTCACTTGGGATTGCACACCGACATGGCTTCGCTCACCCGGCTCTTCGCCATAGTTGGTTGACGCTGCGTGCGCATGCCAAGCGTTCAACTCGGCCTCCAGCAGCCACCGCTGCGCCAGCGTTTTCAAGAGTTCTTCGTCGAGCTGTCCCATGTCCACATCCGTGGGGGGTGACGTGACGGTGCTGCGCTTCATGCCGGCCAGGTACAGCCAGTGCAGCAACGCCGCCTCCGGCCTGAACATGTCACAAGGTCGACCAGGTTGATACAGTGTCCAGCGGTCATCATCGTTCGCGGGAAAGAAGCGCTCGGCCAGGCCGTAGAACCTGAACACATCGCCACCCGATGCCTTCACTTCACCCAGCTTGGGCCGTTTGCTTGCGGACGTGGGTACCACGGCCATCACGATGGCGGACGGATTGTTCAAGAACCCGCACTCTCCGAGCACCGACTGCAGCGAGACCACCGCGCCAGCCCTGATGCGGCTGGCCATTTCGGTCAGCTCGGCGGGCGGCAGGCAACGCTGATTCAGGTACATGCCCGAGGCAACACGCCGCAGGGCTCCTGCTTGCGCAAGCGAATTGGCAAGCAGCCTGGCCGTGCTCGTGGAGGCGCCTGGGCGATACCGAAGCACGAGGTCATGGAACTCAGCGGCTGTGAAGACCCTGGGCGAGGCCGGTTCGGAAAGCCCCCCCAGCAACCTGAACTTCCAATCGGAACTCATGACCCCAGTCCCGATGAAATGGCGGCGGTCTGCAGCCACTGCTCCACAGCGACGCCGACGTCCACGCGCATGGCGTCGAACGCCTCGCTGTCGATGGCTTGGCCGACTTTGGAAGGCAGATAGGGCACGACTTCGTTGCGGAACTGCTCGTAGCTCATGGCCTCGATCTTTGGCCACAGCTCGACCATGATCAGTGGCAGACGTTGCTTGGCGTCAGGCATCTGCGCGAGCAGCGGGCCAGGATCCTCAACCCCAGCCTCAAGCAAGACGTTCAAGTCAAACAGGTCGCGCGGTGCCATCCGCATCGGATCCGTCAAGGCCAGGACCTTGGTCACGGCGATGTGCTGCGAATCCAGTACCTGAACCCGTACATCACGTCCGGTCTGGTTGAACGATTTGTCCAGAGACACCTCGACCACATGGCCTTCGACCAATTTGGGCCGGCGAGAAACCTCGACTGTCAGGTGCAACGGCGCCGAACCATTGGGCTGGGTGCCCGTGATTTTCCAGCGCAGGGTGGTGTCGGTTTGCTTCGGAACGGTGACCAGCGCATTGGCAATGAGGCCAGAGGACAAGGTCCGTTCGATAGAACGCCTCACGACGCCCTGAATTCTCTCCTTGGACGCACGCTCATCGGCATCCAGGTCAATGTCCTTGGTGTACCGAACGCTGCCATGAACCGCCCGCATGGCCATGCCGCCCTTCAGCACCAACTCCTTGTGCATGGCATTGCTCATCAGCTCGACAAGCAACCGGGTTTGAAGAGCTTCGCGCACCAGCGCAAGTTCCAGTTCAGCAGCCACAGCACCCTCACATTTGAAGTACAAATCGACCAAATTATCGTCGATCTGTACTTCAAATGTAGCATCCACTTCCAGCAAAGGTCATTTGAAGTACAAAACGACGGTTATTTGATCGATTTATACTTCATGACGCGACTGCCAAAAGAAGAAACGGATGACCGGCTGGTCGTCATGACATCTGTGCGGTGGGAAAGGTCAGGCCTGGTCATTAAGTCTTGACGCTCCCGTAGACTGTGGTCCACGTCAACCTCCATCGGCTGCCGACATCGTGCTCACGCTACAAGTTTTCAGGAAGAAGGACCGCATCTACGTGCACGGCGCGGGGCATCTGGCCGCGGTATACCCAGGGGGGAGTTTCATGGGGTACTCCTTCGACGAGTTGGCCGCGATGGGCTCCGGAGAGCATGATGTCAAAACCTTGAACGCGCATGATTTTCAAAATACGGGCCTTGAGCCCGTTCACAGATCGGGTTGGGCATCCGAGGTGGCTCGCTTCGAATTCGTCTTGTTCGGGTACCAGGTTGGCGCCTATACCTCGCTCGAGGTGCTGGCAGTTGCACAGCAAGTGAATGCCGCCGCCAGCAAGTAGCCCGGCACTTCGGCCCCAGCGCGTCGCAGAGATCCTCCACCAATGAGGGTGCCCGCAACCGGGGGAACAACCGGGGGCATGACACCCCGCCCTCCCCCGCACCACCAATTTGCAGTCCACCGCTCCGGATCACCTCTCTCGCTGAGAGACGCCCGAAAGCAACCAGGAAACCACGGCATCCAATGGCATCTGCCAGGTTCGTCAGCCCATCTGGCGATGTTCTTTGCCTGGCCCTGCGCAGACGCAGCTGCGCGCTTGAGCAGCCACACCAGCCTGCGCGCGTTGTAGGCCGCGCATTGCAGTGTGACGGCCAACAGGTTGCGTGCCAGGGTCATTGCCCGCACGCACTTGCCGCCTTGCTGTGCCAGGCTGGCAAAGATGTGCTCGACCCGCGCCCGGGTCCTGTTGATGGCGTGATTGCGCTGGTTCAGCCGCATTCGGGCCGTTTGGCCGGGCCTGGCTCGCCGGGCGATGCCGTCCTGCAGACCGCGTGCATGCAGCACCTGCCGGTTGGCCTGGCTGTCGTAGCCGCGGTCGGCGAACAACCGCCGACGCGTGTTGGCTAGCTGCAAACCCGGTGTTGCGCCCTTCGTACTGCGACAGACGCTCAGTTTCACGTTCGCGGCTCACATCAGGGGAAAACGGGTATCAGGGCAGGCCATCTGATCCAGCGCTTCCAGGCTCAAATGCATATAGAAAAAACTCGGGCTCATCGTTTGTCGCGATCACATATGGCAAGCCTTCGGTTTGAGGCCAAACGTAGAAAGGACGCATGTCCTCCTGAGAAAGTAGGTTTTCAAAGTACGGTATCAGCGTGCTTTTCTCGACCAAAACGAGGGGGCCTCGGTAGATCACCTTCTTGCCAATCACGGTCAATAGACTCATGGCGAGATGGAAACGGTCATGCACCAACCAGTCTGCCAACACGGTGACGTCGTGCGAAGCGGCGCTTGGCCTTTTTGAAAGGCGCACTTGATTTTTGATATCCACCACCTGCCCCCTCACCGTCTCTTCGTCATTCAAGGGAAGATGATCGATGCCGGAGAATTTGAATCGATTCGTCTTCATGAGGCTCAAGGTGTTGGTGATGTTCAGCACCTTACTCGGGGAGCCGAACCAATCCGCGCAGCGACCGCCTCGCCTGCATCTGAAAGGTGCTTTCCTGCTCCTGCGTGCCCGCAGCAGGAAGCACCGTCACCGTGAGCGTCTCACCGTCTTTTTCACGGAAAAAACTGTTGATCCGCCCACCGTTGACCCGCCCGACTCGACACTGCGGGCCAAACCAGATCGCAAAGTCCTCCCAAAAGATCTGCGGACCATACCCGCCCCCGGTGTTCAAGGCATGACCGAACGGGGCCACCTCCTGCCCATCAGAACCCGGCGGGCACACGGATTGACCGGCGCCTTTGTCGGCGAGGCCGTCGGGCTCGATGCTGGCGGATTCGGCGAGCTTGGATGGGTGCACGTGTGGCAATGCCTTCTGCAAAGCTTGATGAACCGCTGGCGAGAGAGTCCAGGCATTGCCCTCATGGTAGGTTTCGATCGGTTGTCGGGCAGGCACGGAAAAATGGTAGTCGTAGGTCAGGCGCCACTGCGCCACCACGCTGGGTGAGGCGGTGGGGCGCAACAGGCTCACTTTGGATTCAGAGTTGTCGTCCACCACCTCAATGGCATACACCCTCCCATCACCCGAATCCAGTGGACACTCACCTGTCTGCTCCACCCGTCCAAGTTGAGAAAACGGAACGAGGGGTCGCCGGACGGGTCACCATGGCTGCGGTGGCTCACCGGCCGGTAATGGCCCCAGGCCGTGCGCCCGCGCAGCCATTCAGCCTGCTCTCGCGCCAGGCGATCGCGCTGCCGGGGAAAACGCCCCCGCGCCGGGGCGTAGGCGCGATCGAGGGCCTCGTCCAACTCACCCAAGCCAACCTCACCGTCTTGGCAAATCGCTTGCTCGGCAGATTTCTCGGGCGCCTGGTCACAGCGCCCCACGGCAGCTTGCGCAGGGGGTGACACCACGGCAGCTTGCGCAGGGGGTGACAGCAAGAGCAGCCAGGACAACAGCAGTGATGATGCACACGGTACGGAAAAACGCATGGACAACATGCTTTCTCAAAAAAATCGGAACAAAAAGTGGTCGGTTCCTGGATGCCACAGCGCTTGCGTCACGCCTGTGTCGACCTGATCCAGAAACGCTGCTGGTTCTCAGGGTCCAAAAACCATTCGCGAATCCGCACCTGGAACAGCGGCCGGTTGTCGGCGAAGGCGTTCTCAAAGCCCCTCGCCCCGATGCGCCATGCCGTCGCCACCACAAAGTCGGCTGAGGACGGATTCTCACAATTCAGCCAAAAATCCAGCAGCGGCTCGATGGAGAGGCCGCCGATATCGAACATCAGCAACGCGCCCACGGGGTCTTCGAGGAAACTCTCTCCCGACGGGTCGCCGTGCAGCAGGTGGTCGAAATACGCCAGCGCGAAACGCTGTAGGACGTCGATTTCTTCAGGGGTCCAGCTGCCGGGCGGGCAATTCCCCAAGCGCTCCAGCGCCAGCTCGATCGAGTGATGGACCTGGGCCCCTTCTGCCAGCAACTCAAGCAGGCGAGGCAACAGGTGGCGCAGTTCGTCCGCCGGCTGGCACGCACTCTTGGCCGAAGTGTTGTAGTCGTAAAAATGCCGGTCTGTGAGACGCGCCAAAGGCCACTCGCGCAGCTCCCGCGCGGTCTGCTCCAAAACACAGCATCCCAAGCAGACATCCAGCTTGGCCAATGCTTGATCGTCCACACCGCGAAACACCCGGTAAGCCTCGGCGACAACCGCACGCAGGGGGGCCGGAATGGGCCACAAATCCGAGTTCAAGATGGCCCTCCTGGCCTCAACATCCAACGCGCAGATTAGCAGGCTTGAAGTTCTGAACTGCCCGCCATGTCTGGCCGATGACCGTCCAGCCCTGCGCAACAAGCTGCTCCCTTGGAGTTTTCAATCGCGAATCATCATCGCCAATAAGCGATGAATTGCATTCTTCGTCGTTAAGCGATAACCCATGGACTATCCCGTCATCACGCCTGGCTACCTCTCCGAACTGATCAAGTCCTTGCGCAAGACGCGAGGACTGACGCAGGCTGGCCTGGGTGCCCTGCTGGGGCTCAAGCAAGTTCGCATTGCCGAGATTGAGAACGATCCCGGGGCTGTCAGCCTGGGCCAGATCCACCTCATCCTCTCGACCTTGGGAGCCCAAATGGTGTTGCGCCATACAGGGACCGGCTGGGCCACGCCCACCCATGTTGCCAAGCCTATTGCGGGACCAGCGCCCCCAAGCGCCGAGGCAGCTGGTGAGATCATCACGCCTGCATTGATGCCCACAAGATTCCATGTTCGAAGACGCCATCCACATACTCAGCAACCGCATCGCCCAAATCAAAAAAGCACTTCCATCAGAGACGGAGCGGGACCGATTGATCGCCGAAAAGGTGTCGTGCGAAACGGCCATTCACACACTTCGCTACTGTGCCAAGCACCGCATAGGCCCCCACCTCAAGGTCGTCGAACTTCCACCCATCATCGGACATGGGATGTCCTTCTACAGACTGATGATCGACAACGAGCTGGATGACGAACGCTGCTGGACACGTGTGGACGACATCGGCGGTGAATCCGCTGAGTTCATCGAAGGCAGCAAGATCCTGCACAGATAAGGCTGCTTAAACCCCCGTTCCCCGCAAGCGGGGGAACAACCGGGGGCATGACACCCCACCCTCCCCCGCTACACTGAGCATTCACCGGCTTTACAGCCTGTTGTTCGAATCCCTGAAGCTCAGATTGCACGCACGGGAAGCATCACGGCTGCGGCGAGCTCGCTCGGGGTGACGCCTGCCGCGGCCTGCTTCTACCAAGTGGGCGTTTCCTGCCACGGCGCACCCGAGCACTCGTCGAATTCATCTCTGAACGATTCGAAGCCCTGGGGCGCGAGCTCACCCGGGTGCTGGACGCCAGGTAGCCGCAGCCCGGTTCCAGAGGACCTCAGGATTGGCCCTCGGCCAGGATCTCCCCAGCGATCGCCTTTGATGAAGACGACGTACGCGCTGGCCATTCACCCCTCCGCGCGAGACAGGTGAACGTGCTGGAGCAACCAGCGACCGCCCGACTTGCGCCAGACCAGCGTCACGGGCAGCTTCGCCGCAGCCGGCTGCTGACCAGCCGGGGCGACACCGCCCTCGCGCACACCAGTGACGATCGCAACGTCTCCGACCGCCCGCGCTTGGGCGTCGACGAGCCGCAGTTCAATCTTCGATCCGGATGCGAACAGGCGGTCGAACGCGGCCATATCCAGTCGGTGGGCTTCAGGCCCGCCGGAGCCGATTTCGGTAAAGCCGTCCGCAGGGATGTACCGCGCCACGCCGTCGCGGTCACGCGCGCTCATCCGAGCGTACAGATCGCGCGCTGCTGCTTGCGCGTCAGCAGCATCATCCGCGCGAGCACCTCCGGTCGCCCCGAGTGCGACGATCGACAGCGCCACGAGGCGCCCGGGAGAGACAATCCAAGACATCAGTTTCATGGTGATCCTTTTTTGGCACACCGCGTGCCGCATGACAAAAGTCTAGGAATGCCCCGCGACCAGAAAAAGGCACCCGCGCTACGTTGTGTTTCAAGCGTTCTTTGAAAATGGCGCTGCGCATGAGTTCGCAATGCCAGGTTGCCGCCACGCTGGACGGCGTCGCACTTTTTTTGAGCCCGGGCGACCGGCGCCTGCCCCACTACACTGAGCATTCATCGGCTTCACAGCCTGTTGTCGAACTACGGTATGCGGCGTGAGACCTTGGCCCACCCGGTTCATCTCACAGGAACATGGGAGCCATGCTGAGACAAGATGAAGAAAAGGACCCCATGAGCAAATTACTCACCGGTGGCTGCCTGTGCGGCGCCGTTCGCTTTGAGACTTCCGCCGCACCGATTTTTTCCGGCAATTGCCATTGCCGCGATTGCCAGCGCAGTTCGGGCAGTGCATTCACACCGGCGATCTTCGTTCCTGAGGAAAACGTCGCCATCCAAGGAGCGGTCAAATACTTCGAATCCAAGGCAGACAGCGGCAACACCATCAGCCGCGGGTTCTGCCCCCAATGCGGCTCCCAGCTGTTTGCCAAGCTGCAGGCGCTGCCAAACGCGCTGGGACTGCGCGCCGGTACGCTGGATGCACCGGAGAATTTTGATCCCAAGGCGAACATCTTCACAGCCAGTGCACCACACTGGGACCACATGGACCCTGCATTGCCGAAATTCCCCAAGGGACCCGGGGCACAGTGATGAGGTAGGTGCCGCGCGCCATTCGGCGGCGGCATGTCCCTCTCGTCCTCACTCTCGCAGCTCAACTCCTGCCTTTCGCAGCATTCCGATCAAATCCTCGAATCCCTGAGGATCCCGACCGGGCCAATATAGGGTCAATGGCAGTGCGACGCCAAACCCGCCGCAGAAGCAGTCGAGGAACGAGTGCGTGCATGCCCCCAGGTAGCCCCCGGGGCCATGGACTGCCTCACCCATGGCCAGGTAGAAAGCCGCATCGTCCACGATCTCGGGCCCCTTCAAGTGGATCACCAAGCCTGTCCGGTCCAGTGTTTGAAAATGATCGCGCTGCTTGAAGAACGCAGCCCTCACGTTGTGAAGCCACTGGATTCTTCTCCGTGGCCCCAAGCGGGACCAGCCCCGTTTGAAAACCAGCTCGACAAGGCGTTGGTCCGAACACCTGGCCCATGGACTGGCCCTCGTCACTTCGTGCCGGCACATGATGCCGTGCGATTCGAATGTCAGCTTCCGTGAGGCGACGCCCCAGTAGTCTCCCTCCCAGAACACCTCCCCTGGCGACTTGAGCAGTTTGTTGACGCTGCTGCGGGCAGTGTCCCACTGCGTCATCAGGTAGCGGGCAGCGTCGGTGAAGCTTCCCTGGACCCGCTCGAAGACCAGGCAATGGCGCTCGGCCACTCGCCGGTAGACCTCCAGGTCGATCGGGTGGTCATCAGTGATCATGAATTGGCCATCGCCCTCTCTCCCCTCTCTCCAGTGCATGGGCACGCTGTGTACCACGTGCAGGATCGGGGCAGCATGTGTCATCGACTCGGGGCGCGATCCCTCTTGCTACTTCTCACGGGCTTCACCAACAGGTTGAAATAAGCTTTCTTCCCCTGGAGACGGCAGGCCCTGCCGGAACGATGGCCTGGCTCCTCCATCAGCAAGCGGTGTCTCCGGACGGGCGCCGACCCGCGCAATGCGCCGCGACAGCGCACTGCCCCGTTGGGCGAGGAACTCCATCAGCCAGGCCGGGTACTGCACCGCCACCGCCGAGCGCACCGAGGGTCGCTGCGCCAGCCGGGCCCGCCACGCGGCAGTTCGAGGCAGCCCCTGCAGGCAGCCGAAGTCGCCCAGCACGTCGAACACATCGAAGTAGCGGAACACCGGGGCAAAGGCAGCATCCACCAGCCCGAAATGCTGCCCGGCGAAGTACGGCCCCTCGCCAAGCGCGGCTTCCAGGGACTCGAACCGGGCCCGCAAGATGGCAGCTTTCGCCGTCAGGGCCGCTTCGTCCGGTGCGTTGTAGAAGGCGGCGATCGCATCAAGCAGCGATGACCCAAAGGCGATCCAGGCGCGGTGACGTGCACGCGTCAGGGCGTCCTGCGGCAGCAGCGCAGTGCCCTGTGTCTCGTCGAGGTATTCGCAGATGACGGCCGACTCGAAAAGCGCCCCGCCCTCGGCCAGCAGCACGGGCGTCTTGCCCAGCGGCGAGCAGGCGAGAAACCAGTCGGGCTTGTTCTGCAAGTCCACGTCACGCCGCTCGAAGGGAACGCCCTTTTCGGCCAGCACGATGGCAGCGCGCTGCACATAGGGGCACAGCCGGTGGCTGACCAGGGTGAGGGGCTGCGGATTCAAGGGCAGGGCAAGTTCTTCGTCCATGGGCATTTCCTTTCGCCGTCTCCGGCCGGTCGTCTCTCCAGGAAGGAGGAAATCAGCCCTCACTGTAGGATTGCGTCATTGCAATTTGAACAGGCAACCTGGCAAGAGATGATTGCAAGAAATCAATACAGGCTGGAGGCCAGCGACCTGGCCGTCGTGCTGGCAGTCATCCGGGGCCGCACGCTGGCGGGCGCGGGCGAGCGTCTCGGGGTGGATGCCTCCACGGTGTTCCGCGTCCTGGGCCGCATCGAGCGCGGCCTGGGTCAGCGCCTGTTCGAGCGCACGCGGGGAGGCTGCCATCCCCTGGAACTCGCCCTGGCGCTGGGCGGGCATGCCGAGCAGCTGGAGCTGCATCTGGAGTCGGCCCGCTCGGCCGCACAGGTCCAGCCCGAGCAGCTGTCCGGCACCGTGCGCATCACCACCACCGACACGGTCCTGCATGGGCTCGTGGCGCCTGCCCTGAAGCCACTGGCCACACGCCATCCCTTGCTGGATTTCGAGCTGCACAGCGGCAACGAGCTGGCCAGCCTGACGCGGCGGGATGCCGACATCGCCGTGCGTGCGACGCGCCGTCCGCCGCAGCACCTCGTCGGCAAGCAGGTGGGCCATCTCCAGATGGCGCTGTACACAGCCCGCCGTGGCGGCATGCGCAGCCTCGATGCCGTCCGGGAAGGGGCCGCATGGGTGGCACCCGACGACGGCTTGCCCGAGCACCCCTCCGTCGCCTGGCGCAAGCGCCACTTTCCCAAGGCGGTGCCGCGCTACCGCGTCGGCAGCATCCTGGCGGTGGCCGAGCTGGTGGCCCAAGGCCTGGGGGTGGGCGTGCTGCCGCTGTTCCTGGCGCGCGCTCGCACCGACCTGCGAGCGCTCACCGAGCCCATCGAGGAATGCGAGACCGCGCTGTGGCTGCTCACCCATCCCGAGTCGCGGCACCTGCGCCGGGTGGCCGCGGTGTTCCGGCATTTGTCGGAGACACTGGCCTTGTAACCCAAGGTTTGCCCCGTGCGAGAAGTCGCACGGGCCGCCAGCTGAAGTTGGCACATTGGTGGTACACCGCATGCCCATGCACTGGATTCTTCAGACCAACATATTCTCAGAGACGGGTTGGGCCACCCTGGTCGAGACCCTGGAGCGGTTCGACCTTCCCCACTCCGTCCACAAGGTGGTGCCGTTCGTGGGCGAGCTGATCCCCGCCCCCCAACTGGCCCACTCGAACGCCATCTGCTTTGGCTCCTACTCCATGCGCCATGCCGCGCGCCTCTACCAGTGGACCCCAGGCGTCTTTGACCTGGACCAGCAGGACTTCAAGCAGCAACTGCGGCATTGGGGTGCCCACATGCTCAACTCCCGCTCCGAGGTGTGCCGGTTCAAGGATGCCCGCTTCAAGGCCGACCGCCTCTTCGTGCGCCCCACCAACGACACCAAATACTTTGCCGGCAAGGTGTTCGAACGCAAAGACTTCCTGCAGTGGCAGAACGCGGTGTGTGCCCTGGGCCTGACCGACAACAGCAGTCTCACGCCTGAGACCGAGATCCAGCTGGCCCCGCCCGTCGCGATCCATGCGGAATACCGTTACTGGGTGGTGAAGGGCAAGATCGTGACGCGCTCCCTGTACAAGCGCGGGCAGCGCGTGATGTACAGCAGCGAGGTCGACCCGCGGCTGGATGCCTACGTCATGGACCGGTTGGCCGAATGGCTGCCCCACGAGACCTTCGTGATCGACGTCTGCGACACCGGGGACGGCATGAAAATCGTGGAGATCAACACCCTGAACGCGGCGGGCTTCTATGCCGCGGATGTGCAGCGCCTGGTGCTGACACTGCAAGAGGCTTATGACACCTCGTCGTGAGCAGTCAGTCGTCTCACCCAGGCCCGTTTTTCCCGCGATAAAACGACCTTTTCGCGAGCCAGTGGGCTCAACACCTCCGGGAAAATGGCGCCCCGCTTGCCGACATGACGGCGGCGGTCATCGCACAGTCCCATGCTCTCTCGCCCCCGCCTTGTCAGCTCCCTGCTGGCCTGCCTGTTCCTGGTGCCCCTGCTGGGCCTGGCAACGGGCCATTTGATTCAATCCTCGCACTTCGGCGACGAGATCGAACTCGTCCAGACGGCCTCCTGGCTCACCCTGGCCCTGGGGGCGGTCATCTTCGCCCTGATCCTGGGCTGTCCGCTGCTGGCCGGCCGGGATCGGCGGCGCATGAGCCTCGTGTTCGGCCCCCTGGTGCGCAGCGTCATGCTGCTGCTGGCAGTGTCCGTGCTGGCGCAGAGCGGGCTTTTCGTCTACGGCACCTACACCCTCGAGGTCACGGCGCTCCACCACGTGCATGTGGGCCTCCTGGCGGCCGTCGCCCTGGGTGCTTTGCTGGCCTGCGGGGTCCTGCTCAAGTCTGCGCTGATGTTCCTGCAGCGCGAACCCACGCACCTGCGCGCCGTCGCGCTCGACCCCGTCCGGCATGAGCGCTTTTTCTCGCTCGTCAGCGAGACGGCGACCCGGCTGAATGCGCAGGTGCCGGACCACATCGTGGTGGGGCTGGAGCCCAACTTCTTCGTCACCGCCGACGACGTGAAATTGACCGGGGCACCTTCCCCCCTTCTCCAGGGGCGGACCTTGTTCGTCTCCCTGAGCCTGCTGAACATCTTCAGCCGGGATGAGCTGACCGCCGTCATTGGCCATGAACTGGGGCACTTCCGCGGTGAGGACGTGCTCTACAGCATGAAGTTCGCCCCCACCTACGCCCGGCTGGGCCAGGCCCTCCACAGCCTGGGCCGGACCTCCGGCAGCGCCGCGGCGGACCTCGGCATGTTTCCCGCCCGGGTCACCCTGTCGATGTGCTGGCTGGCATTCGCCGCCGCGGAGCGCACCGTCGGCCGGGAGCGTGAACTCCTGGCCGACAAGGCGGGCGCCGAGGCTGCCAGCGCGCAGGCCCTGGCGCGCGCCTTGGTGAAGCTGTCGCTCTTCGCGCCCCAGTGGGCCCTCCTCACGCACGCGCACATCGACGAGCTTTCCCGGGGACGGGCTTTCGTCAACCTGGCGCAGACCTACACGGGCCTGTGCCACGGCGTTGCCTCTGACCTGGACTGGGCCCAGGCGCGGGACGCGCTGGGCAAGTCCGTCCAGGCCCACCCCGTCGACACCCATCCGCCCCTGGCTGCACGGCTGCAAAACCTCGCGGTCGACCTGCTCGATCTGGCGAAGGCCCAACTCGGCGTCCCGGACGAGCCCGCCAGCCACCTCATCCAGGATGCCGAACCCCTCGCCGCCGCCCTGTCCACCCTGGAAGCCCAGTGGCTGGTCGCGATCGGGGCAGCCGTGCCGCCGGCCACCCCGGCGCCCATCGCCCCGAACTGAACAAAACTTCAGCCTCCGCCGCCGCATGGTTGGGGAATCCGGCCCGCACAATGCGGCCATGGACGTCTACAAGCCCCTGATCGCCCTGCTGGCCATCGTCAACCCCATCGGGGTGGTGCCCTTCTTCATCCACTTCACCCAGAACTTCACGCCCGAGCAGCGCAAGCGCACCATCCGTGTCAGCGCCTTCACCGCCTTCCTGGTGGTGGGCATCAGTGCCCTGGCCGGGCTGAAGATCATCGAGTTCTTCGGCATCTCCCTGCCTTCCTTCCAGGTGGGCGGCGGCACCCTGCTGCTGATCTCGGCGATCCAGATGCTCAACGCCCAGCCCGCCGAAGGCCGCAAGGAGGACGTCAACGAAGGCGCGCACAAGGTGGACGTGGGGGCCAGCATCGCCGTCGTGCCCCTGACCATTCCGCTGCTGACCGGACCCGCCACCATCTCGACCATGGTGATCTACGCCGAGAAGACCCGCGAGTGGTGGCAACTGGCGGTGCTGGTGGGCTACGGCGTGGTGGTGGCGCTGGCCACGTTCCTGGTCTTTTCCGCATCGGGCCGGATCGCCCGGGCCCTGGGGCAGACCGGCATCAACATCATGACCCGCCTGATGGGCCTGATCCTGGCAGCGCTCGCGGTGGAACTGCTGAGCGAAGGGCTCAAGCGCCTCTTTCCGGTTCTGTCCCAGACCCTCGGGTAGCCCGCATCTGGCGGCCGTCAGAGCGCCTCGAGCCGGGCCGCGAAGGTCTGGAGGTAGAGGGGGAACTGGTGGATGTCGCCATGCCCCGCCCCCGGGATGCGCACCAGCGTCGCATCCGGCCGCACGGCCAGCAGACGCTGGGCGTGTCCGGCCGAGAACATCGCATCCTCCCCGGCCTCGAACATCAGGACAGGCACCGGCACGTGCGGCAGCACCTGGTCGGTCCGCAGGGGATAGCGCAGCAGGGCGATCGGCACCCAGGGGTAGGCTTCGCTCGTGGCGTCGCGCACGCTGCTGAAGGGCGTCACCAGCACCAACAGGTCGGAAGGCACGTCCGCCGCCAGCTTGGCCGCCAGGCCCGAGCCCAGCGAACGTCCATAGATCACCCGCTTCTTGCCGGCATAGCGCGGCGCCACCCAGTCCCAGGCGGCACGCACGTCCGCCTGCAGTTGCGCCTCGCTCTCGATGCGCCCGGTGCTCTTGCCATAGCCCCTGTAGTCGATCATGAACACGTCATAGCCCACGCGACGGTAGAACAGGGTGTCGGGCAGCCAGGTGCTGAGGTCGCCGGCGTTGCCATGCAGGAAGAAGACCACGCCTTTGGGATTCGGCTGCTGGAAATGCAGCGCGGACAGCGTTGCCCCCGGCACCGGAATGCTCACCTCGTTCACCCCCGGCAGGTCGAAGCGGTGGTCGGCGGACAGCCGGGTCGGATGGAACAACAGCCGTTCCTGCTGGGTGTACATCCACGCCAGCAGGCCTGCATAGACCAGCGCCAGGGCCAGCAACACACCCCCCACCAGCCAGACAATCGTCATCTTGGGTCCCACCTTGGTCCTGCCATTCACAGCGTGCATCGGTTCCTGCCGGTTGTGACCGCTTGTTCGGTCGAATTCACGGGATCCTGAGTTCAGAACGCGCCTGGCGGACGTTTTCCGGGAGGGGTTCGCTACACTCACGCCCGGGATTGTGCGTTCCTGCACACCCGGCCGGGCCTCCCGATCCCGGCCGTTCGCCAACAACAGCCACTGGATGAACACCATGTTCCGCTGTGTCCTGGCCACCCTCATGGCCGTCTCCTTCCTCGGCAGCGCCGCCGCCCAGGCCCTGCCCCAACAGCCCTACCTGAAGCGCAACTTCACCGCCGCCGCGTTGCGCGGCGAGATGGTGTTCCTGAACCCGCCCGACATCCGGCTCAACGGTCAGCTCACCCGCCTGTCGCCGGGCTCGCACATCCGCAACAGGGACAACCTGCTGGTCCTTTCCGGCACCCTCGTCGGGCAGCAGGCCACCGTGCACTACACCGTGGACGACATCACGCACCAGGTGATGGACGTCTGGCTGCTGCGTCCCGAGGAAATCGACAAGACGCCCTGGCCAGAGAGCCCGGCCGAGGCCCGCAGCTGGCAGTTCGACTTCGCCAACCAGCGCTGGCTCCGCCCCTGACCGGCTGAGCAGCCGCCAAGCGGCCCGCTGGCACCCGGTGTCAGCCCGCCAGCCCTTGGCCTGCCTCATTTATTTATTTCTTTCTTCACCATTCCAAGCAAGGAGGGCCCCATGGCCCGCAAAGTCTTCATCAAAACCTTCGGCTGCCAGATGAACGAGTACGACTCGGACAAGATGGCCGACGTGCTG
>CBINPE010000123.1:0-15177 GCA_966252435.1 uncultured Burkholderiales bacterium | reverse complement strand
CATCTCCTGCGCCCCGCCGCCGAGGATCACGCCCCGCACCGGCACCACGTCGGCGAAATCCCGGCCCCAGGCCAGCGTGATGTAGCGCCGGTCGGCGCGCTGGTCGTTGGTGGGGTCGAACTCCACCCAGCCATGCAAGGCCGAGTAGGCCGCCACCCAGGCGTGCGAGGCGTCCACCCCCATCAGGCGCGGCTGCCCTTCGGGCGGGTCGGTGAGCAGATAACCCGAGACATAGCGCGCCGGCAGGCCATGCGCCCGCAAGGCGGCGAGCATGAGGTGGGCGAAGTCCTGGCACACGCCGCGCCGCTGGTGCAGCACCTCGTCGACCGAGGTGCTGACCGTGGTCGAGGCAGGGTCGAACTCGAAGTCGGCATGGATGCGGTGCATCAGCTCCGTCACCGCCTCCAGCCAGTCGCGGCCCGGGCGCAGGCTGGCCTGCGCATACAGCCTGGCCGGCTCCGACAGGGGCAGCAGCGCCGTGGCCTCGGTCATGAGCGCGGGCTCCAGGTCGACCACGTGCGGGACGGCCTGCACCGCGCGCTGCACCGCCTCCCAAGGCTGGTGCAGGCCGGTGCGCAGCCGCGGCCGGTCCGCCACCTCGAGCACGCTCTGCATGCGCACCTGCAGCAGGCGGTGCGTGCCGTGCAGGCCGAAGTGGGTGACGAGGTTGCCGAAGCTGTCGAGGGCCTCGTGGCATTCATCGGGCCGGGGCTCGATCTGCAGGGCGTGCGACAGCACGCGCTGCCAGGGCAGCGTGCGCGGCGTCAGTCGCGCCAGCTGCCACGACTGGGTGACGGGCGCGGTGTAGTCGTAGCAGGTCTCGTGGCTGACGCCGTAGCGGGCCGCCGTCGACGGCCCTGCCGGCACGGGAGGTTCTTCAGGCGGGCAAGCAGGCATGGCGTGCATTGTGTCCACCGCGGGATCCTCGCTCAATCCACCAGCGACAGCACGCTGTGCGACGCCGCATGCGCGAAGTAGCACAGGCTCAGCTCGTCCGACACCGCGTGCGCCGCCTGGCGCAGCCCGGCCAGGACACGCGCCAGCGCGGGGCTCTCGGGGGTGAGGTCGGCCACGCCCAGGTCGCGCAGGCTGGCATGGGCGGGCGCGAACAGGTCGCGGGCGCGCTCCCCGGCCGGGCCGGCGCGGGGAGCGGCACCCTCGAGCCGCTGCAGGCAATCGGCCAGCCCCTTGGCCTGAAAGGCCACCGAGCGCGGATGGGTCTCGTCGCGCAGCAACAGGTCGAGCACCGGCAGCCACTCCGGCCCCACCAGGTAGCGCGAGCGGTAGACCACCGCCGCATCGGTCCACTCGAGCAGCCACTCCAGGCCCTGGTCGCGCCCTTCCTGGCTGGCCACCTCGAGCGCCACGCACAGGTTGCACAGCCGCTCGATGCGCCGGCCCAGCGCGGTGAATTGCCAGCCCAGGTCGCGCGGCATGCCGTCCATCACGAAACCGGAGAAGGTCATCAGGCCGGTGACGGCCCGGTCCAGCCAGCTCAGGGCCTGGGGCAGCTGCGCCGACCAGGTGGCCGAGGCACCGCGGCGCAGGGCCGTGTCGGTGCTCAGCTGGTGCAGCGTGCGCCAGTTGTCGGCGGACATGCGATCGCGCAGGCTGAACGCCACGCGCGACAGCTGCTTGATCTGCTCGCCCAGGCCCTCGTCCGGGTGCACCGCCGCGCGGATCAGGCCATCGGGCAAGACGGCGTGGCGCTCGACCAGCCCAAGGCGCTGCGCCAGCAGCAGCTCGGGGGTCGGCGCGCCCAAGGCGGCGGCCTCGCCGACCAGTCCCGACAGCGCCACCCGCAGCAGCCGCGCCGAGGCATCGCAGCGCTCGCCGTAGCGGCCCAGCCAGAACAGGTTCTCGGCCACGCGCGAGGGCAGGTTGGTGCCCTTGTGGCCGAGGTCGCGTGGCGTGACCGTGCTGGCCACCAGCGACAGCGAGGCGTTGACGGGGGCCGGCGAGAGCACCCAGGTGTCCTTGGAGCGGCCGCCACGCTGCATGGCGATGACGCGCGAGTTGGCCTGCGCAGCGACGCGGGTCAGCCCGCCCGGCATCACCTGGTAGCCGTCCGGCGTGGCCACAGCGAACACGCGCAGGCCCACGCTGCGCGCCGCCAGCAGGTCGCGCGAGCCCTCGCGCTCCAGCACCGGCGCCTGCGACAGGCGCACCCACTCCTGCGCCACGTAGCGCTGCGGCCGCATCCCCACGCGGGCGCGCAGGGCGGCGCGCTGCGCCAGCGTCAGGTCGGCGCCGAACACGGCGGGCTCGCGCTTGGAAGGCACCAGCGGCTTGATCAGGATCTGGTCGAGCCGGCGCCAGGCGTCTTCCAGCGCGGCGGGCTCGCCCAGCCACCAGGTGGCCACCGAGGGCATCTTCAAGGGCTCGCCCAGCAGGTGCTCGCACAGGCGCGGCAGGTAGCCCAGCAGGGCGCTCGACTCCAGCACGCCCGAGCCCAGGGCATTGGCCATCAGCACCGTGCCGCGCCGCGCGCAGTCGGTCAGCCCGGGCACGCCCAGCGCCGAGTTCGAGCGCAGCTCCAGCGGGTCACAGTAGTCGTCGTCCTGGCGCCGCAGCAGGGCATGCACGCGCTTGAGGCCTTCCACCGTCTTCATCCAGACGCAGCCGTCGCGCACCGTCAAGTCATGCCCTTCCACCAGGGCCAGGCCCAGGTAGCGCGCCAGCAGGGCGTGCTCGAAGTAGGTCTCGTTGTAGGGCCCCGGCGTCAGCAGGCCGATCAGCGGCGGCTCGCCGCTCTTGGGCGCCAGGCTCAGCAGGGCGTCGCGCAGGCCGGTGAAGAAAGGCGTCAGGCTTTGCACGTGCAGTTCGCCGAACAGGGCCGGGAACACGCGTGGGACGACGAGGCGGTTCTCCAGGGCGTAGCCCATGCCCGAGGGTGCCTGGGTGCGGTCACCGACCACCCACCACTGCCCGTTGGGCGCACGCGCCAGATCGGCCGCGTACTGGAACAGGAACACCCCGCCGGGCGGCCGGATGCCCTGCGCCTGGTGCAGGAAGCCGCTGTGGCCGAACACCGTGGCCGGCGGCAGGCGGCCCGAGCGCAGCAGCTGCTGCGGGCCGTAGAGGTCGGCCAGGATCTTGTTCAGCAACTCGGCGCGCTGCGCCACCCCGGCCTCGATCCGGGCCCATTCGTCGGCGTCGAGCAGCAGCGGCAGGGGGTCGACCTCCCAGGGCCGGTCGGCCCCCTGCGGGTCGGCATACACGTTGTAGGTGATGCCGTTCTCGCGGATCTCGCGCTCCATCAGGGCCAGCGTGTCGCCGACCTCCGGCCCCTCGCGCTGCGCCAGGCTGGCGATGAAGCGCGCCCAGTGCGGGCGCGGCACCTTCGGGGCCGCGAGCAGTTCGTCGAAGCGGCCCTCCTTCGTGACGTAGCGGGACAGGAGCTCGCTCAGCATGGGGGCGCGCCACCCTCCTCCATCGTCATCCGCGGCCCATCAGGGCGCCGGCACGGTGGCCAGCAGCAGCGCGTGGTTGGACAGGATCGCCAGGCGGCCCTTGCCCAGCCAGGCGACGCTGGTCGGGCTGTCCAGGCGCGGCTGGCTGCCCAGCCGGATGCCGCGCTCGTCCGGCGAACCCATCACCGTCGAGACACTGCCGTCGGGCTTGATGCGGCGGATGGCGTGGTTGTCGAGGTCAGCCACGTAGAGGTTGCCGGCCTCGTCGAAGGCCAAGCCCTGCGGATGGTTGAAGCGCGCGTCGGCGCCCTTGCCGTCGGCGTGGCCGGGCTCGCCGGCGGTGCCCGCGAAGGTGCTCACCACGCCGTCCGGCGTGACCTTGCGGATCACGTGGTTGCCGTGGTCAGCCACGTAGATGACGCCGGCCTGGTCCACCGCCAGGTCGGCGGGCTCGTTCAGCCGGGCCTGCGCGCCGGAGCCATCGGCATCGCCGGCTTCCGGGGCCTGCCCCGCCAGGGTCGAGACCACGCCCTGGGCGCTGACCTTGCGCAGGGTGTGGTTCTCGAAGTCAACCACGTACAGGTTGCCCTGCGAGTCCGCGCGCACGCCCACCGGCGTGTTGAAGCGCGCCTTCTTGCTGGGGCCGTCGGTGTCACCGGACTCACCCGCATGGCCAGCGATGGTCGTGACCACGCCTTGCGGGGTGATCTGGCGCAGCGTGTCGTTGTGGCTGTCGGTGACGATGACCTTGCCGCTGCCGTCCACCGTCAGCCCTTGCGGGGTGTTGAAGGACGCCTGCGCGCCCTTGCCGTCGGCGTCGCCCGACTCGCCCGCCTGCCCCGCCAGGGTGGTGACCATGCCCGAGGGCATCACCTTGCGGATCGTGTGGTTCTCGCGGTCAGCGACGTAGAGCACGCCGGCGCTGTCCATGGCCACGCTCTGCGGCTGGTCGAAGCGCGCGCCCTCCGCCGTGCCGTTGCCCTTGCCCGGGTGCGGCGCCCAGCCAGCCAGGGTGCTGACCTCGCCCGCGGGGGTGATCTTGCGGATGACCTCGTTCAGGGTGTCGGCCACGTAGACATTGCCAGCGGCGTCCAGCGCCATGCCGGACGGGCTGTTGAAGCGTGCCTCGCGCGCCGGGCCGTCGGTGCTGCCGGACTTGCCGACCCCGCCGGCCCAGGTGCTCACCTTGCCTTGCGGCGTGACCTGGCGGATCACGTGGTTGTTGCCGTCGACCACCCAGATCACGCCCTGCGCGTCCACCCGCACGCCCATCAGCCCGTCGAAGCGGGCCGCGGCGCCGATGCCGTCCTCATGGCCGCTCTCGCCGGCCTTGCCGGCCAGCGTGGTCACCACGCCCGCCGGGGTGATCTTGCGCAGGGTGTCGTTGCCGGAGTCGGCGACGTAGAGGATGCCCTTGTCGACCGTCAGCCCCTGGGGCGAGGAGAAGCGGGCGCGCGAGCCGGTGCCGTCCTCCGAGCCCTCATGCCCGGGCGAGCCGGCCACGGTGCTGACCACGCCGCGGGTGCTGATCTTGCGGATCACGTGGTTGTCGCTGTCGGCCACGAACACGGTGCCGTCCTCGGCCACCGCCACGGCGGCCGGCGAATTGAACTGCGCCTCTAGCGCGGGGCCGTCGCCGAACCCCGACTCGCCCGACACGCCCGCCAGCACGCTCACCACGCCCTGCGGCGTGATCTTGCGGATGACGTGGTTGTCGCCATCGGTGACGTAGACGTTGCCCTGCGTGTCGACGGCAATGCCGCTGGGGGTGTAGAAGCGGGCCTCGGCGCCGGGGCCGTTGGCGTCGCCCGAGTCCCGGGCCTTGCCCGCCAGCGTGGTGACCATGCCGTCGGGCGCGATCTTGCGGATGGCCTCGTTGGCCATGTCGGCCACGTACAGGTTGCCCTGCGCGTCCACCGCCACGTCGGCGGGGCGGCTGAAGCGGGCCTCGGTGCCGCGGCCGTCCAGCGAGCCATCGCCGCCGATGTCGCCGGCGATCAGACTCAGGCCCAGGCGGCCTTCGGTGCCGCGTTCGGCCCAGGGATTGGCCCCGGCCGTGGCCACCGAGGCGGGATCGGCGACAGTGGCCTTGTTGTTGCTGTTGCCCTTGCCGCAGGCCGCGAGGAAGACCGCGCAGGTCAGGGCCAGCGCCAGGCCGGCAGCACGCGGAGCGAAGCCCCGCGCGGGGGTCGACGAAATCATGATCAAAACTGCCCTCCAAGTTTCAGCAGGGCCGCATTGTCACTGCATTTGCGGCCCGCCGCGCCGGCCTCCCCCCGTTCAGGCGGGAGTTCTGCGCAGGTCCAGGGTGAACGGGAAGCAAGGGTTGCGCGCCTCGGGTGTGACCTCCATCACGCCCGGCGTGTGGCCGTGGCGGAAGAAACGCCCCAGCCGCCGCGCCTCGGCCTCGAAGGCGTTGACCGGGAAGGTCTCGTAGTTGCGCCCGCCCGGGTGCGCCACGTGGTACTGGCAGCCGCCCATGCTGCGGTTCATCCAGGTGTCCACCAGGTCGAAGGTCAGCGGCGCGTGCACGCCGATGCTGGGGTGCAGCGCCGAGGGCGGGCACCAGGCCCGGTAGCGCACCGCGCCCACGAACTCCCCCACCGTGCCGGTGGGCTGCAGCGGCACGACGCGGCCGTTGCAGGTGAGCACGTGGCGCTCCCCCACCCCGCCGCTGACCTTCACCTGGATGCGCTCCAGTGAGGCGTCGACGAAGCGCGTGGCCCCGCCGGCGGTGGCCTCCTCGCCCAGCACGTGCCAGGGCTCCAGCGCCATGCGCAACTCGACGCCGACCCCGAGCGCGTTGAAGTCACCCAGGCGTGGGAAGCGGAAGTTCAGGTGCGGCATGAACCAGTCCATGCGCAAGGCATAGCCCGCCTCGCGCAGCTCGGCCAGCACGTCCGACAGGTCTTCCTGGATGAAATGCGGCAGCATGAAGCGGTCGTGCAGCTCGGTGCCCCAGCGCCTCAGCCGCTCGGGCCGGTAGGGCCGGCGCCAGAAGCGCGCCACCAAGGTACGCATCAGCAGCTGCTGGGCCAGGCTCATGCGGGCGTGGGGCGGCATCTCGAAGGCGCGCATCTCCAGCAGGCCCAGCCGCCCCGCGGGGCCATCGGGCGCGTAGAGCTTGTCGATGCAGAACTCGGCGCGGTGGGTGTTGCCGGTCGCGTCGATCAGCAGGTTGCGCAACAGCCGGTCGACCAGCCAGGGCGGACAGGGGCTGCTGGCGTCGCCCGTCAGGCGCCGCAGTTCGGCGAAGGCGATCTCCAGCTCGTAGACCGAGTCGTTGCGCGCCTCGTCGATGCGCGGTGCCTGGCTCGTGGGCCCCACGAACAAGCCTGAGAACAGGTAGCTGAGCGCGGGATGGTCATGCCAGTAGGCGACCATGCTGGCCAGCAGGTCGGGCCGGCGCAGGAAGGGCGAGTCCGCCGGCGTGGCCCCGCCGAGCACGATGTGGTTGCCGCCGCCGGTGCCCGCGTGGCGGCCGTCGAGCATGAACTTCTCGGCCGACAGCCGGGTGGCGAAGGCGCTGTCGTACAGGTGGGTGGTCTGCGCGACCAGCTCGGGCCAGCTCGCCACGGGGTGCACGTTGACCTCGATCACCCCGGGGTCGGGGGTCACGCGCAGCACGCTCAGGCGCGGGTCCTTGGGCGGCTCGTAGCCCTCGATCACCACCGGCACCTTCAGAGCCTCGGCCGTGTCCTCGACGGCGGCGAGCAGCGCGAGGTAGTCCTCCAGGGCGGAGGTCGGCGGCATGAAGATGCACAGCCTGCCGTCGCGCGGCTCGGCCGCCATGGCGGTGCGCACCACGTCCGCGGCCGACTCGAACGGTGCGGGCACCCGCTGCGCTGCCGCCACACCCTCGTGCAGGCCGCCGCCACCCGCCGGGGCCACGCGCGCGGGTTCGCGCAGGCGCTGGTGCGGTGGCAGGGCCGCGAAGTCCTGGCCCGGGTCGGGCGGGTGGACCCAGGGCCTGTCGCTTTCGCTCACCCAGGGCTGCGAGTCCAGCGGCAGCCGGTAGCCGATCGGCGAGTCCCCCGGGATCAGGTAGCAGCGCTCGCTGCGCAGGAACCACGGCCCCGTCTGCCAGGCCCCCGACGCCGGGGAACGCGTCACCGGCAGCACATGGCCCACCACCTTCTCCAGGCCCTGTGTGAAGACCTTGCGCAGCCGCTCGCGCTCGAGCGGATCCGACAGGCGCGCGTCGAAAGGATCGACATTCGAGGGCAGCTTGCGCTCGCGCCACAGGTGGTACCACACGTCCTCGAAAGCCGGGAACACGTGGCGCGCGTCCAGCCCCAGCCGGCTGGCGACGCCCTTCAGGAAGGCCTGGGCCTGCTGCTCGGTGGCGCCGTGCTGCGCGCCTTCCTCGGCCAGCCACTCAGGACGCGACCACATCGGCTCGCCGTCCTTGCGCCAGAACAGGTTGAGCGACCAGCGCGGCAACTGCTCACCGGGGTACCACTTGCCCTGCCCCTGGTGCAGCAGCCCGCCGGCGCCGTAGCGCTCGCGCAGGCGGCCCATCAGCTGCTGGCTCAGCGAGCGCTTGGTGGGCCCAAGGGCCTCGGTGTTCCACTCGGCGCCCTCGCGGTCGTCGACCGAGACGAACGTCGGCTCGCCACCCTGCGTCAGCCGCACGTCCTGCTGCTGCAGCTCGGCGTCCACCTGGCGGCCGAGCTGGTCGATGGCCAGCCACTGCGCGTCCGTGTAGGGCGCGGTCACGCGCGGCGCCTCCCAGACCCGCGTCACCTTCATGTGGTGCTCGAACGTGCTCTCGCAGGGCTCCAGCACCCCGGTAACGGGGGCTGCCGAGGACGGCTCGGGCGAGCAGGCCAGGGGGATGTGCCCCTCGCCGGCCAGCAGCCCCGAGGTCGGATCGAGCCCGATCCAGCCGGCACCAGGCAGGAACACCTCGCACCAGGCGTGCAGGTCGGTGAAATCCTGCTCGGGCCCGCTGGGCCCGTCCAGCGACCTGACATCGCTGCGCAGCTGGATGAGGTAGCCCGACACGAAGCGCGCCGCCAGCCCGCAGTGGCGCAGCAGCTGCACCAGCAGCCAGGCGCTGTCGCGGCACGAACCGCTGCGCAAGCGCAGCGTCTCCTCGGGCGACTGCACGCCCGGCTCCATGCGGATCACATAGCGGATCGCCTGCTGCAGCCGCTGGTTGATCGCGACCACGAAGTCATTCGTGCGCATCGGCTGTCGCGGCAGGCCGTGCAGGAACTCCTGGAACAGCGGCGTGAGGGGCTGACGCGCCAGGTACGGCGCCAGCTCGCCCTCCAGGGCGCCTTCATAGGCGAAGGGAAACATCTCCGCCGACGGCTCGAGGAAGAAGTCGAAGGGATTGAGCACCGACATCTCGGCCACCAGGTCGACCTCGATGCGGAACTCGGCCGTCTTGTCGGGGAAGACCAGCCGTGCCAGGTGGTTGGACAGCGGATCCTGCTGCCAGTTGATGAAGTGGGTGGCGGGCTCGACGCGCAGCGAGTAGCTCAGGATGCGGGTGCGCGAGTGCGGTGCCGGACGCAGCCGGACCACCTGGGGGCCCAGCTGGATGGGCCGCTCGTAGCGGTAATGCGTCACATGGTTCAAGGCCACGTGGATCGACATAAGAGACTCCTGGGTTGAACTGCGGGTGGTTGATGAGAAAGCGGGGAACGAATGGGCAGGCATGAACCCATCACTTCGGACTTCTTCCCGCTGCCCAAGCAGAAACGCTCACTGCCTTCGCGTGCTTCGATACCTTTCAAGACGGAATTGGCGCTCGGTACGCAACAGCCCCCACCCCAGCCCTCCCCCAGCGGGGGAGGGAGTCCGTTCCTTCCCCCGCTGGGGGAAGGTTGGGATGGGGGCGCAGCCTTCGCAGCTCGCCACCTGTTTCTTGTCCACGCCGGCGAATACTTCGCTCAGCGCGAACGGGTGGTGGGCCGACTCGCCCCGGCACCGTCAGTTGAGCACCGGCACCAGGAAATCCCGGCTGATTCCCGCTCCCAGCGTGTTCACACGCTCCAGGAACTGCGTCAGGAACGCATGCAGCCCCGTGGCGAGAATCTCGTCAATCCGTCCGAAGCGCAGGTCCGCCTGCAGCCGGCCCGCCAGCCTCAGCGTGTCCTTCGACTGCTCGTTGGCGACCTCCTGCAAATTCGTCACCACTTCCTGCATGCAGGCCGCCAGCGAGCGCGGCATGTCGGCACGCAGGATCAGCAGCTCCGCCACCTTCTCCGGGCGGATCACGTTGCGGTAGGCCTTGCGGTACACCTCGAAGCCGGAGACCGAACGCAGGATCGCCGACCAGTGGTAGAAGTCGAACTCCTGCTCCCCGCCGGAGCCGAAGAACTCGCTGGCCACCGCGTGGAACTTCACGTCCAGCATGCGGGCGGTGTTGTCGGCGCGCTCGAGGAAACTGCCGATGCGCAGGAAATGGAAGGCCTCGTCCTGCAGCATCGTGCCCACCGTCACCCCGCGCGACAGGTGGGAGCGGAACTTCACCCACTCGAACATGCTGCCGGGATCGCGCTGGTGCGCCCCCTGGCTGACCATGCGCTGGAACTCCAGCCAGGTCTGGTTCTGCGTCTCCCAGACCTCGGTGGTGAGCGTGCCGCGCACCGCCCGGGCGTTCTCGCGCGCCGCCATCAGGCAGCTGTAGATGCTGGAAGGGTTGCGCTCGTCGGCCATCATGTAGTCCATCACCTTGCGCGGGGTGATCTCGCCGTGGCGCCGGAAGAAGTCGTCGCTCAGCTCGGAGATGCTGAGCAGGCCGCGCCAGGCGTTCTCGGCGGCGTTGGCCGATTGCGGCATGAGCGAGGTCTGGTAGTTGACGTCGAGCATGCGCGCGGTGTTTTCGGCCCGCTCCATGTAGCGGGCCATCCAGAACAAGTGGTCTGCGGTGCGTGAGAGCATGGGGAACTCCTGTGGGCGATGGCGGATGATGGGCGGATGGGCAACAGGTGGCTCAGTCCTCCAGCACCCAGGTGTCCTTGGTGCCTCCGCCCTGCGACGAGTTGACGACCAGCGAGCCTTCCTTGAGGGCCACCCGTGTCAGCCCGCCTGGCACCATCTGCACTGTCTTGCCCGACAGCACGAAGGGCCGCAGGTCGATGTGGCGGGGGGCGATGCCGCTTTCCACGAAGGTCGGGCAGGTCGACAGGCTCAGCGTGGGCTGCGCGATGTAGCCCTCCGGGTGCGCCTTGAGCGCCTCGCGGAACGCGGCCAGCTCCTCGCGCGTGGCCGCCGGCCCGACCAGCATGCCGTAGCCCCCGGCGCCGTGCACTTCCTTGACCACCAGCTCTGGCAGGTGGTCGAGCACGTAGCCCAGGTCCTCCGCCAGCCGGCACTGGTAGGTCGGCACGTTGTTGAGGATGGGCTTCTCGCCGAGGTAGAACTCGATCATCTTGGGCACGTAGGGGTAGACCGACTTGTCGTCCGCCACCCCGGTGCCGATCGCGTTCGACAGCGTCACGTTGCCGGCCCGGTAGACATCCAGCAACCCCGGGCAGCCCAGCGTGGAATCGGCACGGAACGCCTTGGGGTCGAGGAAGTCGTCGTCGACGCGGCGGTAGATCACGTCCACCCGCTTCGGTCCCTGGGTGGTGCGCATGTAGACGAAGTTTTCCTTGACGAAGAGGTCCTGTCCTTCCACCAGCTCGATGCCCATCTGCTGCGCCAGGAAGGCATGCTCGAAGTACGCGCTGTTGTACATGCCGGGTGTCAGCACCACCACGGTGGGCTCGTTGACCGAAGGCGGCGCGACCGCGCGCAAGGTCTCCAGCAGCATGTCCGGGTAGTGGGCCACGGGCGCCACCCGGTGCAGGCTGAACAGCTCGGGGAACAGCCGCATCATCATCTTGCGGTTCTCCAGCATGTAGCTCACGCCGCTGGGCACGCGCAGGTTGTCTTCGAGCACGTAGTAGGTGCCGCTGCCGTCCGCGTTGCCGGCGCGCACGATGTCGATCCCGCTGATGTGCGAGTACACCCCGCACGGCACGTCGACCCAGCTCATCTCCGGGCGGAACTGGCTGTTGTGTGCGATCTGCTCGGCCGGCACGATGCCGGCGCGGATGATTTCCTTGTCGTGGTAGATGTCGTGCAGGAAGCGGTTGAGGGCGGTGACCCGCTGGCACAGCCCCCGCTCCATCTCGGACCACTCGTGCGCCGGGATCACCCGGGGAATCAAGTCAAAGGGAATCAGGCGCTCGGTGCCCGAGCCGTCTTCGTCCTTGTCGCCATACACCGCGAAGGTGATGCCCACGCGGCGGAAGATCATCTCCGCCTCTTCCCGGCGCGCGCGCATCGCGTCGGCGGGTTGCTCCTTCAGCCAGTGGTTGTAGGCCTCGTAGTGGGGCCGCAATGCGCTGGCACGCGTGCTCATCTCGTCGAAACTGTCTTTCATGCGCACACCTGTCTCCTGCTTGCCCGGCTCAATCCGGAATCTTGGGGGGGCCGCGTCCGCCAGCAACGCTGCTGTGGCAGGCAAGGTTAGCAAACTTCACGCCAGCCACACCCCTCTTGCCTTGAACACAACAGTGCCTCGCCCTTCGGGCTCGTTATCATCGACGGTTCTGTGAATCGCACTCCCCTGATGACTTTGCCCGTCCCCGCCTCTTTGCTACGCGTGATTGCAGCGGTCCTGATCATCCTGGGTCTGGGCTTGCTGACCACGGCCGGGGTCCAGGTCGTCCGGCGGCTTTCGCCGCCCGAGCCGCCGCCGGTTCCCACGGCGCTGCCGCCGCCGATGCCGCCACTGCCCGCGGGTGCCGAGGTGGACACGCTGGGCCGTCTCACGGCCTGGCCTGGAAAGACCAGTGTCCCCTGCCCTGCGCAGACGCCAGGCACCGCCGTCATCCTGGTGCTGGGCCAATCCAATGCAGGCAACCATGGCGAAGTGGCCGCGGCGCGTGAGCCCCAGCCGCAGGTTCTGAACTGGCACCAGGGGCATTGCAGCATGGCGGCCTCGCCCCTGCTGGGGGCCACCGGTCAGGGCGGTGAGCCCTGGACACTGCTGGCCGACCAGCTCATCCAGGCGCATAGCGGCATTGACAACGTCATCATCGCCCCCATCGTCGTGGCCGCCTCCGGCATCTCGCGCTGGGTTCCGGGCGGGGATATTGATCAGCAATTGCTGCAAGATGTGCGCGCCTTGCAGAGCACCTACCGCACCACCCACGTCATCTGGCTCCAGGGGGAGACCGACTTCGCCGCCGGGACCCCGCAGGAGCGCTACCGCAGCAGCCTGCTGTCGGTCATCAAGACGCTGCGCAGCGTGGGCGTGCGTGCGCCGGTGTTCGTGAGCGTGGCCACGCGCTGCGGGGCGCAGGCCCCCTGGCGGGCCGACAATGAGGTCGCCCAGGCCCAGACCGCGGTCGTCAACCCCGACGAGCACATCCTGCCCGGGGTCTACCTGGACCAGGTGCTGGGCAGCGGTGACCGCTTCGACGGATGTCACCTCAGCGCCCAAGGGCTGCGCACCCTGTCGAGTGCCTGGGCCAGGCTCTGGCTGCCGGGCTGACAGCAGCGCATCGGAGCGGACAGGACAGCACAGGACACGCCAATGCGCTTTGCCAGGGAACCCGCGTTCGACCACGGCCGCCACCCGCGCCACGACACTGCCGTGCTGCTGTGCAATCTCGGCACGCCCGACGCCCCCACCCCGCGCGCGCTGCGCCGCTACCTGGCCGAGTTCCTGAGCGACCCGCGGGTCGTCGAGATCCCCCGGCTGGTCTGGCGCGCCATCCTGCACGGCATCATCCTGCGCGTGCGGCCGGCCCGCTCGGCCCGCAAGTACGCCGGCATCTGGACTCCGGAAGGCTCGCCCCTGCAGGTGTGGACCGACAAGCAGGCCAAGCTGCTGCAGGGCTACCTGGGCGAGCGCGGCCACCCCGTGCTGGTGCGCTGGGCCATGCGCTACGGCTCGAACGGCATTCCCCAGGTGCTCGACGAACTCAAGCAGGCCGGCGTGCGCCGCATTCTGGTGCTTCCGCTGTATCCCCAGTACGCCGGCGCGACCACCGGCAGCGTCTGCGACGCCGTCTTCGGGTGGGGACGCCGCATCCGCCACCTGCCCGAGCTGCGCTTCGTCAACCGCTACCACGACGACCCCGGCTACATCGACGCCCTGGCCCGCCAGGTCACCCGGCTGTGGGACGTGGAGGGCCGCGGCCAGCTGGTGCTGAGCTTCCACGGCATGCCGTACCGCACCCTGCTGCTGGGCGACCCCTACCACTGCGAATGCCAGAAGACCGCCCGGCTGCTGGCCGAGCGGCTGGGACTGGCGCCGTCCGATGTGAAAGTCACGTTCCAGAGCCGCTTCGGCCGGGCACGCTGGCTCGAGCCCTACACCGAGCCCACCCTGGTGGCCCTGGCCCGCCAAGGGGTGCGCCGTGTCGACGTGATGTGCCCGGGCTTCGTGGCCGACTGCCTGGAGACCCTGGAGGAGATCAACCAGGAGGCCCGCGCGGCCTTCATCGGGGCCGGCGGCACCGAATTCAACTACATCCCCTGCCTGAACGACCGGCACGAGTGGCTGCAGGCCCTGGTCGGCATCGCCCTGCGGCACCTGGCCGGCTGGCCGGCGGAAGGCCCTCCGGCCGCCCCCGACCCAGACCGCCAGCAGCGCGCCCGCGCCCTCGGCGCCGCCTCCTGAACGGGAAAATCAAATTATTTTCAGCCGGCCCCTTGAAACCGGCCCAGCCAACGCCATATCGGCAAGCTTGAGAGGTGAAACCGAATGAATGCCACAGAGAACACCCGAGAAGAACCCACTTTCGACGCCGCGCCCGGCAGCGAGCCTGGCATGGGCGGCGAGGCCACCCTCGCCGAGCCTCGTGACCCCCGCTGGGTGGAGCTGGAAGCCCGGCATGCCGAGCTGTCCGACGCCTACCTGCGGGCCAAGGCGGAGGCCGAGAACACCCGCCGCCGCGCCGAGGAAGAAATCGCCAAGGCCCGCAAGTTCTCCCTGGAAAGCTTCGCGGAGAGCCTGCTGCCCGTGAAGGACAGCCTTGAAGCCGCCCTGGCCACGCCGGGCGCCTCTCAGGAACAGGTGCTGGAAGGCGTGCAGGCCACCCTGCGACAGCTCAGCTCGGCGCTCGAGCGCAACAAGGTCCAGGAAATCAGCCCCGCCGCTGGAGAGAAGTTCGACCCCCACCGCCACCAGGCCATCAGCGTGGTGCCGGCGCAGCAGGAAACCAACACCGTGGTGGCCGTGCTGCAGAAGGGCTACGCCATTGCCGAGCGGGTGCTGCGCCCCGCCCTGGTGACCGTCTCGCAATGAGGTAGGGGTTGCCCGGACGCCCCTTGAAAAATGGCCGTCCAGACGCAATTCAGACCCATCCAATCCAATTTCGTCCAGGAGAACAAAACATGGGAAAGATCATCGGCATCGACTTGGGAACCACCAACTCGTGCGTGGCCATCATGGAAGGCAACACCACCAAGGTGATTGAGAACAGCGAAGGTGCGCGCACCACGCCCTCAATCATCGCCTACCAGGAAGATGGCGAGATCCTCGTCGGCGCCTCGGCCAAGCGTCAGGCCGTCACCAACCCCAAGAACACGCTGTATGCCGTCAAGCGGCTGATCGGCCGCAAGTTCGCCGAGAAGGAAGTCCAGAAGGACATCGACCTGATGCCCTACAAGATCGCGCCGGCCGACAACGGCGATGCATGGGTCGAGGTGCGCGGCAACAAGCTGGCGCCCCCGCAGGTCAGCGCCGAGGTGCTGCGCAAGATGAAGAAGACGGCCGAGGACTACCTCGGCGAGGAAGTGACCGAGG
>CBINPE010000122.1:0-15801 GCA_966252435.1 uncultured Burkholderiales bacterium | reverse complement strand
TGGTGCCGTCACCGGCGTTGTCGGAGGTCTTGGAAGCGACTTCCTTGACCATCTGAGCGCCCATGTTCTGCAGCTTGTCCTTGAGCTCGATCTCCTTGGCCACGGACACACCGTCCTTGGTCACGGTGGGGGAACCGAAGGAACGCTCGAGCACCACGTTGCGGCCCTTGGGACCGAGGGTGACCTTGACGGCGTTGGCCAGGATGTTCACGCCTTCAACCATGCGTGCGCGGGCTTCGCCGCCGAAAATGACGTCTTTCGCTGCCATGTTTATTTCTCCAGATGCAGGGGTTTGGTTTGTTCGGGATGAGCGCGGGGCTTACTTCTCGACAACGGCGAAGAGGTCTTCCTCGCGCATCACGAGCAGCTCGTCGCCGTCGACCTTGACGGTCTGGCCGCTGTACTTGCCGAACAGGACGCGGTCACCCACCTTGATGTTCAGGGCGACGAAATCACCCTTCTCGTTCTTCTTGCCGGGACCCACGGCCAGCACTTCACCCTGGTCAGGCTTCTCAGCGGCGTTGTCGGGGATGACGATGCCCGAGGCGGTCTTGGTTTCCTGTTCCAGGCGCTTGACGATCACGCGATCGTGCAGGGGACGAAGTTTCATAGCATCTCCTAGTGAGGTGAAGTGAGATCCAACAAAAATGGTGTTTTGACGATGAAAGGGCCCCTCAAGAGGCCCTTTCATCCGGCGACGGGCAGAGCGCCTGAGGCGCTGCCGCCTGTCGTTAGCACTCGGTGATGACGAGTGCTAGCAAAGGCAAGTATAGGGTTGGCCGCGTCGGTTTCAAGGGGTGTTTCCATAAAAAGATGCGCACCCGGGCCAGACATGTGAATGCTCATAAGAGCATTGACGGCTTCAGCTCAACCGGTGGGGTGGGAGGGAGGCATCTTCGGTGGAGGGGTCGGCCTCCTGGGGTGGCGTGGCCTCGACCCGGTAGCTTTCCGTGGCCCAGGCGCCCAGGTCCACCTGCTTGCAGCGCTCGCTGCAGAAGGGCCGGAACGGGTTGCTTGGGGCGTACAGGCAGCGGGTGCCGCAACGCGGGCAGGACACTTGACGACGCTCGGTCATGGATCGGCCCGGTGCTAGCTGCACAAGGTGAGTTCGAAGTTCTCGTCGCTGGCGCAGGCCTTGAGCCGGCCTTCCTCGTCCGGTCGCATCAGCCGGACCATCACCATCAGGCGATGGCCGCTGATCTCGGGCACCAGCGCGTCGTTGTCGATCAAACGGACCCGCATCAGGTGGTAGCTGCGGCCCGCGGGCAGGCTCTGCTGGTAGAGCCCCGCCAGAGCGACCACCTTGTGGGGCACGCCTGCGTCACGCAGCAGGCCCAGCAGGAGGTTCAGGGCTTCCGCCAGCGGCATCAGGGGCTGGGCCCATTTGAGCAGGTCACCCTTGCGCCGTGCCGGCTCGAACTGCTGCCAGGCAAAGTAGGCGGGCAGATCGAATTCGCAGGTGCCACCGGGGATGCTGATGCGGCTGCGGATGCTCATCAGCCATTCATTCGAGGTGAGCGACTGCCCGGCCTTACCCGGCAACTCGTTGAGCCCTTTGTAGGCGTGCTCGATCTTGCTCACCACCTCGTCCAGCGCCGCCTCGGAGATCGAGGGGTTGCCCCGGTAACTGTTGAGCTCGTTCTTCTTGCGCTCGAGTTCCTGCAGCAGGTCGGATTTCAGGTCCGCGCGCGAGGCGACGTCCATGATCTCGAACATGGTGGCCAACGCATAGTGATGATCGACAACAGCCTCCCGGGCCATCAGCTGGCCCAAGCGATCAAACAAATGCTCCAACCGCAACATGGTGCGGATGCCCTCGTTAAATGGGTATTCGTAGAGAACCAAGCTGTGTGTCCTTCTCGCTCAGGGATGACGGTCAGGGAATTGCAGGCGTGATTGTTCCACAGGCCCAATGCCGCAGTTGCCGTACCGCGGCGGCCACCAGGGCTTCGAGCGTGGGCGGATCGATGTGCTGGTTGTCGATCACCAGGTCAGCGCAGGCGCGCCGTGCCGCGCGACTGGCCTGTTGCTCGATCACACGGCGCGCCATGGCCGGGGTCCAGCCGGGGCGCTGGGCCACGCGGTGGACTTGCGTGGCCTCATCGCAGTCCACCACCAAGACGCGGTGCAGCTGTTGCCGCCAGCGTCCCGATTCGACCAGCAGCGGCACGTCGAACACCAGCAGGTCGGCCCCGCTGTCGCGCGCCTGGGCCTGGGCTTCGGCCTCGATCAGCGGGTGCAGCAGCGCTTCGAGCGCCTGCTTGGCGGCGGGATCCGCAAACACCAGCTCGCGCATGCGCGCCCTGTCCAGGCCGCCCTGGGCGTCGATGGACGCCGTACCGAAGCGGGCCCGCACCGCATCGATGGCGCCGCCGCCGGGGGCGGTGAGGGCGCGCGCGATGGCATCGGTGTCCATGATGGCCGCCCCATGGTGGCGCAGGTGCTGGGCCACGGTGCTCTTGCCGCTGCCAATGCCGCCCGTCAGGCCCACCCGCAGCGCACGCCCCGTCATGCCCAGTGCAGCCATCGCAGCACCTGCTCGGGACCCATCAGCATGACCACCATCCCCGCACTCGCCAGGAAGGGGCCGAACGGCACATACACGCCTTCGCGCAGTGAGCCCTTGAGCTTCATGCCGATGCCGACCACCGCGCCGATCACGGAGGCCGCCAGCACGATGGGCAGGATCATCTGCACACCCAGCCAGGCGCCCAGTGCGGCGAGCAGCTTGAAGTCGCCATGCCCCATGCCTTCCTTGCCCGTGAGCAGCTTGTAGCCTTGGTACACCACCCACAGCGACAGGTAACCGGCGATCGTTCCCCACAATGCCTGGGACAGGCTGATGGGTGTCCATCCCAGCAAGCAAGCGGCCAGGCCGGCCCACAGCAGGGGCAGGGTCAGGTCGTCGGGCAGCAGGGTCGTGTCCCAATCGATGCCCGCCAGCGCGACCAGCGTGGCCATGAAGCCGCACCACAGCAGGACTGGGGGATGCGCGCCGATCCGCCATCCCACCAGCGCAAACAACACGGCGGTGGCCAATTCGATCAGCGGGTAGCGTAGGGAGATGGGCGTGCGGCACGCAGCGCAACGCCCGCGCAACATCACATAGCTCAAGACGGGAAGGTTCTCGTACCAGGCGATCTGGTGACCACAACTCGGGCAGCGCGAGCGCGGCTTCCACAGCGTGAGTTCGGGTTGTGCCGGGTCTTCCTCGGCCTCCTTGCCCAGGAGCGCCAGACTGTCCATCCGCCACTGCCGCTCCATCATGAGCGGCAGCCGGTGGATCACCACATTCAGGAAGCTGCCGATGCACAGCCCGAACAGGGCCAGCATCCACGGCGACAAAAAAGGTTCAAGCCATGCGGGAGAGGGCATCACCAGGGTGCGTCAAACCACCTGACCGAGTTTGAAGATGGGGAGGTACATCGAGACGACGATACCACCGATCAAGGTGCCCAGGATCACGATGATGAACGGCTCCATGAGGCTGGACAGCCCCTTCACGGCTTCATCCACCTCGTCCTCGTAAAACTCTGCGGCCTTGTTCAGCATGTGGTCCAGCGAGCCAGACTCCTCGCCGATGGCGCACATCTGGATCACCATGGAGGGAAAGATCCCGGTGGTCTGCATGGCGGTGGTCAGTGCGAGGCCGGTGGAGACATCTTTCTGAATCTGATGGGTGGCATCCAGAAACACCGCATTGCCTGAGGCGCCGCCCACCGAGTCCAAAGCCTCGACCAGGGGCACGCCGGCTGCAAACATGGTGGCCAGGGTGCGGGTCCAGCGGGCCACGGCCGATTTGTAGACCAGGGCGCCAAAGACCGGCACCTTCAACAACAACCGGTCCATGCTCTTTTGCATGTTGGCCGAGCGCTTCCAGGACTGCAGGAAGAAAAAGATCCCGCCGCCCAGGAAGCCGAAGATGGCCCACCAGTAGCTCACGAAGATCTCGGACATGGCCATCACGAACAGAGTGGGCGCGGGCAGGGCCGCGCCGAACGATTCGAACACGCTCTTGAAGGCGGGAATCACGAAGATCATGATCACCGACAGCACCACGAAGGCGACGACCATCACCGCCACCGGGTAGATCAGGGCCGACTTGATCTTGTTCTTGATGGCCATGGTCTTTTCCTGGTAGAGCGCCAGACGCTCCAGCAGGGTTTCCAGGATGCCCCCCGACTCGCCGGCCTCGACCAGGTTGCAGTACAGCGCGTCGAAGTACAGCGGGAACTTGCGGAATGCCGCTGACAGGCTGGTCCCGGTCTCGATGTCGGAGCGGATGTCCGCCAGCAGCTTGGTCAACCGGGGATTGACGCTGCCGCGCCCGACGATGTCGAAGGCTTGGATCAGGGGCACCCCGGCGCGCATCATGGTGGCCAGCTGCCGCGTGAACACGGCGATGTCCTTCTGCTTGATGGCGCTGCCGCCGCTGGTTCGGCGCTTCTTGACCTTGGTGATCAGGATGCCCTGGCGGCGCAGGCTGGCGCTGACCGCGGCCTCGCCGCCTGCACGCATCTCGCCGCGGATGACCTTGCCGTTCTTGTCCTTGCCTTCCCACTCGAAGACCAGTTCCTTGATGCCCTTGGTCGCGGTCGCAGTTGCTGTGGCCATGGTGTCTCCAAAGAGGGGTTCTGTGCTGGGTGGGTCACTCGTTCGTGACGGAAATCACTTCTTCGAGCGTCGTCTGGCCGCCGCGCACCTTGATCAATCCGGATTGACGCAGGTTGCGCACGCCTTCTCGCTGGGCCTGCTCCGCGATGTCCATCGCTGTGCCCTGCGTGAGGATGATGCGTTGCATCTCCTCGCTGATCGGCATGACCTGGTAGATCCCGACCCGTCCCTTGTAGCCGTTGTTGCAGGCCGAGCAGCCCACGGCGCGGTAGGGGCGCCAACTGCCGTCCAGGTTGTCTTCCGTGAACCCGGCATTGAGCAGGGCGCTGGTGGGGTAGTCGGCGGGAGCCTTGCAGACCTCGCACAGCTTGCGCGCCAGCCGCTGGGCGGTGATGAGGAGCACGCTCGAGGCCACGTTGAACGGCGCGACCCCCATGTTCAGCAGGCGGGTCAGCGTGGTGGGGGCGTCGTTGGTGTGCAGGGTGGACATGACCATGTGGCCGGTCTGTGCGGCCTTGATGGCGATGTCGGCGGTTTCCAGGTCGCGGATCTCACCCACCATGATGATGTCCGGATCCTGCCGCAGGAACGACTTCAAGGCGGCCGAGAAGGTCAGCCCGGCCTTGTCGTTGACGTTGACCTGGTTGATGCCTGGCAAGTTGATTTCGGCCGGGTCTTCCACAGTGGAGATGTTGACACCCGGTTGATTCAGGATGTTCAGGCAGGTGTAGAGGGACACCGTTTTGCCAGAGCCGGTGGGCCCTGTCACCAGAATCATCCCGTAGGGGCGGCTGATGCAGGCCAGCAAGCGGTCTTTTTCCTCTTTTTCGTAGCCCAGGGCATCGATGCCCAGCTTGGCGCTGGAGGGATCCAGGATCCGGATCACGATCTTCTCGCCGAACAGCGTCGGCAAGGTGCTGACCCGGAAGTCGATCGCCTTGCTGCCGAACTTCAGCTTCATGCGGCCGTCCTGCGGGACCCGCTTTTCCGCGATGTCCATGCGCGAGATCACCTTGATGCGCGAGGCCAGTTTGTCCTTGATGGCGATCGGCGGCTGCGTGATTTCACGCAACTCGCCATCGATGCGGAAACGCACGCGGTAGGTGAACTCGTAAGGCTCGAAATGCAGGTCAGAGGCGCGCAGGTTGATGGCGTCGATCAGCATCTTCTGCAGGAAGCGCACCACCGGCGCGTCCTCGACGTCGGCGGTGACCTCGGGCGTGTCGGCGGCCTGCGTGACATCGTCGGTGACGTCGAACTCGAAGTCGCCGCCGACGATGGAGTCCAGGGCCTGCGTGGCGGTGGTGCTGGCGGCTTCCACCAGCTTGGACAGCTTGTCATGCTCGACGATCACCCACTCGGGCGAAAGCTGGCTGGCGAACTTGATGCGCTCGACCGCCTCCTGGTCGGTGGGGTCGGCGCCGCCAATGGACAGCCGGTTGCCGCGCTTGCCCAGCACCACCACCTGGTACTGGTTGGCCAGCTTGCTGTCGATGATGTCCTTGGGCAGCTTCTGGACGTCAATGGCGGACAGGTCCAGAAGGGGCAGTGCCAGCGAGCTGGAAAGGGTGTGGGCCAGCTCGGTCGGGGAGATGGCGCCCGCTGCGATCACCTGGGAGACGAAGCTGGTTTTTTTCTCACGGGAGCTGCGAACCAGATCCTCGGCTGTCTTGGCATTCAGCTTGCCTGCGTTCACCAGCACCCTGGCAACGCCGGTCAATGAGGATTGAGTGGGGTCCGCAAGATTGTCCACCGAGAGTCCCGTCGTGAGTCAGCTCCAAACTTCGATGCGGAGGTGGTCGATGGAGCATCCCAAACCCTGCACGAAGCATCGGTCATGCATCGGGTGATCATCGTCGAACCCATGCACCCTGTAAACCAACATTCATGCCGAGTTTTTCACGGCCCTGGGGACCCGGGCAAGCCGGAAGGGACGGACAGTGGCGTTTTGAAAACTGGTCGGGGTGAGAGGATTCGAACCTCCGGCCTCTACGTCCCGAACGTAGCGCTCTACCAGGCTAAGCTACACCCCGAATAACCACTGATTTGCTGCTCAATTGCCGGTTGAGGAACCAGCAAACGCGCAGTATAAAACGAAAACGGCGGTGATCTCAAAAAGAACGGTCGACCGACGTGAGACACAAGTCTATCAGAGCCGTCTTGAAAACCGAGTCCGGCAGCGTCTGAAGATGCTGGCTGGCTTTTTCCGCTTCTTTGCGTGCGGCGTCCCGGGTAGCGTCCAGGGCCCCTGTTTCCCGGACGATCTTCAGGACGTCATCGAGCTTGGAGACGTCACCATGGCGGATGGCCGAGCGGATGAGTTCCGCCTGCTCGGTGGTGCCGCGGTCCATGGCCAGCAGCAACGGCAAGGTGGGTTTGCCTTCGCGCAGGTCGTCGCCGACATTCTTGCCAAGCTCGGCGCTCTTGCCTTCGTAGTCGAGCAGGTCGTCCACCAGTTGAAAGGCCGTGCCCAGCGAGCGGCCGTAGACGGCGCACAGTTCTTCCACCTCCGGGCTGGCCTTGGCGAGCACGGCGCCAAGGCGGGCACTTGCCTCGAACAGCTTGGCGGTCTTGAAGCGGATCACCTTGAGGTAGTCCTCGACCTCGATGTCGGGATCGTGCATGTTCATCAACTGCAGGACCTCGCCTTCGGCGATGACGTTGGTCGCGTCCGACAGTACCTCCAGCACCCGCATGTCGTTCACGGAGACCATCATTTGGAAGGCGCGGGAGTACACGAAGTCACCCACCAGGACGCTGGCGGCGTTGCCGAACAGGGCATTGGCCGTCTCGCGGCCGCGCCGCAGCTTGGACTCGTCGACCACATCGTCATGCAGCAGGGTGGCGGTGTGGATGAATTCCACCGTGGCCGCAAGTTCGAACCGCTCTGGGCCCTCGAAGCCGAAAGCGCGTGCGAACATCAGCACCAGCAAAGGGCGGATGCGCTTGCCCCCAGCGCTGATGATGTAGTGGGCGATCTGCTGGATCAGGGCCACATCGGAGTGCAGCCGGCGCTGGATGACCCGGTCGACTTCGGCCATCTCTGGAGCCATCAGTGAGACAGGGAGACGCAGGGAGGAGGAAGGTAGGTTTGGCACGCTGGGCTCGCAGGACAGCTTTTCATTATAGGGAAGGGCCATGCCGTCTCGGTGGGCTTCGGCGCCAGATCTTGCCTGGGACAGGCGCGGCGGGAAGGTGGCAGGCGGCACGCCCGTTTCAGGAATGCTACAATAGGGAGTTCTGCGTGGGATTTTTGGACCCTCCCAAGGCCTTCGCAGGAAGCAGGCGCGCCCCTCATTTGCTGGGCGCGCATTCATTTCAATTGAAAGGGCTGATATGTACGCGGTCATAAAAACCGGTGGCAAGCAATACAAGGTTGCAGCCGGCGAAAAGATCAAAATAGAACAGATTGCTGCGGATGTTGGCCAAGAGATCACGATTGACCAGGTGCTGGCGGTAGGAACCGGCGCTGAGCTGAAAGTCGGGACTCCCTTGGTTGCAGGCGCCAGCGTCATGGCAAAAGTGGTTGCGCAAGGCAAGCACGACAAGGTCCGCATCTTCAAGATGCGTCGGCGCAAGCACTATCAGAAGCGGCAAGGTCATCGTCAGACCTTCACCGAGATCGAGATCAGCGCCGTCAACGCGTGAGCGCTGATCGCGGCTGCAACTTCAGGAGTTAATACACCATGGCACAGAAAAAAGGCGGCGGTTCCACCCGGAACGGCCGCGACTCTCAACCCAAGATGCTCGGCGTCAAGGTCTTCGGTGGCCAGGCGATCCAGGCTGGTTCCATCATCGTTCGCCAGCGTGGCACCCAGTTCCACCCCGGCACCAACGTCGGCCTGGGCCGGGATCACACCCTGTTCGCGCTGGTTGACGGCGAAGTCCAATTCGCTGTCGGCGGTCCGCTGAAGCGTCGCACGGTGAATGTCAAAGCCGCTTCTTGATTAATTAATCAGTTGCGATGAACCTGACGAGCCCCGTTCCGCGGGGCTTGTTCTTTTCTGCCGCCCATGGGCTGACGGCGCTGCCTTACCATGTGGCGCATCGGCGTTTGCGCAGGCTCGCGCCAAGATCGTGAGCGAGAACCATGAAATTTGTTGATGAAGCCACCATCGATGTGGTCGCGGGCGATGGCGGCAGCGGCTGCATGAGTTTCCGCCGCGAGAAGTTCATCCCGTTCGGTGGGCCCAACGGGGGGGACGGCGGGCGCGGGGGCAGCGTGTACGCCATGGCCGACCGCAACTTGAACACCCTGATCGACTACCGCTACGCGCGCCGCCATGTGGCGCGCAACGGCGAGCACGGCCGGGGCTCGGACCAGTTCGGGGCGGCCGCCGAGGACATCGTGCTGCGCATGCCGCCGGGAACCATCATTCGCGACGCTGAAACCGACGAGCTCATCGTCGAGCTTTTGGTGCCCGATGAAAAAGTCCTGCTCGCCAAGGGGGGCGACGGCGGCTTCGGCAATCTGCATTTCAAGACCAGCACCAACCGCGCGCCGCGGCAGAAGACCCCGGGTTGGCCGGGGGAGCAGCGCAAGCTGAAGCTCGAGTTGCGTGTCCTGGCGGATGTGGGCCTGCTTGGCATGCCCAACGCCGGCAAGTCCACCTTGATCACGGCCATCTCCAATGCCCGACCGAAGATCGCCGACTATCCCTTTACCACCTTGCATCCCAACCTGGGCGTCGTTCGCGTGGCGCCGGAACAGAGCTTCGTGGTGGCTGACATTCCGGGCCTGATCGAGGGCGCCTCGGAGGGTGCTGGCCTGGGGCACTTGTTCCTGCGTCACCTGCAGCGCACGCACCTGTTGCTGCACGTGGTGGACCTGGCGCCCTTCGATGATGCGGTCGACCCGGTGGCACAGGCCCAGGCCATTGTTGCCGAGCTGCGCAAGTACGACGAGACGCTCTACCACAAGCCGCGCTGGCTGGTGCTGAACAAGCTCGACATGGTGCCGGAGGAGGAGCGGGCACAGCGCGTCAAGGACTTCGTCAAGCGCTTCAAGTGGAAGGGGCCGGTGTTCCAGATCTCGGCCTTGGCCCGCGAGGGCTGTGAAGCCCTGTGCCAAGCCATCTACCAGCACGTGGCCGGTTTGCGGAACGTGGTCCCACCCCCGCCCGATCCCCGGTTCGTGGCTCGGGAAGGCGAGGAAGGAGCCTCGGCGTCATGACGGCGAATGGGAACAATGCCGGCCTGGCGGTGCCGGCCCTGGCGGCACGGCGGGTGGTCGTGAAGGTGGGTTCCAGCCTGGTGACCAACGAAGGCCGTGGGGTGGATGCCGACGCCATTGGTGACTGGTGCCGTCAGCTCGCCGAGCTGGTTGCGCAAGGCTGCGAGGTGGTGATGGTCTCCAGCGGGGCGATCGCCGAGGGCATGAAACGCCTGGGCTGGGCGACCCGGCCCAAGGAACTGCATGAACTGCAGGCGGCCGCGGCGGTCGGGCAGATGGGGTTGGCGCAGATCTACGAGTCCAAGCTGAAGGAGCAGGGGCTGGGCAGTGCGCAGGTGCTGTTGACCCACGCTGACCTGGCGCACCGCGAACGCTACCTGAACGCCCGGTCCACCCTGCTGACTTTGCTGAGCCACCGGGTGATTCCGGTGATCAATGAGAACGACACGGTGGTCAACGACGAGATCAAGTTCGGCGACAACGACACGCTCGGCGCCCTGGTGGCCAATCTGGTCGATGCCGACTGGCTGATCATCCTGACCGACCAGCAGGGGTTGTACTCGGCCGATCCGCGGCGTGATCCCGATGCGCGCTTCATTCATCAGGCCACGGCGGGCGACCCGGCGTTGGAGAAGATGGCCGGCGGTGCGGGCAGCAGCCTGGGCCGGGGCGGCATGATCACCAAGGTACTGGCCGCCAAGCGTGCAGCCGGTGGGGGGGCGAGCACGGTCATCGCCTGGGGGCGCGAGCCTCGCGTGCTTCCGCGACTGATGGCCGGAGAGTCCATCGGAACGGCGCTGCTGGCCTCGACGCCGAAGATCAGCGCGCGCCAGCAATGGATGGCCAACCACCTGCAGCTGCGGGGCGCCGTGGTGGTGGATGACGGCGCTGTTGCCAAGCTGCGCGATGAAGGCAAGAGCCTGCTGCCCATCGGGGTGGTGGAGGTGCAGGGGGAGTTCCACCGTGGCGACGTCATCGCTGTCAAATCGACGGCGGGCGTTGAGATCGCCCGCGGCTTGGCCAACTACGCCAGCGGTGAAGCCCGGCTGATCGCGCGCAAGCCGTCCTCCGAATTCGAGCGCCTGCTGGGCTTCGTGGCAGAGCACGAGATGATCCACCGGGACAACATGGTGTTGATCCGGTCACTCTGAAACGCCCGGCCCTTCATTGGAGTCGGCACTGTGGCCCGGCGCCGACCCGGCCGGAAGGCCCGGGTCGGAGGGGCGGGCCTTGGGTGCCGCGTTGTGGCGCGTTCCGCCACGCAGATAGCGGTTGGCGTGACCTGTCTTGGGAATGAAGCGTGCCAGTTCAGTCAGCGCCATCTCGTACACGTTGCGCTTGAATTCGATCACGGCGTCAAGAGGCACCCAGTATTCGTTCCAGCGCCAGGCATCGAATTCAGGGTGGTTGGTGGCACGCAGGTTCATGTCGCTGTCGCGGCCCAGGAGTTGCAGCAGGAACCAGATCTGCTTCTGGCCGCGGTAGTGGCCGCGGGCCTCGCGCCGGATGAAGTGGTCGGGGACCTCGTAGCGCAGCCAGTCGCGCGTACGGGCAATGATGCGAACAGCCTCGCATGGCAGGCCCACTTCTTCCTGCAACTCACGGAACATCGCCTGCTCGGGAGTTTCACCATGCTTGATGCCCCCTTGTGGAAATTGCCACGAATGGGTACGCAAGCGCTTGCCCCAAAAAACCTGGTTTTTGTGGTTCAGCAAGATGATCCCGACGTTGGGTCTGAACCCTTCACGGTCGAGCATAATCAGCCCCAAATAACAAATTAATTTCATTATTGCATCGGCTTGATGCAAAGAACAGCGTCGGGGCCCTGCGGGGCCATTTTCTTCTTGGCAATCGATTTTTCACCTGCGGCCGCCCATGAAAGCCAGCCAATTCTTCATCTCCACCCTCAAGGAGGCCCCCGCCGATGCGGAGGTCGTCAGTCACCAGCTCATGATGCGCGCGGGCATGATCAAGCGCCTGGGCGCCGGTATCTATAACTACATGCCCATGGGGCTGCGGGTGATCCGCAAGGTCGAGGGCATCATCCGCGAGGAGATGAACCGCGCCGGTGCGATCGAGCTGCTGATGCCGCTGGTGCAGCCCGCCGAGCTGTGGCAGGAGACGGGACGTTTCGAGAAGATGGGCCCTGAGCTGCTGCGCGTCAAGGACAGGCATGAGCGCGACTTCGTCATCCAGCCCACCAGCGAGGAAGTCATCACCGACATCGCACGCCAGGAGCTCAAGAGCTACCGTGCGTTGCCGAAGAATTTCTATCACATCCAGACCAAGTTCCGCGACGAGCGGCGGCCCCGCTTCGGCGTGATGAGGGGCCGCGAGTTCACCATGAAGGACGCCTATTCCTTCGACCGCGATGCCGCTGCGGCCGGCGAGAGCTACGAGCGCATGTACGCGGCCTACCTGCGGATCTTCGAGCGGCTGGGGCTGCGCTTCAGGGCGGTGGCGGCCGACACGGGGGCGATCGGCGGGGATCGCTCGCACGAGTTCCAGGTGATCGCCGAGACGGGTGAGGACGCGATTGTCTACTGCCCGCAGTCCACGTATGCGGCCAACATCGAGCTGGCCGAGGCCTTGCCGCTGATCGCGCAGCGCGCTGCGCCGGGGCCCGCCCTGGAGAAGACGCCGACGCCCGGCAAGAGCACCTGCGAGGATGTGGCCGCCTTCCTGGGGCTGCCCCTGGAGCGCACCGTCAAGTCGCTGGTGCTGGCCACCGATGAGCCGACGGCCGATGGCGCCGCACCGCGTACCACGTTGTGGCTTCTGCTGGTGCGCGGGGATCACAGCCTGAACGAGGTCAAGGCGGGCAAGGTGGCGGGCCTGAAGGGCGGCTACCGCTTCGCCACAGCCGGGGAAATCGTCGAGCACTTCGGCACGCCGCCGGGGTACCTGGGGCCGATCGGGATGAAGCGTCCGGTGCGCGTGGTGGCCGACCGCACGGTGGCGATGATGAGCGACTTCGTGTGCGGAGCCAACGAGGCGGGCTTCCATTTCACCCACGTCAACTGGGGCCGTGACCTGCCGGAACCCGAGATCGTGGCGGACATCCGCAACGTGGTGGAAGGCGATCCCTCGCCAGACGGTCAGGGCACGCTGGCGATCCAGCGCGGGATCGAGGTCGGCCATGTGTTTTACCTGGGCACCAAGTACAGCCAGGCCATGAAGGCGACCTTCCTCGATGAGCAGGGGCGGCCGCAGTATTTCGAAATGGGCTGCTACGGCATCGGCGTGACCCGCATCATGGGAGCGGCCATCGAGCAGAACCACGACGAGCGCGGCATCATCTGGCCGCAGGCGATGGCGCCGTTCTCCCTGGTGGTCTGCCCGATCGGGTACGACCGCTCCGAGACGGTGCGGGAAGCGGCGGATGCGCTGTATGCCAGCCTGCAGGCGCAGGGCGTGGATGTCGTGCTGGACGACCGGGGGGAACGGCCGGGTGCCATGTTCGCCGACTGGGAACTGATCGGCGTACCCCACCGGGTGGTGATCTCCGACCGCGGTCTCAAGGAAGGGCGCCTGGAATACCAGGGCCGGCGCGACACCGCTGCCACCCCGCTGACCAGCGCCGAGCTGCTGCAGCGTCTGGCGGACGGCAGCCTGGGCACAGCCACGGCGTGACGAGGCCATGAGGCGGCGGGCCCTGCTGGGAGGCGCAGTCGCGGTCTGCCTGGGGACGGCCGGTGGGCCGGCCTGGGCGGGGGCCCAGGTCGAGGAGCCGCTGGCCGACGCCGTGCGCTCGGCCTTGTCGGCGGCCATCGCCAACGGGGCGCCACCCAAGCCGGTGTTCTCCAACATCCAGTCACGCATCCTCTACCTGCGCTGGCTGGGGGAAATGAGCGAGCGCCTGCAAAAGCGCAAGACCGACTACATGACCCGGGTCGAGTTCCTGGAGACGGTCTGGTACGAAAGCACCCGTGCCGGGTTGGAGCCTTCGTTGGTGCTGGGCCTGATCCAGGTCGAGAGCGGCTTTCGCAAGTACGCCGTCAGCAGCGTGGGCGCGCGGGGCTACATGCAGGTGATGCCCTTCTGGGCCCGGCTGATCGGCGATGGCGACGCCAGCAGCCTCTTCCACATGCAGACCAACCTGCGCTTCGGCTGCGTGATCCTGCGCCACTACCTGGACCGGGAGCAGGGTGACCTGTTCATGGCGCTGGGGCGCTACAACGGCAGCCGGGGGCGGCCGGAGTACCCTAACCTGGTGTTCGGCGCGCAGAGGAGCTGGGAGTACCGGGACCCCGAACAGGCCAGGCCCCAGGAAAAGGACAAGTCGGGTTGAACGGCCTGGGTCGGGTGGTGACTTACAGGCCGGTCCAGGGACGAGGCTGGGCTGCTTCGATGCCCAGCAGCGACAGCACCCGCTCGACGGTCTCGTTGACAAGCTCATCCACGCTCTGCGGGCGGTGATAGAAGGCTGGCAGGGGCGGGAAGATGATCCCGCCCATCTCGGTGACGGCGGTCATGTTGCGCAGGTGGGCCAGGTTGAACGGGGTCTCACGCACCATGAGCACGAGCCGGCGGCGCTCCTTCAGGGTGACGTCGGCGGCCCGGCTGAGCAGGTTGTCCGACAGCCCATGGGCGACCGAAGCCAGGGTCTTCATGGAGCAGGGGGCGATCACCATGGCGTCGGTGGCGAAGGAGCCGCTGGCGATGGCCGCCCCGACGTCCGCCGGGCTGTAGGCCACACTGGCCAGCGAGGCCAGCGCGGAACGGTCCAGCCCCAGTTCGTGGTGGACGTTGAGGATGCCAGCCGCACTGGCCACGAGGTGGGTCTCATGGCCGGCGCTGCGCAGGCGCTCCAGGAGGCGAACGCCATACACGGCGCCCGAGGCCCCCGTGAGGCCCACCACGATCCGGCGGCTGTGCCCGGGCGCCACGCCCGGCGGGGCAGGTGTTTCAGGCACTCTGACCCAGCACTTGCTGCAGCTCGCCGGACTCGTACATCTCCATCATGATGTCCGAGCCACCCAGGAACTCGCCGTTCACGTAGAGCTGGGGGATGGTGGGCCAGTTGGCGTATTCCTTCACGCCCTGGCGGATGGCGTCGTCCTCCAGGACGTTGACCGTCTTCAGGTCGGTGGCGCCGCAGGCCTTGATCAGCTGGACAGCGCGGCCGGAGAAGCCGCACATGGGAAACTGGGCGGTTCCCTTCATGAAGAGAACCACCCGGTTGGACTTGACGAGGTCATCAATGCGTTTTTGAACGTCGCTCATGGTGATGGGGCCGCCATGCGGCGGTCAGGGAATGGGTTAAGCCGTGGTTATAAGCGAAACCGCGCGCTTGGCGCGCGGCACGGACATCCCGCCCCTTGCAGTCCGCCGATCGAGGCGGTCAGAACGTATAGGAAGCGCTCAGCTGCATCAGCGGTGCCAGGCGCGCATTGCGCAGCACGTCTTCCAGTGAGGCGCCGCTGTCGGTGGGGCCCAGTTTCAGGCTGCCCGGCGTGAGGCGCCAGGCAAGCCCGACGTCGGCATGCAGCCGCCAGCCCTGGAGCCGGGGATGGGTGTAGCCCAGGCCCAGGTATGCGGCGGTGCGACCGTCCTGGACGGAGGAGGTGCCCAGCGCCTGATCGAACCGGGTGTCGGGGCGGTTGTTGCCCACCCCCAGGCCAAGGTTGTCGGGTGAAGCCATGCGGGCGGAACCCAGGCCCCAGACGAGCCCGGCCGTGGCGCGCAGGCCGCCGGAGGAGGCCGGTTTGGTGGATGAGGAGGAGAAGCTGTAGTCGCTGAACCAACCCGTGCTTTGCACCTGGCCGTTCGCATTGAGCTGTGAGCTCAGGCGGGGTGTCCAGCGGCCCCAGCCGCCGTCTTCCGATGGGCTCGCCAGGCCGCTGCCCTCCTGGGCTTGCACGGCACCAGCGCCCAGGATCCAGGTCAGCGCCAAGCCCGTCCACAGGGACCGAGCGGTGCGGGTGCGTGTCGTCGAGAAATGCGAAATCAGACCCATGACCGTTCTCCTTGCATTGGCTTGCAGGTTGTGACGTGGTCCGCCGAAGGCGGAG
>CBINPE010000121.1:0-16025 GCA_966252435.1 uncultured Burkholderiales bacterium | reverse complement strand
ACGCGCGGGTGGTCGCTGTCGTAGCCGCGGTGGGTGGCCAGGTCGAAGGCCACGCTGACGCCCTGCGCCCCGGCCGCCAGCGCCTTGCGGTAGAACGCGTTCGAGGCCTCGGCCGTGGAAAAGCCCGCGTACTGGCGGATCGTCCAGGGCCGCACCGCATACATCGTCGCCTGCGGCCCCCGGACGAAAGGCGCCAGACCCGGCAGGGTGTCGGTGTACGGCAGGCCCTGCAGGTCGGCCGCCGTGTACAGGGGCTTGACGGAGATGCCCTCGGGCGTGACCCAGTGGAGGGCGCCGATGTCGCCGCCCGGCGCCGACTTGGCCGCGGCCTTCTCCCAGGTGGACAGGGCGCTGGAATTCAACAGAGACTCGTCGTCGGACATCATGGTGCGCGGTGCAAATGAGGGGATGAGGAAGAACAAGCCAGCCAGCGGGCGGCGTGTGCGCTGGACTGTAACGTCCCGGGCTGGATATTTCACGCCCCTCATGGCGCCAGGCCTGCAAAACGCCGCCCCCGGCAGCCGCTACTGTAGAGACACGCTCGCGGCAGGCCGGTCTGAAATGCGGCCGCTGCGCCCACCCTGGCAGCACGTTGTGCCGTCAGGCCAGCCCGCCGCAGCGAAAAGCGCCGCGCCGGTGCAGGCACAATCCGGGCCTTCCTGTCCCGCTGCACCGCCTTGTCGCGGCACGCCTTCATGTCCCAGCCCGCCGTCCGCCCTCACATCAGCCTCATCGCCGCCGTGGCCCGCAACGGGGCGATCGGACGCGACAACGCCCTCCTGTGGCACCTGCCGGGCGACCTGCAGCATTTCAAGCGCACCACCCTGGGCTGCCCCGTGATCATGGGCCGCAAGACCTGGGACTCGATCGGCCGCCCCCTGCCCGGGCGGCACAACATCGTCATCAGCCGCGACCCCGCCTGGGCCGCACCCGGGGCCACGGCCGCAACCAGCTGGCACGAGGCCCTGCAGGCAGCCGGCGAGGTGCCCCGGGTGTTCGTGATCGGCGGCGCGCAGGTCTACACCCTGGCATTGCCCGAGGCCGACGAGCTGGTGCTTACCGAGGTCGACGCCGATGCCGAGGGCGATGCCCACTTCCCCGCCTGGGACCGCGACGACTTCACGGAAGTCGCACGCCTGCCCCAACAGCCTGAAAGCGGGCCTTCTTTCGCCTTCGTGACCTACCGCCGCCGCGGCCCGCGCACCTGAGCGGAGCGCATGCCGCGCGGCTGCGGCCTGTCCTCAGTGCGCTCAGTGCGAGACCAGCAGCGGCACCGTCATGGTTTCGAGCATGGTGCGGGTGACGCCACCCAGCACCCATTCGCGCGCCCGGCTGTGGCCGTAGGCGCCCATGACCACCAGGTCGGCCCCCGTGTCGGCGGCCAGGGACAGGATGTGTTCCCCTACCCGGCGGCCGCCCCGCAGGTGACGGTGGAACACCGCCGAGACGCCATGCTGTGTGAGGTAGCGCTCCAGTTGGACCATGGGGGCAGGTTCGCGCGGGTCCTGTTCGGACTCGGCATGCCAGGTCGCCACATGCACACGCTCGGCCGACTGGAGGAACGGCAGGGCGGCGGTCAGGGCGCGGGCACTCTCGCGGGTGTCCTTCCAGGCCACGAGGATGGTGCGCCCGGGCAGCTGGTTCACGCCGATGTAGGGCACCACCAGGGCCGGCTTGCCGCTGTGCACCAGCACCGACTCGACCCAGTTGTTGGGCAGGTCCGGCCGCCCCTCGCCTTCCGGCTCGCGCTGCCCAAGCACCATCAGGTCCGAGGTCCAGGACTGGCGCACGAACTCATGCACCGGGTCGCCCTGCGCCTCCAGCCATTGCGCCACCGCCTGCGTCGACAGGGGCGAGCGCTCGAAGGTGGCCCGGGCGCGCTGGCGGCGCTGCGCGTCGTACTGCTGCATCATGGAGAACACCTCCGGCCCCACGGTGAAGGTGTAGGGGTACTGCACCGAGGCCGGCATTTCCGCATACATGGCCGTCACGGAGGCATGGTGGGGCTCGGCCAGCTGCTGCGCCAGCTGCAGGCGCTCCGCGCTGCGGGGTGAGGCATCGACGTGCAGCAGAATCGACTGGAGGGGGCTCATCATGGCAATCTCCTGAGGCTGGGGGACGGCCAGGATCGGCCTGGTCCCAACAATAGGCCTCTGCCTGCCAACGTCAATTGACGAGGGTCAAACCCATGACGTCTTGAGAGCCTTCAACCTGCCGCCGGGCGCGCAGGCGCACCATGGAGCCCTTCCATTCCCCCCGGAGGCTCATCATGAAGGTACTCCTGGCTGTCGACGGCAGCATCTACAGCAAACGCATGCTGGCCTACCTCGCCGCCCACACCGAACTGCTGGCCGGCAGGCATGACTACACCGCGCTCACCGTGATCCCGCGCATCCCCCTGGACGCCGAGATCTACATCAACCTGGACCAGATGCGAAAGCTCCATGCCGAGCAGGCGGAAGAGGTGCTGCGCCCGGTGCGCGCCTTCGCCGCCCAGAACAAATGGGCACTGCAGACCCTGGCGTTGGAAGGCGATCCCGCCAGCACCATCGCCTCGCAAGCCAATGAGGGGCCGTACGATCTGCTGGTGATGGGCAGCCACGGCCGCTCGCCACTGGTCGGGCTGGTGCTGGGCTCGGTGGCCCTGCGCGTGATGGCCCAGTGCAAGACGCCGGTCCTGCTGATCCGCTGAGCCGAGACAGCCAGCGGCTGCGGCCGTTCCCTCCTTGGGGCAAGCGCCTCCAGGTCAGATGGGAACCACCACCTTGAGCTGGCTGGTGTGCAGCTGCGGCTCGCAGCTGAACTGGAGCACGCCGCCGAGCGAGGCGGTGCGCTCCCTCAGGCTGGTCAGCAGGTAGGTGTCGGTGGACTTGAGCACCCGGCCGCGCGACTGGAGCGCGACCTCCAGCCGCTGGTCGCGGCACGTCATCTGCAGGCTGATCGCCTCGGCGTCGGTGTGACGCATGGCGTTGGTGATGCTTTCCTGCACGATGCGGTAGATGATGCCGGCGCGCCGCGTGTCGATCTGGTCGACCTCCTTGGCGCAGACCAGCGTGAACTGCACCCGCGGCGCGGTCTGCTGCCACTGGGCCAGCATGTAGTCCACCGCGCCGCGCAGCCCGATGATGTGCACCTCCTCGGGCTGCAGTTCCTTGACCGCGCGGGAAACCGCACCATGCGCTCCGCGGACGACCTCGCGCCCCCGGCGGCACTGGGCCGCCACCTCGGCCATGGCGCCGGGGCTGCCCGACTGGGCGGCATGCTCGATGTTGCTGAAAATCCAGGTGAGGTGGGTCAGCGAGGCCCCCACCATGTCGTGCAGCTGCCCGGCGATCTGGCGGCGTTCCTCCTCGAGGCGCGCGGTCGCCTCGGCCACCAGGCGGTCGCGCCGCGCTCGCTCGCGCCCGATCTGCAGCCCGGCCCGGATCGACCAGATGGTCCCCGGCCGCAGGGGCTTGGTGAGGTAGCCCACCACGTTCTGTGCCACGACTGGGTCGTCGAAGATGGCCTGGAAGGCCGGTTCCCCCTGGTCCTGCGTGCACAGCATGCAAGGCAGGACACCGGCCATGCGGATGAAGTCCGAGCCGTGACCATCCAGCAGGTGCATGTCGACCAGCGCCAGCTCGACCGGCTCGGCACTGGCCAGGGCGAGCGCGCTTTTCACGTCGGGCGCCTTGAAGATCTGCCAGTGGGCCGGCAGGATCATCCGCAGCGACTCGGAGAAGATCGGGTCGTCATCGACGATCAGTACCGTGGCGCCGGTGACCGGGGCGTCAACGCGGGGGGTGTGGCCGGGTTGGTCAACCATGCTGGCGCGTCCCTTCGGTGGCGGAGGGCGTCTCGCGGTGCACTGCCGGCACGCAGGCGCCGCCGTCCCGCATTGCCTGGCAGGCCTGCCAGGCGCTGTAGGCCGGGTGCCAGCCGAGCAGCTGCCCGGCGCGGCGACAGTCCACCGTCAAGGTGGTGTTGAACACGTCCAGCCAGGTGTATTCGTCGCGGTTGCCGAAGCGGCGCGCCAGCGCCACCGCGGCGCGCACCCAGGACAGGGGCACCGGCAGCATGAAACGCCGGCCATGCCGCACCAGCTGCGACAGCGCCACCTCCTGCGGCGCGGCCAGGTTGAAGGGACCGCTGACGTCACGCTCCAGGCAGCACAGGATGGCCCGGGCCACGTCGTCCTCGTGCACCACCTGCAGCAGCGGCTGCGGCGCCGGCGTGGTGATGCAGAAGGCCGAGCGGCTCATCCGCTGCAGGAAAGGCTGGGCATGCGGCCCGAAGATCAGGTGCGCGCGCAAGTGCACCACCTGGGGATGAAACTGGGCCGCCAGGCGCTCGATCTCGGCCTTGTGGCAGGCGTAGGTGAACAGCGAGGAAGGCCGCATGCGCCGGCTTTCTTCGATGCCCTTGCCACATCCGTAGACCGACACGCTGGACATGTTGATGACCTTGGGCACCCCGGCCGCGTCGGCGGCGCGGAACACGTTCAGGGAGCCGGCCACGTTGTTGTCATGCTGCTCCGCCTCGGAGCGCTCCCGCCGCATGATGGCAAAGGCGGTGTGCACTACCGCGTCGCAGCCCTGCATGCGCGCGGCCAGGTCGGGTGCGCGCATGTCCCCCTGCTGGAAGCGGAACTTGGGATGGGTGAACGCGGCAGGCCGCAGGTCCAGGCCGATCACCTCGGCCACATCCTCGCGGCGGCACAGCATTGGCAGCAAGGCGCGGGACAGGCCCGACGAGGCCCCGGTCAGAAAAATGCGCAGGCCCATCGGCTCAGTTCTCCAGAGACGGCATGTGATGAAGTTGTTGCAGCAGCAGACCCAGGGCCTCCCGCGTTTGCTGGAAAGCCTGCAGCACCTGCTCGCTGTGCGCCACGGCGGCATGCGGACTGTCCAGGTGCACCCACTGCTGGATGGTATCCGCCAAAGTCACCGCCCCCACGGTCAGGCAGGCACTGCGCAGCCGGTGCACGGCCTCCGCGATCTCCTGGACCGGCAAGGGCGCGGCGTGGGCCACGACGCCGCGCAGCCGCTCCGCCAGGGCGTGCAGCTGCGCAGCCGCGGTCTCCTCGAAGCGAGCCGACAGCTCGGCCAGCGCGACCTGCGTGGCCCCTGCGCCCTTGAGCATCGACAGGGGCCCCGCATCGACCACCGGACGGTCGAGGTGGAACGGCGGCGGTGCGGGCGCCGCCGGCTCGGGCCCGCGGCCCAGCAGCTGAAGCAGCACCGCCGCCGTGGTGGGCTTGGTGACGATGTCGCTGCACACGAGGCGGGCGGTGGCCAGCAGCTCGGGCGTGACATCGGCCGTCATGAGGATGAAGCGCGGCCGCGCGGCCGGCCCCCCGGCGGCGGGCACGCCGTGCAGGCTCTTGATCAGGTCCAGGCCGAGCCCGCCGGGCAGGCGGTGGTCGACCAGCGCCACGTCGAACTCGCCCCCCCGCGACAGCAGCATCTGCTCCAGCGCGGCAAAGGAGTCGACATGCACCACCTCGTGGTGCAGCTGCTGCAGGATCACCTTGACCGCTTCCGCGGTGATCGGGCAGTCCTCGGCCAGCAGCACTTTCAGGCAGCGTGTGAGCGGCGGCACCGCCGGTGCGGCACCAAGCACCTCGGCCGCATCGGCCATCTCGAACGGCAGTTGGCACTCGAACGTGCTGCCCTCGCCGGGCACCGAGGACACCAACCGCAGCGCGCCCCCCAGGTGCCTGGCGAGCTGCAGCGAGATGGCCAGCCCCAGCCCGGTCCCCGTGTGCCCCGATTCCGGCCCGCTGGTCACGAAGGCCTCGAAGATCTGCGAGTGCATCGGCGCCGGGATGCCCTGCCCCGTGTCGATCACCTGCAGCGTCAGCAGCACCTGCCGGGGCCGAGGATGCTCGATCGCCGTGCGCAGCACGACGCTGCCATGCTGGGTGAACTTGAAGGCGTTGGACAGCAGGTTGATCAGGATGCGGCGCACCGAGGTGAGGTCGCCGCGCACCGCCAGGCCGCGGCAGCTCTCCACCTGCACATCCAGCGTGGCCGTGGATTTCTGACGCAGCGGGCCCAGCAGCTGCGCCGTGGTGGCGATCTCGTCGCCCAGGTCGAAGGTCTGGATCAGCCCTGCCCCGCCGCCCGAGGCCGGGCGCTGGCGCTCAATGTCCAGCAGCAGCAGGTTCTCCACAAGCTGCGACATGTGGGTGGTGATCGAGCGGGCGTTGTGCAGCATCTGCGACATGTCCCGCTGCGAGTTCAGCACGCAGGCGTCCAGCAGCAGCCGCAGCGCATTCACCGGCGAGCGCAGCTCATGGCTGACGTTGGCCAGCATCATGCGCCGCGCCTCGAGCAGATCGTTCAGCGACTGGGTGCGCTCGGCGACGCGCCGCTCCAGCGTGCTGCGCTCCGACGCCAGGATCTCCAGCTCGCGCTTGGCGGTGCGGTCGAGTGCCTCGTTGCGCTCGGCCTCCATCAGCTTGATGCGGTAGGCCAGCGCGATCGAGAAAATCACCGCCTCCAGCACCGAGGCCACCATCACCGCATGGCTGGTCACGATGCTCTCTGGCACCAGGCCCACCGTCTGCATCGCGCGCAGCCCCAGGGCCGCGCCGAAGATGGCCCAGCCCAGCGAGAACACCCGGGCCGGCGTGTAGCCCTGGGCCCAGCGCGTGATGCCGGCCAGCACCATCCCTGGCACCACCAGCAGCAGCAGGTAGCTGAGGTAGACGAAGGGCCGACCGACCGGCTGCACGAAGGCCAGCGCCCCGCCGGCCAGCAGCACCCACTGGGAGACGCGCAGGTAGCGGTCGATCCAGGGCGCCGAGGTGCGCAGGGCCAGGAAGTTGCGGGTGAACAGCACCATGCCGTGCACCGCCCCGTAGCCGCAGGCCGCGAAGAACTGCTCGAGCACCGGGTTGAGCTGCATCAGCAGCGTCGAGAACCCGTAGACGTGCAGGAAGGTGGCCGTGAAGCACCCCAGGTAGTAGCCGTAGTAGAGGTAGGCCCTATCGCGCAGGTACAGGTAGAGGGTCATGTTGTACAGCCACATGACCACCAGCCCGCCGAAGAACAGCCCGTAGATCAGCGCATGGTCGTGCACCGCCTCGACCGCCCCCTGCATGCCCGACCAGGAGAAATCGGCCCGCACGTAGCGGGTGTGGGGCCCCAGGCGGATGTAGAACACCTCCGGGGCACCGCTCGCGCGGGTGTCGCTCAGGGGAAGCAGGTACTCGCGGATGTCGTACACCCGCCCCTCCCTCGGGAGGGACTCGTCCAGCTCGAGCGACTGGATGCCCTGCGGCGTCACCCGGTACAGGCGCAGGTTGCCGATGTGCTCGTAGTCATAGCTGATGAAGCTGCGCGGACCGCCCTTGTACTGGCTGAAGTCCATGACCACCCGCAGCCACAGCGCCTTGTGCCGGTAGCTGTAGCCCAGCGGCTTGTCCGGGCGCAGGGGCTGGAACTCGCCGCCCTCCCCGGCGGCCACCTGCTCCACGCTCAGCGTTCCCTGCGGGTCGTCGAGAAAATACAGGTAGGAAGCGAGCGATTGCTTCTGCTCGCCGTGCGGCGTGAAGACGGGAACATCGGCCGCCCTGCCCGGCACCACGGCCCCCCAGAGGGCCACCAGCGCCAGCACCTGCAGCGGACGCGCCCAACGCCTGCTCAGGACAAACAACATCTTGACCATGCGTACTACGCCCTCCACCATAGACAAACCATTGGAAACCCGCTGCGCGAACAGCTCAATCAGGGACCTCATGGACAGGGGCAACGCCATTGACATGCCACCTCTTTTGCGACACATTGCAGCGAAATTGCAATGTCTCGCACAAGCCAGTATTGCAATGGACTCCGCGGCCCCGCTGTCGGGCGGGTGCTGACGAAGCCTGTCGATCCGGGAGATGCCATGAACAAGATTGACGTGCTATTGAATTCCATCGCGGCGAAGCATTTGCGCATCGAGACGATCGGCGTTCGGGGACATATCGGCAAGGGAGCACCGCAGATCACAGTGTCCAACGTGCATGCGGCCCTGCTGGCAGCCTTCGAGGGGGGCGTGCGGCATGCGGCGGCGGTCAAGGGCGTGACGTCGAACACGCTGATCCGGGAAGTGGACATCGATCTGACGCGGCTCGAACATAAATCATCCTGAGGGTCACCGAGGTGCTCAGCCGCGAACCGGTCCGGCGCTTGCCTGCCCGTCAGGCGGGACCCGGCCACGAAGGCAAACGAGGGCCTGCCATGGTAGGCGCCTCCCGGACGCTGTCAATCAGCTCTTATGATGAGCACCTTTGTGTGGACGGAGTGACTTCCTGGGGAGGTTTGCCGCCGGGGCCCAGGGCCGCGGCGGGCAGGCACACCGAGTTGGACCTCGAGGAACTGGCGGAAAAAGAATAAATGAAGGTAGAGAGCGCGACGACCAAACCGATCCGTGTTTTGATCGCGGACGACCACCCCTTGGTCATGGAAGGGGTGGCAGGTGCCTTGCAGCGCTTCGGCATCGACGTGGTGGGATGCACGTCGAACGCCCAGGACGTCGTGCAGCGCTATGGCAAGGCCCGCCCGGACGTGGTGGTCATGGACGTGCGCTTCGGCCCCGCCATGAACGGGCTCGAGGCCGTCAAGGCCCTGCTGCAGGCCCGGCCGCAGGCCAAGGTGGTGATCTACACGCAGTTCGACCAGATCGAGCTTGTGCAGGAGGCCTACAAGGCGGGCTGCCTGGCCTTCGTGACCAAGATCTCCGACCCCGAAGACTTGGTATCCGCCATCCGCAAGGCGGCTCAGGGAGAGACCTTCCTGCTGCCCGAGATCGGCGAGCGGCTGGCCCTGCTCAGCATCCGCCCCGGCCACAAACTGCCCCCGGTGCACGCCCAGCTCAGCGAGCGCGACACCGACGTCTTCAAGCTGCTGGCCAAGGGCCACACCATCGCGGAGACGGCCAAGACGATGGCCCTGTCACCGCGCACCATCAGCAACATCTGCCTGCACATCAAGCAGGTGCTGGGCGTTCAGAACATCCCCGAGATGACCCGGCTGGCGGTGAAGCTGGGCGTCATCGACTGAGAGGGCCCGTCACTGCCCCGGCAGGCCTGCCAGCCGCTGTGCTCAGCGGCCCGCCTCGACGTGCTTCACGAAGTTGTTCAGGATGGCCTGCCAGCCGTCACGCTGCTGCTCGATCGAGTGCGTCGGCTCGGCGTCGAAAGTCTCGCGCACCCGCACCCCTCCCTCCTGCTGGGTGAACTCGACCCGCAGCACGCGGTCGCCGAACTTGCACTCGATCAGCTCGTTCGGCACGACCTGGGTGTAGGTCCCAGCGAAATCGAAGCCCATGCTCCCGTCCTTTGCCTCCATGCGCGACGAGAAGCCACCCCCGACGCGCAGGTCCACGGATGCCGCCGTGGTGTGCCAGTCGTCGGAAGCGGCATTCCACTGCTGGATGTCCTGCGGCGTCGTCCAGGCGCGCCACACGGTCCCGATGGGCGCATCGACAACGGCTTCAACGGTGATCTTCATGGGAGTCTCCTATAGGGATGGAAGAGAAACACAAGACAAGGAAACATCATCGCCCAGATGGCGGTCCACCAACGCACGGGTCAGGGCGAAACGGCCGAAGTCGAAGCTCGCCAGTTGATCGCGCGACACCGACCGGACCTCGGCGATTTCCTCATTGAGCTGCAGCGTACCGCCGGCCTCGACGAGGAACGCGATGATGAGCTGATTGAAGGCCGGCAGGGAGAAGTGCCCGATGAAGCGGCAGCCCGACCCGGTCAATCCCAGCTCCTCACGGGTTTCGCGCAGGATCGCCTCATCCGGCGATTCGCCATTCTCGAGGAAACCGGTGATCACGGAAAACGCCCCTTGCGGCCAGGAGGCATTGCGCGCCAGCAGGTAGCGGCCCTCATGCCGCACCAGCCCGGCCACCACGGGGACCGGGTTGTTCCAGTGAACGAAGGGGCACGGCGGGGCGGCACAGGCGAGCCGCTGCATCCCATCCACGTCTTTCTCGGCCAGGCTGCTGCGACACAGCGGGCAATAAGTCAGCTTCATCCGGACAGCCTACCGCAACGGCTGCAGCCGGCGCCTTTGCCGAAGGTCAGTGCGTCTTGATCCCCAGGCGCCGCAGGCAGTCCTTGCCGGCCCAGAGCTCGTCCAGGTGGGTGAACTTCCACTTGGCGTTGGATTCGCGCTCGACGATGCGGTCGCTGCAGTGGGGATGCGACAAGTCCACCAGCTCCGGCGAGATGTGCAACTGCGAGCGCGTCGAGAAGAACACCTTCACCACGGGCGCGGTGAGCGCACGCTCGTTCTGCTCCACCACGACACCCAGGCGACCGGAGTGCATCCTCACCAAGGACCCGATGGGATAGATGCCCAGGCTTTTCACGAAGGCCTGGAACACGGCTTCGTCGAAATGGCCTGTGCGCCAGCTCGCCATCTGGCGGATCGACTCGGCGGGGTCCCAGCCGTTCTTGTACGGCCGGTTGGACGTGATGGCGTCATAGACGTCGCACACCGCACCCATCTTCGCGAACAGCGAGATCTGGTCGTCCTTGAGGCCCTCTGGGTAGCCCTTGCCGTCGACCCGCTCATGGTGGTGCAGGCACACGTCCAGGGCCGCCTCGGGGACGGCGTTGCCTTGCAGCAGCAGCTCGTGCCCCCGGGCAGGGTGGGATTTCATGACATTGAATTCCTCGTCGGTCAGCTTGCCGGGCTTGTTGAGGATCTCCGAGGGCATGAAGGCCTTGCCCATGTCGTGCAGCAGGCCTGCCAGGCCCGCACTGCGCGCCTGGTCCCCATCCATGCCCAGTTGCTTGGCCAGCGACACCATCAAGGCGCACACGGCCACCGAGTGCATGTAGGTGTAGTCGTCGTGGGTCTTCAACCGCGCCAAACCGATCAGCGCGCCCGGATTGCGCCACACGGAGCTGGCGATCTCGTCCACCAGGGGCAGACAGTGCTGGGCATCCAGGGCCTTGCCCATGCGCGCCTCGTGGAACAGCGCGGTCACCGCCTGCTTGGACTTTGCCACCAGCGCGGCGGCACGCTTGACCTCTTCGGTCAGGGGCACCGGCCTGTCATCCGCATGCGCCGCGGCGGCAGCAGCGGGCATGGCTGGTGCAACAGCCGGCGCGGCGACGGCAGGCGCCTCGGCCGCAGGGGTGGGCACGGGAGGCGGCTTCGGGGAGGACGGCGCGGCCTCGGCCACATCCAGCCCTTTGCTGGTGTCGATCCAGCAGTGCTCGATGCCGCTCTGGATCACCTTGGCGATGTCCTCGGGGTCGTCCAGCACGAACTTCGTTTTCCAGAACGGATGGCTGAGCCACGCCCCCTCCAGCGCATGGAGGTGCATGCCTAGACGCAGGTCTTTGACGGCGATTTTCTTAAGCATCAGGGGAGCACACGTGAAGGTCGTGCTGTTGCACGGCTTTTTATCGGTTTTCCCGACGTAGACTGAAGGCGCCGCCCCGTCCCACAGCCCTGGAAAAGCCATCGAAACAGCGGTCTTTTTCCACATTTCGGCCGCGGCCGAAGCGGCTCATTCCAAGCCTCCTGCCATCCCCCCATTGGGTCCGCGCCCAGCGTGCCGTTCGATCGACCGGATCCCGGCGAGCATCTTTTCCCTGGCCGACGCGTTGGCCGAATGAACCATCATCCTGGGCGGCCTGAAACCGCGCACCACGACAGCTTCCTCGATCCAGAGGATCACGTCGTAACCTGTGCCGCGCTCATCGTCACCGAGGTCGTGGTCGAGGCTCAGTACCTCGACGCCACCGGTCTCCAGGAGCGCGATCACCTCCGACGGCCAGGCCACCCGGACCCAGCCTTGCGGCGCCGCTCGCTCATCGTCTAGGAAGACCCGCATGGCCCATCTCCTTGCTGAAGCTCCGCCGCGACGACCGCCCACCGGGAGCCTGCCACCCGGGCACGGTGCACTGTACCCGGCTCACGGACGCTTGCGCAGCCCGTCCCCGACATTGGCGCCATGTGCCCGGGGAGCCTCCCGGACGGTGCATGTTTTGCCAGAATCGCCCTCATGAAACTCCTTGCGATATCAGGCAGCCTGCGGGCTGCGTCGATCAACTCTGCGCTGCTGCGGGCGGCGTCTCGCCTGGCCCCGCCCGGCATCGACTTCGATCTGTTCACCGGGCTGGGCGAGCTGCCGCTCTTCAATCCGGACCTTGAAGTCGCGCCGCCTGCCGCTGTGAAGCTGTTGCGGGCCCGCGTGGCGGCCTGCGATGCGCTGCTCATCGCAAGTCCCGAGTACGCCCACGGCCTCACCGGGGCGATCAAGAACGGCCTGGACTGGCTGGTCAGCCACGAGCCGTTCGCCGGCAAGGCTGTCGCGGTGCTCAATGCCTCGCCCCGTGCGCACCATGCCGACGCAGCGCTTCGGGAGGTGCTGAAGACGATGTCGGCCACCCTGATCGAATCAGCCTCCATCACCCTTCCCCTTCTGGGCTCGGGGTTGGACGAAGACGGCATGGTTGCCACGCCCGCCGTGGCGGTGGCGATCCGTGAAGCCCTGGTGAGTTTGCACGAGGAGGTGACGCTGCAGCGGGCCCCCCGGCCGGCGTCATTCCCAATGCGCTGAAGCCGTTTCAGATCAGGCAATGAACGCCGGCCGCCCCTGGGCCTTCCAGGTGGCAAACCGCTGGCTGATCCGCTCAGAGAGCTTTTCATAGTTGGCCCACGTGTCCGGCACTTCATACAGGGAGTCTGCATCGACGCCAAAACACGCGAAGTAGTCATCGACGTAACGGCTGTCGTTGTCCTGGCCCTCGTAGTAGGCCAGTGCGAAGGCATTGCCTTCCTGCGTGAAGTCCTCGTCGATCAGCTTGCCGTCCAGGACCTTCAGGAGGAACTGCGCGCCCGTCACCGCCCTGGCTTGCAGCGCGGCGACGTCATCTTGAGCGTCTGCCCTCAACGCCTCGCTGGCGAAGCCCTGCAGCAGCATCCAGGCCAGGAACATGCCGATGTGCGTAGCCCCCGCCTCCGGCGCGAGACCCTCCGGAAAATCGCCTTCCGAATGCCAGGCGGCATCGTCGTATTTCATCCAGCTGCCCTCCCCTTCGTCTTCAAGAACCGCCGCGGCCGACCGATCCGGCGTCCAGCCAAACTTCGCTGATCTGGACCACCGGCTCGATGTTGGTGTAGTGGGGGATGTCCTGCGTGATGATCGCATCGTGTGGCCCGAAGGCGGCCTCGAAGGCTTCCTGCGATTCGAACGCCAGGTGCACGCTGGCCAGGTAGGGCGGCGGCGACCCCGGCGCCTCGCCGCTGAGCCCGCCCTCGACGGTGATCCCCTTGAGCGCCGGGCCGAGGAGCCGTCTCACCATGGGGATGTGTTTCTCGCGGTAGTAGATGGCGTCGAACCTGGCATCCGGCCGGTTGGGGTACAGCACGGTGACTCTGATCATGGGTTTTCCGCAAACGGGGTGTTGAGGGAGGGCCCAAGCATACGACGCAGCGTGGCCCTGCCCGAGACCCTATGATGGCGACCGCCGAAGCAGGGCACCGATGCCCGTGCAGCTTCGCGCCTGGCCCGGACAGCGACGTGGATGCGCACACCGGCCGACCCCACCCCCACCGCACCCCTCAGCCATCTCAAGAAGGAGCAAAGCCTTGGCCTCTCCCTTTCCGGCGCACGTCGTCCGCTTCCTGGCGAGCTTCTGGCCTGCACCCGTGCGCGTCAATGCGCGCGAGCGCTGGCGCGCCGTGGCCGGCGCGGGATGCGGCATCCTGGCCACGGCCCTGGTCAGCCGCTGGTGGGCCGGTGCCGCCGGCCTGGCGCCGGGGCCGTGGCTGGTGGCACCGCTGGGCGCCAGTGCGGTTTTGGTATTTGCCGTGCCGGCCAGTCCCCTGGCGCAGCCCTGGGCGGTGATCGGTGGCAACGTGCTGTCGGCCTTGGTGGGCTCCTTGTGCGCCCAGTGGATCGGCGATCCCGCCTGGGCCGGGGCTGCGGCCGTGGCCTTGGCGATTGCCCTGATGTTCGGCCTGCGCTGCCTGCACCCGCCGGGCGGCGCCACCGCGCTGTTCGCGGCGCTGGGCGCGGTCAGCTTCCATTTCGCCGTCTTTCCCATGCTGGTCAATTCGATCCTGATGGTGCTGGCCGGGGTGCTCTACAACAGCCTGACGGGACGCCGCTATCCGCATGCCCAGGGGCGGCCCGCCGCGGCGACACCCCAACCCTCGCAGCCCGCCGGCGCGTCGCCCCGGTTCAGCGCCGCCGACCTGGACGCCGCCCTGGCCCACTACAACCAGGTGCTCGACGTGAGCCGTGACGACCTGGAAACCCTGCTGCACCATGCCGAGGCCTCGGCTTACCAGCGCAATTTCGGCAATCTGCGCTGCCGCGACATCATGTCGAGCCCTGTCCTGGCGGTGCAATTCGGCACGCCCCTGCAAGAGGCCTGGACGCTGATGCGCGAACGCCGCATCAAGGCCCTGCCGGTGACCGACCGTGCGCGGCGGGTGGTGGGCATCGTCACGATGGCCGACTTCATGCGCCACGCCGACCTGGACCGCCACGAGGGGCTCGCCCAGCGCCTGCGTGCGCTGGTCCAGCTCAGCGGGCTCGTCCACACCGACAAGCCCGAGGTGGTCGGCCAGATCATGACCCGCGAGGTGCGCGTGGCCAGCGCGCAGCGTCACCTGACGGAGCTGGTGCCCCTGTTCTCGGAAGGTGGCCACCACCACATCCCCATCATCGATGACGAGCAGCGCCTGGCCGGCATCATCACCGAGTCCGACCTGGTGCGTGCCCTGCACCGCGCCGCCTGGCCGGCGACATGAGCAGCGCCGGTGCCGGGCCACGCCCGTCAGTCAGTCAGTCAATGAAGTATTCCCAGCGGATGCGCGCGACCACGGACCCTCTGTAGCACACGACCGCGGAGGACTGCGTCTCCTCACTGACATACACGTCGCACGGCCCCTCCGTGGACGCCGTGGGCGCGCCCAACCGGGCACGCACCATGACGCGGTCAACACCCGGTGCCACGCCGAAGAGGGAGGACCACTTCGATGAGGTGACCTCCACACTCCCCAGGAGGAAGGCATTGCGGTGGTCGCGTGGAAAAACGACCTCGGCCCGCAGCCCTGGCTGCACCAGCGTCTCGACGCTGCGCTCCTCATCGTTGGAAGAACCGCCTTGCGCGGCCTGCAGCTGAAGCTTTCGTCCATGGCATGTCCGCCTGGGCAGGTCACAGGCACGCAATGCCTGCCTGGCGCCGTCGACGACAAAGCGTGCGGCCTCTGACGTCAACGGTTCGCCCGGTGCGGCGAGAACCTGGGGCACCGCTGCCAGCAACGCCGCCCCCAGGGCCGCGAAGCGACAGGCCCTGGAAGTGGAAGAAGACGGGTCACACCGGGACTGTGCCAAGGACAGCTGCCGCAAGGGATGCCAGTGCCAGAACGAGGATGGGCCCTGCACTGAGAAGAAAACCCAGGCTGCGCTTGGCGGGATCGTGGACATACGTACGCCAGTAGACGAACCGCCCCAGCAGGTAGACCCCACCGATCCCAGACACGGCCCAGGCAGGCCAGGACTTGGCCGCGATGTACAACAGCGGCAAGAAGGCCACCAGCAGCTCCAGCGTGTTCATATGCACGCGATAGATGCGTTCGAACTGCGCGTGACCTGTCAACGCCGGGGCCTTGACCCCATGGACCACCCGGGCCCGGCTGACCAGCCCGGCGAAGATGAGGTATTGCAAGATAGCAACCACGGCGATGACGTCAACGGCTGACATGGGATCAGGGAAAGGTGGGTGATGAGGCTTGCATTGTGCCGATCCCGTGCCGCATGCCTAGCCGCGCAGCTTCGGTAGAAACGAAGTGTCTACGACATACCTGGAAAGATCAGCGGGATCCGCGTAGACCGGAATCGTCCGGCCCTGGAGATAAGGGCCTGGATCAAACCAGAGATTGGCACTTTTGAAAATGAACAGTTGGTTGCTCTTGGCGTCATGCCAATGGGCCACGACGCGGAAGGGATGGGCTCCGTTGACTTCCAGGGCCTCGTTCATCTCGACCTGCTGGAATTCTGCCTGGATCAGG
>CBINPE010000120.1:0-16067 GCA_966252435.1 uncultured Burkholderiales bacterium | reverse complement strand
TGGGCATCCTGGACCCGACCAAGGTGACCCGCACCGCGCTGCAGAACGCCGCGTCGGTGGCCTCGCTGATGCTGACCACGGAGTGCATGGTCTCGGAAGCCCCGAAGGAAGACGCTCCCGCAGCCGGCGGCATGCCTGGCGGCATGGGCGGCATGGGTGGCATGGGCATGGACATGTAATGTCCCTGTGACATCCGCAACGATCCGGCCTCACGGCCGGATCCACCCTGAAAGGCCGCTGCGAAGCGGCCTTTTTTCTGTCCGCTCTGTCATACAGCATGCCGTGACGCGACAATCAACACGGTGTTTCGTGTGTGCTCTTGCACACCCTTTTCCTGTGGGATGGCCTTATGGCTCCCATGATGTGATAAGCGGCCCCCTCCCCGCGCGATAATCCATCATCTTCCAGGAAGCCTCGATGCCCCTTGCACCCCTGTTGCAGCAATTCGTCGACGATGAACTGGCGCGTGCCGCGGAGTTGATCGAGCGCACGCGGCTGGCGACGATCGAGCAACTGCGCCAGCCCGGGGCCGAGGGGGTGGGGGCGAGCGAACGCCCTGCGGTGCTCGGTCTCCTCGAGATGCTGCGCAGCAAACCGGCCGTCTACAACGAGGCCTTCGTGCACAGCCTGCGCCGCTCGGTCCTCGCCGACCTGCAGGAACAAGCCTCCAGCGTGCTGAACGATCCCCTGGGCGACCTCAGCGGCACCTTGACCCTGGTGGATGAGAGCCGGGTCGAGTCGGACATCGAGATCTCGCGCGTGGTGCAGCGCATCCAGGACAAGGCGGAATGGGAGCTGCGCGAATTGCAGACGTTCACCTCGACGCTGTGTGGCCACCTGCACGTGATCGCGGACAGCAATCCCCTGCGCCCCCTCTTCTACGCCCGTGCGCTGTGGGATGCGGCCAGCGCGGTCACTCCCCTGCCCTGGCTGCGCATGCTGGTGCTGCGCACCTCGGGCATCCCCATGGCCGAGCAGCTGAAGTTGGCCTGGGCCGCTGCCTCCACCCGGCTGGAGGCGCAAGGGGTCAAGCCAGGGATCTACCGGACCGTGGTGCTGGCACCCGGCACGGCCGTGGAGCGCAACGCCGCGCACCGGCCCGGCGCCACCTCTGGCCCTGCGGGCACGCCCGCCCCGGGGCGGGCGGCCCTGCCCGAGATGGCACGGCAGTTCATCGGGGAGGCGCGCCAGGCAGCGCCCCCTCCCGCGAGGCCCTCCGGCCATTGGCCCAGTCTGGCGGATGCACCGCCTTTGACGGTGTCACCCGCCCAGATGGCAGGCCGGGCCCTGCGGCCCGAGTTGGAGGAAAGCCTGCTGGCCATCGAGGAAATGCTGCGCAACATGCCGGTACCCAGCGCCAGTGCGCGGCGCAACAGCAATTCGAGTGCGCCTCGCCTGCGTGACCACCAGACGCGTCTGTATGCCGGCGTGCCGGACGCGGTGGACCGGCAGGTCATCGACCTGCTGTCGCGGCTGTTCGACAACATCCTCTCGGACGTGCAGTTGCACCCGGGCTTTCGCGCCCTGATCGCCCGCCTGCAGGTCTCGGCCCTGCGGGTCGCCCTGGACGACGCCTCGATGATGGAGGACCGGCAGCACCCGGTCTGGCAGCTGATGGACCTGATCGGCAAGGCCAGCGCACCCTACACCCAGGCCGGCGACAGCCGCCTGGCTGCCCTGCTGCAATGGTGCGAGGGCATGGTGGCCGAGCTGAGCCGTGGCCAGCTGCAGGACGGCACGCGCTACCTCCAGGCCACCACGCAGCTGGAATCCTGGCTCTGGACCCAGCTCGAGCAGCAGACACGCGAAGCCCGCCAGCAGGTGGAGCAGCTGTCGCGTGTCGAGCGGCGCAACACCCTGCAACAGCACATGTCGCAGCGCCTGCGCGACCAGGTCGGTCCCCTGCGCCTGAGCGACAGCCTGAACCGCTTCGTGACCGAGACCTGGGCGCAGGTGCTGGCCGAGTCGATCCAGCGCTTCGGCGAGCAGGGAGAGCCCACCCCCAGCCTCGTGAAGGCCGTGGATGACCTGCTGTGGAGCCTCAACCTGCCCGACCACCCGAAGAGCCGCAAGCGGCTGCTGGCCCTGCTGCCCTGGCTGCTGCAGCAGCTGCGCGCCGGCATGGCGATGATCCACCTGGCCCCGTCCGCGCAGGACGCCGTCATGGCCGAGCTGATGGCCGTCCACACCGAAGCCCTGCGCCCCGGCGGCGCCCGGGAACAACACGGCGGTGTCATGACCGCGCAGTCGGCGGAGCAGATCGTGCAGCAGCTGCGCGACGAGGCCATTCCCTTCGACGGCGGCGAGGATGCGCCGCGTGCCTTCGCCGATTCGCTGATCGACATCGCATCCATGGAGACGGTGCCGGCCGAGCTGATCGAGGCCCAGTCGCCCGAGCTGCTCACCGATGCGCCGCAGCGTGCCAGCCTGGTGGCCGACATGAAGATTGGCGCACGGCGGCGCATCTTCCTGAAGGGGCGCTGGATGCGGGTGCAGTTGCTGTGGCGCAGTCCGCTTGGCAGCTTGCTGCTGTTTGCGGGAGAGTCGGCCGGGCGCACCCATTCGATCACCGAGCGAGCCCTGCAGCGGCTGCTGGATGAACGCCTGGTCCTGCCGCTGGAGGACAAGACGCTGGTACAGCGCGCCATCGACGCGCTGTACCGCGAGCTGACCTGATGCGCCGCCCTGGCGCCAGGGGCGCGACCAGCGACGCGAGGACGTGGTGGCTGCGGCAGGCGCTGGCGGGGGTCCTGGCCTGGGCCTGGCTGTGCGGGCTGGGGCCTGCGGCGGCCGCAGAGTCGGCCTCGATGGCATCCGCATCCGAACCGGGCCTGGCCGCGGTGCTGGCCTCGGTCCGGGCCGCGCCTTCGCCACCGATGCGGCGGCCGCGGATCGGGCTGGTGCTCTCAGGCGGCGGGGCACGCGGCCTGGCCCACGTGGGGGTGCTGAAGATCCTCGAGGAAGCGCATGTGCAGATCGACGTGATCGCGGGCACCTCCATGGGGGCCATCATCGGTGGGCTGTATGCCAGCGGGATGAGCGCCGACGAGATCGAGGCCGAGCTGCGCAAGGTGCGCTGGGACGCGGTGTTCGCCAACCGGGTCGACCGCCAGCACCTCACGCAGCGTCGCAAGGAGGAAGACTTCGACATCTCGCCGGTGCTCGAGCTGGGCATCCACAAGGGTGAGATGCGTGCGCCGCTGGGGGCGCTGTCCAGCCGTGGCCTGGAGACGTTGCTGCGCCGCTACACGCTGCCCGTGCACCACATCACGCGCTTCGATGACCTGCCCATCCCGTTCCGGGCCGTGGCCACCAACATGGAAACAGGACGGGCGGTGATCATGGAAGAGGGCGACCTGGCGCTGGCCCTGCGCTCCAGCATGAGCGTGCCGGGGGTGTTCTCGCCGACGGAGGTCGACGGCACCATCCTGGGCGACGGCGGGCTGGTCAACAACGTGCCGATCGACGTGGCGCGCGCGATGGGGGCGGACGTGGTGATCGTGGTCAACATCGGCACGCCCCTGGCCAAGCGCAACACCCTGGGCTCGGTGGGTGGCATCACCAGTCAGATGATCAACATCCTGACGGAGCAGAACGTGCAGGCGAGCCTGCGCACGCTCAAGCCCGGCGACCTGCTCATCCAGCCCGACCTGGGCCCCCTGACCTCCAGCGACTTCGGGCAGACCGACACCCTGGTGCACCTGGGCAAGGAGGCGGCGGCAGCCATGCGCGAACAGCTGCGCGCCTATGCGCGTTCGCCAGAGGAATTCGCGCAGTGGCAGGCCCGCTTCCACCGGGCACCGCAAGCGCCTCACCACATCGCCAGGATCGAGTTCGAGGGCAGCGAGCAGACCCGCCCCCAGCGTCTGGCCAGCCAGCTGGAGTCGCGGGTCGGCCAGCCCTTCGACGCGCAGCGGGCCGAGCGCGACGTGCAGCGCCTGGCCGCCAGTGGTGACTACGTGCGGGCAGACTACCAGCTGGTGCCCGGGTGGGAGGGTGACAAGCTGGTGTTCGACCTCGAGGACAAGTCTTGGGGGCCACACTACCTGCGGGCCGGGCTGGACCTGTCAACCGACTTCAGCGGCCACAGTGCCTTCAACCTCAAGCTCAGCCACAACCGGCACTGGCTCGATGAGAACGGCACGGAGTGGCGCAACCGCCTGCAGATCGGCGAGGTGCCGCTGTGGTCCACCGAGCTGTACCGCCCCTTCCAGTGGCACAACGACAGCGAATGGTTTGCGGCGGCCTACGCCGGGGTGCAACGGCGCGAGCTGATCGCCTACCAGGACGGCACGCTGATCCAGCGCGCCCGCTACACCCGCACCACCGCCCGGGCCGGCGTGGACCTCGGGCAACCCTGGAGCCGGTTCGGCGAGTGGCGCATGGGTGTGACGCGGGTCGACTCGCGCACCCGGCCCGACATCGTCAGCCTGGGCTCGCCCGACGGTGCCGAGAGCCCCTTGAACGCCAGCGAGACCGGCCTGCGCGCCACCATGGTCATGGACCAGCTGGACTTCGCCAACTTCCCGCAGCAGGGCTACCGGATGCAGGGCGAGGCCATGGTCGGCCAACACGAGGAAAGCGGACAGCACCACGAAGGGTTCCGGCGGCTGGAGGTACAGGGCAACACCGTGGGCACGGTGGGTGTGCACACGCTCAATGCCGCGATCCAGCTGCGCACCAGCAACGGCTCCCTGAGCCCCGGCCTCGGCCGCTACACGCTGGGCGGTTTCCACCAGCTCTCGGGCTACCTGCCGAACCAGCTGGAGGGAAACACCACGCTGCTGGGCCGGCTGATCTACTACCAGCGCCTGAGCCAGGCACCGGTGCTCACGCGCGGCCTGTTCGTCGGCGGCAGCCTGGAGGCAGGCAATGCCTGGGAGCGCTGGGACCAGGTCTCGGTGCGCGACCTGCGCAGCGGCATGAGCCTGTTCCTGGGTGCCGACACGGGCGTGGGGCCCCTCTACCTCGGGCTGACCTACGCCCCGCGCGGCACGACGGGCCTGTACCTCTTCATCGGGCGGCCGTAGGCCTGTTCACACGAACCGGCGCTCAGGCCGGCGGCGGCGTGGCGTGCGTCCAGCCGTACAGCACTGCCGCGGCGTCGCCCACGCCAGTTTTTTTCAAGGCGGAGAACAGGGTCATGCTGATGTCGGCCTCCGGGGTGGCGATGCGGCCCAGTCCCTGCTGGGCGGTGGCCAGGGCCGCGGTGGCCTCGCGGCGGTTGAGCTTGTCGGCCTTGGTCAGCAGCACCAGCAGCTTGACCGCGCCATTGGCCACGCGGGGCGCAACGAAGTCCAGCAGCTGCTCATCGAGCGCCGTGAGGCCCAGGCGCGAGTCGACCATCAGCACCACGCCCACCAGGCTGCGCCGGTCGCGCAAGTAATCAGCCATCACCTGTTGCCAGCGCAGCTTGGCATCGCGCGCCACCGCGGCGTAGCCGTAGCCTGGCAGGTCGGCCCACCAGGCGTTGGCCTGGTCCTTCGGCCCAAGCTCGAACAGGTTGATGTGCTGCGTGCGCCCAGGGGTCTTGGACGCGAAGGCGAGACGCCCCGTCTGGGCCAGGGTGTTGATGGCCGTGCTCTTGCCCGCATTGGAGCGGCCGACGAAAGCCACCTCGGGCAATTCCGTGACGGGCAGTTGGTTCAACTGGCTGGCGGTGGTGAGGAACCGGGCCGTGTGGGCCCAGGACAGGGCTTGCTTGTGGAGCGGGTCGACAGGGGTCTGTTGTTGTTCTTTCATGCGCTGTAGGCGTGCCGCGTGGGGGCCGCACTCAAAACCCGAAGTCTGCATTGTAAAATCACCCGGTTCTGCTTCCTGGAAACCCACTGCCAATGTCCGCCATGACATCATCCGCCTTCGCGTTGCCCGGTTTGCTGCTCGCTCTTTTGGCCCAGACCGCTCTTGCCAACCCCGATGCGGCCGCGCCCGCGAAGGCCGACCTGGCCCGGGGGGAGACCGTCGCCTCCAGCGTGTGCGTGGCCTGCCACAGCGCCGATGACAAGCGGGGGAGTCCAGCCCAGCCCCTGCTCAAGGGCCAGCATCCCGAGTACCTCGTCAAGCAGCTGCAGGACTTCAAGGCGGGCAAGCGGGACAGCGCGATCATGAAACCGTTCGCCTCGGCCCTGAGCGACGCCGACATGAAGAACGTGGCCGCCTTCTATGCGTCCCGCAAGCCCTCGCCGGGCGCGGCCAAGAGCGCCGAACTGGCCGCACTGGGCGAGAAGATCTACCGAGGCGGCATCGCCAGCCGCAACATCCCCGCCTGCGCAGGCTGCCACAGCCCCAACGGCGCCGGCATCCCGGCCCAGTACCCGCGGCTGAGTGGTCAACATGCCGACTATGTCGTTGCCCAGCTCACGGCCTTCCGCGACGGCACGCGCAAGAACAGCCAGCCCATGAACGACATCGCCGCCAACCTGAGCAAACGCGAGATCGACGCCCTGGCGGACTACATCGCCGGGTTGAACTGAGCCCCTTTTCTCTCGTCCTCAAGCCAGCCTTCGGGCTGGCTTTTTTATGCCTGCATGCGCCGCGTCGCCATTGCGGCCGCTGTGTGACATTTGACCGTGAATTACCCGTCATTCCGGGGCATCGTCGCCTCGCCCGCGCACCTACAGTGAGGCCCAGCTGGCGCGGCCGCAGATGCAACGCTGTAAGAACTTCTTTCTCCCCGGCGACATCCAAACCATCCTCTCCGCAGATTCAAAGGCCGCACGATGCACTTCCACCGAGACCGAGGCTTCGACCACCGCGTGGCATCGGACATCACGCCCCGCGCGGTGTACCTGGATCGCCGCCGCTGGCTCCAGCAGGCCAGCGCTCTGCTCGCCGCAGGCGGGGCCGCCGCCTGGGTGCCACGCGAGGCCCATGCGGCCGTGGCCGCCCCCGGCAAGCTCGCCCCGCTGCCGGCCACGCGCAGCAATGTCGCGGGCAGCATGGTGATGGACAAGCTCACCAGCTACACCGACGCCACCACCTACAACAACTTCTACGAGTTCGGCACCGACAAGAGCGACCCCGGGCGCAACGCCGGCACCCTCAAGCCCCGCCCCTGGACCGTGGCGGTCGAGGGCGAGGTGAAGAAGCCGAAGGTCTTCGACCTCGACGAACTGCTCAAGCTGAGCGCGCTGGAAGAGCGCATCTACCGGCTGCGCTGCGTGGAGGGCTGGTCGATGGTGGTGCCCTGGATCGGCTACTCGCTGAGCGAGCTGCTCAAACGGGTGGAACCCACGGGCAACGCGAAGTTCGTGCAGTTCGTGAGCCTGGCCGACCCCAAGCAGATGCCGGGTCTGCGCTCCGGTGTGCTCGACTGGCCCTACGTCGAGGGGCTGCGCCTGGACGAGGCCATGCATCCGCTGACGCTGCTGACCTTCGGACTGTATGGCGAGGTGCTGCCGAACCAGAACGGCGCCCCCCTGCGGCTGACAGTGCCCTGGAAGTACGGCTTCAAGAGTAGCAAGTCGATTGTCAAGATCCGCCTGCTGGCCGAGCAGCCCCCCACGTCCTGGAACCTGGCCGCCCCAGGGGAGTACGGCTTCTACTCGAACGTCAACCCGGGCGTGGACCACCCGCGCTGGAGCCAGGCCACGGAACGCCGCATCGGCGAGGATGGTCTGTTCCAGCGCAAACGCCCCACGCTGATGTTCAACGGCTACGAAGCGCAGGTCGCGTCCCTCTATGCGGGGATGGATCTGAAGAAATTGTTCTGACTCCCGTGCCTGACGGAGCCTGCCCATTCATCACTCCGCGGCTCATCGGCCATGGCTGCTTCCTTGTCTTCCACCCCCTCCCCCTCCGCCGTGCGTCGCACGCCTTGGCTGCTGCGCCGCTGGACCAAGCCGCTGCTGTTCGTGCTGTGCCTGGCCCCGCTGGCCTGGCTGGCCGGCGCGGTCTGGGCCAATGCCCTGGGGCCCAACCCCGCGGAAGCCTTGATCCGCCGCAGCGGCGATTGGACTTTGCGCTTCCTCTGCCTCACGCTGGCCGTCACGCCGCTGCGCACCTGGCTGCACCAGCCCGCCCTGCTCCGCTTCCGACGCATGCTGGGCCTGTTCACGTTCTTCTACGCCAGCGTGCATTTCCTGTGCTACAGCTTCTTCGACATGGGCTGGGTCTGGGCCGACATCGTGCGGGACGTGGCCAAGCGGCCGTTCATCCTGGTCGGCACGAGTGCCCTGCTGCTGATGGTCCCGCTGGCCTTGACCTCGTTCAACCGTGCCATCAAAGCGCTCGGCGCCGTGCGCTGGCAGCGGCTGCACCGCCTGGTCTACGCCACGGCCCTGCTGGGGCTGCTGCACTTCTTCTGGATGCGCGCAGGCAAGCACGACTTCGCCGAGGTGGCGGTCTACGGCGCCGTGCTGGGGTTGCTGCTGGGATGGCGGCTGCTGCGGCACTGGCGCAGCGCCCCGGCACACGGATGAACCGCGGGCTTCGCGCAAAAGTTGCCACTCCGGGGCACGCCCAGCTCTCCAGCGTGCCGCCGGACAACCGAAATGAGGATCAGGCCGTTAACACGACACCCTTGCCGGAGGAACGCCACCATGAGTGACTTGCTGCCCCTGAATTCCGAGGCCCTGCGCCGCCAGCTGATGGCGCCCGAACCCATCCAGCGTGCCCGTGGCTTGCATGCCGTGGAATGCCTGCTCGCCCAGTCCGGCGGCCGGCGCGCCCGCCTGGCCACCGAGGCGGAGAAGTTCGTCTCGCGCGGGCTGCCCTTCTACCTGCCCGAGGATGCCCAGTACACCGAATGGGTCAACCGCACGGTCGCCTACTGGGAACGCCTGCAGCAAACCGACGACTGAGGGCTGGTGCCCGGGGCTGCAGTAAGCTTGGCACGTTCTTTTCGCCCCTTCGTATCGCATCTGCCTTCCATGCTTCTGGTTCGATCCCTGCCCGCCATTGTTGCCCTGACATTGGCCTGCGCTTCGGCCTGCCTGGCCGCCGAGTCCCCCGCCTTGCCAGCCGACGCGCCCCCGTCGCCGCCGGGCACGCCCAAGGATGCAGCCGCCTTCATCTCTCGCACCGCCGCGTGCAACCACTGGGCCGGCGAGGAGGCCTACAGCCCCCAGCGCGCCAAGGAAATCCGCCAGGCCGTGCGCCGCTTGAAATGCAGTCGCCTGGAAGCCGACGAGCGTCGGCTGCGCGAGAAATACCGCGGCGCCCCCGCCGTGCTGGAAGCCATCGAGGAAGCCAAATCCTTGTCGTGAGGAACCCTGCCGTTCCCGGGCGGGTCAGGCCTGCCTGCGGGGCCACAGCGCCCGGCGCAGAGGCTTGCCGGTCAACGTGGTCGGCAGCACCGGCAGGATGCGCACCAGCCGGGGACGCAGGGTGCGGGGCAGCAAGGTGCCCAGGTCCTCCTCGATGAGCGCCGGCGTGACATGCTCGTGCCCCGGACGCAGCACCACGCCCAGCAGGATCGCGTGGCCATACTCGGCGTCGCGCCGGCCCCCCACCAGGGCCTCCTGGACATAGGGCAGCAGCGCCCGGATGCGCGATTCCAGCATCTGGGGAAACACCTTCTCGGCCCCGCAGATCAGCAGCTCGTCCCGGCGGCCCAGGAGGTGCAGCCGGCCCGCCGCATCAAAACGGCCCAGGTCGCCGGTGTCCACCCATCCGCTGCCGCGCCCGACCCGCAGCAGCCCCGGACCTGCCGCACCGCTCACCAGGCTCACCCGCACGCCGGGCAGCACGCGCCCCACACTGGCCGGCGCCAGCCGCAGGTCCTGCGGCGTGGCCAGCGCGATGAGACCTGCCTCGGTCGAGCCGTACAGGTTGTAGAGGATCGGGCCCAGCTGCGCCAGGCACCGCGTGGCCAGGGTGGCCTCCAGGGGGGCCGAGCCGCACACCACCGCGTGCAGGTCCGCCAAAGAGTCCCGGCCGGGCGGCACCTCCTGCAGCAGGCGGTGCAGGATTGTCGGCACCAACACCAGGGTGCGGATTTGGTGGCGGGCGATGCAAGCCCGCACGTCCTCGGCCCGCGGACGCGGCAGCAGGCTCAGACCTGCCCCCAGGCCCAGGCAGAGTGCCAGCGTGGCCAGCCCCTGCCCGTGCAACAGCGGTGTGGCCAGCAGGACGGCCTCGCCGCTGCGTGGCCGCAGGCCCTCGAGCAAGCCGCTGAGCACGTCCAGCCCCTGCGCCAGACCGGGCGGGTTCGCAGCGCGAGGCGTGCCCGTGGTGCCCGAACTCCAGATGATCAGCCGGCCGCTCCGCAGCCAGGGGCGCCTGCTGGGCCTGGGCCCAAGCCCGGCAGGCGCCTCCAGCCTTTGGCAGGTGGGGCGCAGCGCCGAGGGCAGGGTCGACAGGACGGCTTCCAGCCGGGGCGCGTGGGCGGCGTCGCACAGCACCAGGTCGACGGGCTGTTGCCGGAAGAATGCGGCCAGGGCCTCGGCGTCCCACTGGGTGTTGAGCAGCACCGTGTCTGCGCCCAGGCCGCTGCAGGCCAGCAGCGCCTCGACGTACGCCCCCTGGTTGCCGCCCCACAAGGCCACGCGCCGCAGGGGGCGGTGCGTCTGCCACAAGCCTTGCTGCCGGGCAGCCACGCGCTCGGCAAGCATCCTGTAGCTGAGCACATGGTCGGGGTCGGTCAGGGCGGTCTCGCCGGGGCGCCAGACCGCGTGCCAGGCCAGCAGGGCCTGCAGCGAAGCGCCATGCCGCACCAAGCACCAGGCCAGGTGGGCCAGGGCCCGCACGGGCTGCCGGCCGAGCACCCCCGTGCCGCGCACGGCGGTCCAGGCGCGCCGCCAACGATGGAGCCAGGCCAGGGGTCTCATGGGCGGGAACGCGAGGCGCGGTAAGCCATCACCCGCGCGATCGGCCTGTCCAGCAGGCCGCCCAGCAGCTCCGCCAGGCCCAGCCACCAGGGGGCGACCCGGCTGTGCCCCGTCACCAGCGCCCAGGCTACCGCTTCGGCTGCCTCCTGCGGGTGCAGCGCCGGCCAGCGGTCGTAGGCCCGGGTGGGCGCGATCATGCGTGTGCGCACCAGGGGCAGGTAGACCGAGGCGCAACGCACCCCACCGGCCCGGCACTCGGCGGCCACGCTGCGCAGCCAGACGTCGAAACCCGCCTTGCTGGACAGGTAGGCGGCCCAGCGCGGCGCCGGGTTCAGCCGTGCCGCCACCGACGAGACGTTCACCACCTGGCCACCGCCGGGCTGCGCCAGCATGCGCGGCAGCAGGACGCTCAGCAACAGGGCCGGGCTGCCGAGGTTGACTGCCAGGGAGCGCTGCAGGTCGGCCCGCTCGAGCGAACGCAGCAAGGGGCGGCTGATGGACAGGCCGGCGTTGGAGACCACCACGTCGATGCGCGGATGGCGCGCCTGCAGGGCCCTCGCCCAGGCAGGCACCGCATCGACCTGCGTCAGGTCGGCAGTCCAGGTGCTGGCGCGTCCGCCCGCCTGCCGGATCTCTGCCGCCACAGCCTCCAGACGCTCGGCGCTGCGTGCCAGCAGGATGACCTCGGCCCCGGCCTGCGCACACAGCCGGGCGGTCGCCTCCCCGATGCCAAAGCTGGCGCCGGTGACGAGCACCGTCTTGCCTTCCAGCACGCGGCGCAGCCGCGGCAGGCTGGTACAGCGCGGCGGCGACAACAGGACACGGGTGAACCAGGCAGGCCAGGGCATGCCCGGCATTGTCGTCGCAGCCTGCCGCGGGCTCGGCAGGAAAGCCGCGGCCGCGCGGCGCGCTCAGTGCCTGGCCAGCACGGGCGCCAATGCGCGGCCGGTGTGGCCTGGCGGCTGGGCCTGGACCAGGCCCTCGGGCGGGGCCTCGCCCACCACCGCGCCACCCTGTGTGCCGCCCTCCGGGCCCAGGTCGACGACCCAGTCGGCCTCGGCCACCACGTCGAGGTCATGCTCGATCACCATCACGCTGTGGCCGCCGTTCACCAGGCGGTGCAGCACCTTGATGAGCTTGGCGACGTCGGCCATGTGCAGGCCCACCGTGGGCTCGTCCAGCACGTACAGGGTGTGCGGCGCCAGCGCCGTGCGGCGCGCGCTGCGCGTGGGTGCTTTGCCGCCGCCCTCCCCTTCGCCGGAAGGCAGCCCGGCGAACTCGTCACGCACCTTGCTCAGCTCGGTCACCAGCTTGATGCGCTGCGCCTCGCCGCCGCTCAGCGTGGGCGAGGGCTGCCCCAGGGTCAGGTAGCCCAGCCCGACGTCCTGCAGCAGCTGCAGGGGATGGGCAATGCTGCGATGGCTGCGGAAGAAGTCCACCGCCTCGTCCACCTCCATGGTCAGCACGTCGCCGATGTGCTTGCCGCGCCAGGTCACCGCCAGCGTCTCGGCGTTGAAGCGCTGGCCGTGGCAGACGTGGCAGGGCACCTTCACGTCGGGCAGGAAACTCATCTCGATGGTGCGCATGCCCTGGCCCTCGCAGGCCGGGCAGCGGCCCTCGCCGGTGTTGAAGCTGAAACGTGAAGCGGCGTAGCCGCGCGCGCGCGCCTCCAGGGTGTCGGCAAAAAGTTTGCGGATCGCGTCCCAGAAGCCGATGTAGGTGGCCGGGCAGGAGCGCGGCGTCTTGCCGATCGGGGTCTGGTCGACCTCCAGCACACGGCCGATGGTCTGCCAGCCATCGATGCGCGCGCAACCGTGCCAGCGCGGCTTGCTGCCCCGGCTGTTGATGAACTGCAGGTTGGACAGCAGCACGTCGCGCGCCAGGGTGGATTTGCCCGAGCCGCTCACGCCTGTCACGGCGACCAGGCGCTGCAGCGGCACGCGCACGTCGAGCCCCCGCAGGTTGTGCAGCGAGGCGCCCCGGATGTGCAGGTGCGGCCCGTCCGCGTCCACCGGGCGGCGCGGGTGCAAGGGATGGCGCAGGGGATGGGCCAGGCAGCGGCCGGTCTGCGAATCGGGCGCGGCCATCAGCGCGCCCACGTCACCTTCGGCCACCCGCTGCCCGCCGCGTCGCCCCGCGCCGGGGCCGATGTCGATGAGGTGCTCGGCACGCCGGATGGTGTCTTCGTCGTGCTCGACCACCACCAGGGTGTTGCCCTTGTCGCTCAGTGCCTGCATGGCGCGCAGCAGGATCTGGTTGTCGCGTGGGTGCAGGCCGATGGTGGGCTCGTCCAGCACGTAGCACACGCCCTGCAGGTGACTGCCGAGCTGCGCCGCCAGGCGGATGCGCTGGGCCTCGCCGCCGCTCAGCGTGGGAGCCGCGCGGTCCAGCGTGAGGTAACCCAGGCCCACCTCTTCCAGGAAGGACAGGCGGCTCTGGATCTCGGGCACCAGGTCGCGCGCGATCTCGGCGTCGCGGCCCGCCAGGGCCAGCTGACTCAGCCAGCCGCGCGCCGCGCCCACCGACCAGCGCGCCACGTCGGTGATGCCCTGGCCGGCGAAACGCACCGCCCGCGCGGCAGGGTTCAGCCGCGTGCCGTCGCAGTCGGGACAGGGCGCGTCGGCCAGGCCCTCGACCTCGCCTTCGTCCGCGCCCAGGTGATGCTCGCGGCCACCATGGTTGTCGGCATTGACGAGGGAATCGTCGAACAGCTTGCGCTGCTCGCGCGTCAGCGCCAGGCCGGTGCCCACGCAGCCACCGCACCAGCCGTGCTTGCTGTTGTAGCTGAACATGCGCGGGTCGGGTTCGGGGTAGCTGGTGCCGCACACCGGGCAGGCGCGCTGCGTGGAAAAGACCCGCACCTGGCCCAGGCCGGCGGCGGGGCGGCCGTCGCGCAGGGCCTCGTGCAGGCCGTCCAGCGGCGCCAGCAGGTGCAGCACGCCCTTGCCGGCGTTCAAGGCCTCGCTCAGCAGATGCCGCAGCGCGGGCTCGTGGGCCGGGTCGACCACGAGATCACCCACCGGCAGCTCGAGGGTGTGCTCCTTGAAACGGTCCAGGCGCGGCCAGGGGCTGACGGGGATGAACTCGCCGTCGACGCGAAGGTGGGTGTGGCCGCGCGCCTTGGCCCAGCGCGCCAGGTCGGTGTAGAGGCCCTTGCGGTTGACCACCAGCGGCGCCAGGAAACCGACGTGCTGCCCGGCGTGGTCACGCAAGATCTGCATGGCGATGGTCTCGGGCGACTGCGGCCGCACCTCGGCCCCGTCATGCACGCAGTGCTGCACGCCGAGCTTGACGTAGAGCAGCCGCAGGAAATGCCAGACCTCGGTGGCGGTGGCCACGGTGCTCTTGCGCCCGCCGCGGCTCAGCCGCTGCTCGATGGCCACCGTCGGCGGAATGCCGTACACCGCGTCCACCTCGGGCCGACCCGCCGGCTGCACGATGCTGCGCGCGTAGGCGTTGAGCGACTCGAGGTAGCGGCGCTGGCCCTCGTTGAAGAGGATGTCGAAGGCCAGGGTGCTCTTGCCCGAGCCCGACACGCCGGTGATGACGGTGAACTTGCCGCGTGGGATGTCGACGTTGAGCGCCTTCAGGTTGTGCTCGTGGGCGTTGACGATGCGGATGTGCTCGTCCTGCGGGCGTGCGGGCGCCAACCCCGCCTCATCCAGCAGGCAGACAGGCAAGGTCTCGCGCGCCACCACCAGCGCGCCGCCGCCCGCGTCGGCGAAGGCCGCCTCGTAGGCCTGCAGGGCGCGCCCGGTGTGGGTGTCCGACAGGGCCGCCTCGGCGGGTGGACCGCTGAACACCACGCGCCCGCCCCCCTCGCCGGCCTCGGGGCCGAGGTCGATCAGCCAGTCGGCCGCGCGGATCACGTCCAGGTTGTGCTCGATCACCAGCAGCGAGTGGCCTGCCTGCAGCAGCCGGTTGAAGGCGCGCATCAGCTTGGCGATGTCGTCGAAGTGCAAGCCGGTGGTGGGCTCGTCGAACAGGAAGAAGATGCCCTTGGTGGCCAGAGAGGGGCCCTTGGCCTTGACGCTGCCCTGCGCCTCGGCCAGGTAGCCGGCCAGCTTCAGGCGCTGGGCCTCGCCGCCGCTCAGGGTGGGCACGGGCTGGCCGAGCTTGAGGTAGTCCAGCCCGACCTCGACCAGCGGGCGCAGCACGCGCTCGACGTCGATGTCGTTGGCGAAGACCTCCAGCGCCTCGCTCACCGTCAGCTCGAGCACGTCGGCGATCGACAGGCCGCCGCTGCCGGGCAGGTGGCCGCGCTCGATCTGCACCGTCAGCGTCTCGGCGCGGTAGCGGGTGCCGTCGCAGTCGGGGCAGCGCAGGTAGACGTCGCTCAGGAACTGCATCTCGACGTGCTCGAAGCCCGAGCCGCCGCAGGTCGGGCAGCGGCCGTTGCCCGAGTTGAAACTGAACACGCCGGCCGTGTAGCCGCGCTCGCGCGCCAGCGGCGTCTGCGCAAAGCGCTGGCGGATGACGTCGAAGGCACCGACATAGCTGGCCGGGTTGGAGCGCGCGGTCTTGCCGATGGGGCTCTGGTCGACCATCACCACGTCGCGCAGCTGCTCGGCGCCGAGCAGGGCGTCGTGCGCCCCAGGCGTCTCGCCGCCCTGGCCGAAGTGGCGGGCCAGCGCCGGGTACAGCACGTCCTGCACCAGGGTGCTCTTGCCCGAACCGGACACGCCGGTGACGCAGACCAGCCGCTGCAGCGGGATCTCGACATCGACGCCCTGCAGGTTGTGCTCGCGCGCACCCTGCACGATGAGCCGCGGCGTGCCGGGCTCGACGCGCCGCTTGAGTCCGCCGCCGACGTGCTTGCGCGCGCCCAGGTAGGCGCCGGTGAGCGTGTCGGCCTGGCGGATGGCCTCGACCGTGCCGTCGAACACGATGCGCCCGCCGCGCTCGCCGGGGCCGGGGCCCATGTCGATCAGGCGGTCGGCGGCCCACATCACGGCCGGGTCGTGCTCGACCACCACCAGGGTGTTGCCGGCGTCGCGCAGGCGGTGCATGGCCTGGGTGATGCGGTTCATGTCGCGCGGGTGCAGGCCGATGCTGGGCTCGTCCAGCACGAACAGCGTGTTGACCAGCGAGGTGCCCAGCGCGGTGGTGAGGTTGATGCGCTGCACCTCGCCGCCGCTCAGGGTGCGGCTCTGGCGGTCCAGCGTGAGATAGCCCAGGCCGACGTCGCACAGGTAGCGCAGCCGGGTGCGGATCTCGTCGAGCAGCAGCTTCAGCCCCTCGTCCAGGCTGTGGTGCGGCAGGTGCAAGGTGTCGAAGAAACGGCGGATGCGCTCGATC
>CBINPE010000119.1:0-16223 GCA_966252435.1 uncultured Burkholderiales bacterium | reverse complement strand
CGCGTCGAGAACGGCGGCATCGAGCCCGGCGTCGTGCCGCCGATGTCGGCGTGGTGGCCGCGGGAGCCCACGTAGAACGTGGGGGTGTCATGGGATCCACCCCCTCCCGCTCCCTCCCCCTCGAAGGGAGAGGGCCTGTCCGCTTCGAGATACACCGGCGTGATCACCGTGATGTCGGGCAGGTGCGTGCCGCCGTGGTAGGGATCGTTGAGCACGTAGACGTCGCCGGGCCGCATGCGCCCCGCGTTGCGCGCCACGACGGTCTTGATCGACTCGCTCATCGAGCCCAGGTGCACGGGCATGTGCGGCGCGTTGGCGATGAGGTTGCCCCCGGCGTCGAACAGGGCGCACGAGAAGTCCAGGCGCTCCTTGATGTTGACCGAGTAGGCGGTGTTCTGCAGCTGCAGGCCCATCTGCTCGGCGATGTTCATGAACAGGTTGTTGAACACTTCCAGCATGACCGGGTCGACCGAGGTGCCGATGGCCTTGCGCGCCTCGCGCGCCTTGATGCGCGTCAGCACCAGGTGGTCGAGGTCGGTGACCACGGCCTGCCAGCCGGGCTCGACCACCGTGGTGGCGTTCTTCTCCGAGATGATGGCCGGGCCGGTGATGACGTGGCCGGGCCGGGTGCGCTCGCGCACCACCAGCGCTGCGTCGTGCCACTGGCCACCGCTGAACATCTTGACGTAGGACGCGATCGGCGCGGGCTCGTCCAGCAGCCCGCTGTAGCGCGGCTCGGCCGGCGCGTCACCGGCGCCCACCGCCTCCACCGAGACGGCCTCCACCACCAGCGGGCGCTCGCTCATCAGGAAGGCGAAGCGCTGGCGGTAGGCGGCCTCGAACGCAGCCTGGATCTCGTCGGTGCTGCCGAAGGGCACGACCAGCGCGGAGTCGGTGCCCTGGTAGCGCACGTGCACGCGGCGGTGCAGCTGCACCTGGCCGGCCGTCACGCCCTGGCGGCGCAGCTCGCCCTCGGCCTCCTCGGCCAGCAGGTTGAGCCGCTGCGTCACGGCCTCGACCGATTCGCGCAGGAGCTGCTCGATCGCCGCCTCGCGGATCACGCTCTGGTCGGCCAGGCCCATGCCGTAGGCGGACAGCACGCCGGCCAGCGGGTGCGCGAACACCTTGCTCATGCCCAGGGCGTCGGCCACCAGGCAGGCGTGCTGCCCGCCGGCGCCGCCGAAGCACTGCAGGGTGTAGCGGGTCACGTCATAGCCGCGCGCCACCGAGATCTTCTTGATGGCGTTGGCCATCGCGCCCACGGCGATGTCGATGAAGCCCTCGGCCACCTCTTCCGGGCTGCGCTTGACGCCGGTGCTGCGCTCGATCTCCGCGGCCATCTCGGTGAAGCGGCGCACGACAACGTCACGGTCCAGCGACTCGTTGGCCTGGGGGCCGAAGACCTTGGGGAAGTAGTCGGGCTGGATCTTGCCCAGCATCACGTTCGCGTCGGTCACGGCCAGCGGGCCGCCGCGGCGGTAGGAGGCCGGGCCGGGGTTGGCGCCGGCGCTCTCCGGGCCGGCGCGGAAGCGCGCGCCGTCGAAGCTCAGCACCGAGCCGCCGCCGGCGGCCACGGTGTGGATGCTCATCATCGGCGCGCGCATGCGCACGCCGGCCACCTGGGTCTCGAAGGCGCGCTCGAACTCGCCCGCGAAGTGCGACACGTCGGTCGAGGTGCCGCCCATGTCGAAGCCGATGACGTGGTCGAAGTCGGCCAGCTGCGCGGTGCGCACCATGCCCACGATGCCGCCCGCCGGGCCGGACAGGATGGCGTCCTTGCCCTGGAAGGCATGGGCGTCGGTCAGGCCGCCGGAGGACTGCATGAAGAACAGCTTCACGCCCGGCATGTCGCCCGCCACCTGCTCGACATAGCGGCGCAGGATGGGCGAGAGGTAGGCGTCCACCACCGTGGTGTCGCCGCGCGAGACCAGCTTCATCAGGGGGCTGACCTCGTGCGAGACGCTGACCTGCGGGAAGCCCACCTCGCGGGCGATGCGCGCCGCGGCCAGCTCGTGGGCGGTGTAGCGGTAGCCGTGCATGAAGACGATGGCCACGCTGCGCAGGCCATCGTCGTAGGCCGCCTGCAGCTCGGTGCGCAGGTGCGCCTCGGCCAGGGGCTGCACCACCTCGCCATCCGAACCGACGCGCTCCTGCGCCTCGATCACGCGTGCATACAGCAGCTCGGGCAGCACGATGTTCGTGTCGAACAGGCGCGGGCGGTCCTGGTAGGCGATGCGCAGCGCGTCGCGGAAGCCCTGGGTCGTCACCAGCAGCGTGGGCTCGCCCTTGCGCTCGAGCAGCGCGTTGGTGGCCACCGTCGTGCCCATCTTCACGCACTCCACGAGTTCGGGTGTGATCGGCTCGCCGGCTTTCAGGCCCAGCAGGTGGCGGATGCCGGCCACCGCGGCGTCACGGTACTGCTCAGGGTTCTCGGACAGCAGCTTGTGCGTCACCAGGGTGCCGTCGGGACGCTTGCCGACCAGGTCGGTGAACGTACCGCCGCGGTCGATCCAGAACTGCCAGCGGTCCAGGCCGCCGGGCCGTTGTTGCTCTTGTTGTTGTTTTTGATGGTCTTTCATGGTGATTCCTCGTTTTCAAAGCAAAAGCGACGCCACTGTCGCCCGCCGGGTCCGGCGGGCACAGGGATGGAGCGTGTTTCTTGACAGGGTTGGGTGGGTGGAAATCCTGCGGCCGCTGAAGGCCGCTACTGCTGTTTCGTGAAATAGGGGATGAAGACCTCGTTGGCCTCCAGCCCGACCTGCTTGATCCACTCGAGGGAGAAACGCTCCCCCATGCGCTTGATGTCCGACAGGAACTCGGCCGAGATGCGCTCGATCTTCACGCCGTGGCGGCGCAGCTCCTCGACCGAGTCCTGCGCCGCCTTCTCGCTGTCGGCCCAGCCGCGGGTCTCGGCCTGCGCCGCGGCCTGCAGGATCGCGCGCTGCGCCTCGGCCGGCAGGGCGTCGAAGGCCTTGGCATTGACGAAGGTGACGTTCTTCGGGAACCAGGCGTTGATCTCGTAGTAGTTCTTGACCAGGCCCCAGACCTGGTTTTCCACGCCGGTGACGGCCGAGGTGATCATGCTGTCGATGCGCCCTTCCCCCAGCGCCTGGCGCACCTGGACCATCGGCACGTCCACGGAGGTCGCGCCGAGCAGCTCGGCAATGCGCTCGGTGGTCGGGTTGTAGGTGCGCATCTTGGTGCCGCGCAGGTCGCTGGCCCGGGCGATGGGCTTGTTGGTGTACAGGCCCTGTGGCGGCCAGGGCACGGCCATCAGGCAGCGCAGCCCCCGCTCGGTGAAGTGCTTCTCGATCAGCGGGCGCTGGTAGCGCCACAGGCGCAGCGCGTCGGCATAGCTGCGCACGACGAAGGGCACGGAGTCCGCGCCCGCCACGGGCATGTCCTTGGTCAGGCTGGTCATGATGGTCTCGCCCATCTCCGCCTTGCCCTCGCGCACCGCGTCGAAGATGTCGCCCAGCTTGAACAGGCTGTTGTCCGGCTTGAGTTCGATGCGCGGCGCGCCGCTGGCCTGCGCCACCTCCTGCGCGAACTGCTGCAGGTTCCTGCCGTGGAAGGTCTCTGCCCGGTAGCCCGTGGCCAGCCGCCAGCTGGGTGCCTGTGCGCGCGCGGCCGCGGGCAAGAGACCGGCCATCGCCAGCAAGGCACAGAAGTTTCTTCGGTCGGTCATGGGGCACTCCTCTCACGGTTGAAGACAGGGAACCAGGGAATGGAGAAACAGGACACAGTCGCTCAGCGCATCAGGGACGGGCCGATCAGCACGATCTGGGGAAAGACGTAGATCGCCAGCACCGCCCCGAACAGCAGGACGAAGAAAGGCAAGGCGGTGCGGGCCAGGTAGGGCAGCTCGCGCTTGGTCAGGCCTTGCAGGACGAAGAGGTTGAAGCCCACTGGCGGCGTGATCTGCGCCATCTCGACCACCAGCACCACGTAGATGCCGAACCAGATCAGGTCGATGCCGGCGGCCTGCACCGTGGGCAGCAGCACGGCCATGGTCAGCACCACCATGGAGATGCCGTCGAGGAAGCAGCCCAGCACGATGTAGAACACCGTCAGCATCATCACCAGCATGAAAGGCGACAGGTGCAGCCCGCCGATGAACAGCGCCACCTCGCGCGGCAGGCCGATGAAGCCCATGGACAGCGTGAGGAAGGCCGCACCCGCCAGGATCAGGCCGATCATGCAGTACACGCGGCAGGCGGCGAACAGGCCTTCCTTGAAGGTCTTCCAGGTCAGCGAGCGCTCCAGGGCGGACAGGACCAGCGAGCCCAGCACCCCCATCGCGGCCGACTCGGTGGCCGTGGCGAAGCCGCTGTAGATGGCGCCGATCACCAGGATGATCAGCGAGACGATCGGGATCAGGTGGCGCCCGGCCTTGAGCTTGTCGATGAAGCGCATGCCCGGGTCGGCCTCGGGCACCTTGCCCTTGTTGAGCAGCGCCCAGACCACGATGTAGGCCGAGAAGACCGCCATCAGCAGCAGGCCCGGGATCACGCCGGCGACGAACAGCTTGGAGATCGACACGTCGGCGGCCACACCGTAGACGATCATGATGATCGAGGGCGGGATCATCAGCCCGAAGGTGCCGGCCCCGGCCAGCGAGCCCATCGAGATGTCGTCGGGGTAGCCGCGCTTCTTCAGCTCCGGCAGGGTGATCTTGCCGATGGTGGCGCAGGTGGCCGCGCTCGAGCCCGACACCGCCGCGAAGATGCCGCAGCCGATCACGTTGGTGTGCAGCAGGCGGCCCGGGATGCGGTTGAGCCAGGGCGCCAGGCCCTTGAACATGTCCTGCGTGAGCTTGGAGCGGAACAGGATCTCGCCCATCCACAGGAACAGCGGCAAGGCGGTGAGGGTCCAGCTGGAGGTCGAGCCCCAGATGGTCAGCATCATGCTGTCGCCCGCCGGCTTGGTGGTGAAGAACTCCATGGCGAAGAAGGCGACGCCGAGGAGGGTCAGGCCGATCCACAGCCCGGAGGCCAGGATCACGATCATGATGAGGATCAGGAGACCCGCGATGTAGATGTCCATGGTGGTGCTGCCTTGGTGCTGCTGTACGGCTGTACGGATGGGGACGGCGCGACTACTCGATGTGGGCGGTTTCCGCCTCGCTGCTGAAGAACTCCCGCTTCTGGAGCCGGGCGACGAGCGCGTCGGCCAGGGCCACGGTGAAGCCGATGCAGCCCAGTGCCATGGCGATCTGCGGAATCCACAGGGGCGTGGCGTCGGCGCTCTGCGACACGTCGTTGTAGGTGTGGGACATCCACACCAGGCGGCAGGCGAACCAGCTCATGTAGCCCGACAGGCCCAGGCCGCTCAGCAGGCACCAGTACTCCAGCACGTTGCGCAGCCCGGCCGGCACCTGCTGCAGCAGCAGGGTCACGCGGATGTGGTCGCCGCGGCGCAGGGTGTCGGGCAGCGCCAGAAACAGCGCGGCGGCGATCGAATAACCCGCATAGGCGTCCAGGCCACGAATGTTGAAGTCGAACTGGCGACCCAGCATGCCGAGCATCACGGTGACGAACGCGGCCACCATCGACAGCGCCGCCAGCACCGTCAGCAGGCGATAGAAATGGGACAGGGCTTTACTCATGGCAACTCCTCTCAACCGGACCATCGAGATCACACTGCGCCACCACCACAACGGCCGTCGAGGACGTGGTCGCCTTCATTCATTCAGGACTTCGGCGACGGCACCCCGGCCCGGGTGGGCGGTAGACGCCGCGCCGGTCCGGCGCCGGGCTACTTTCCCGCCCTGTAGGCGTCGATGATGGCCTTGCCATCTTCGCCCGCGCTGCGCAGCCAGTCGTTGGTCATGCGCCCGCCGATGATCTTCAACTCGCGCTTGAGCGCATCGCTGCTGCGGTCCACGGTCATGCCCTTGGCCTGCAGCTCCCTGATGTACTCGGCGTCCTTTTCCTCGCTGACCTTCCAGCCGCGCTCCTGGGCCGCGGCGGCCACCTTCTCCACCACCGCCTGGGTGGGCTTGTCCAGCGCGTCGAAGGCCTTCTTGTTCACCACCACGGCATTGCGCGGCAGCCAGGCGTTGACGTCATAGAAATACTTGACGTGCTCGTACAGCTTGCTGTCCACGCCGCTGGCGCTGGAGGTCAGGAAGTTGTCCACCGTGCCGGTGGCCAGCGCCTGGCCCAGCTCGGCCAGCTGGATCGTCACCGGCTGCGCGCCGACGTACTCGGCGATGCGGGTGGTGGCCGGGTTGTAGGCGCGCATCTTGGTGCCTTTCAAGTCCTGCATGGAGTTCACGGGCTTGGCGGAGTACAGCGATTGGCCCGGCCAGGGCACCGTGTACAGCAGCTTCAGGCCCTGCGAGGCCAGCAGCTTGTCGAGGTAGGGCTGGGAGATGTCGCTGAGCCGCTTGGACTCGGCGTAGGTGGTGGCCAGGAAGGGAATGGAGTCCAGGCCGAACAGCGCGTTCTCGTTGGCCGAACCGGAGAGGATGAACTCGCCGACCTGCGTCTGCCCGCTCTGCACCGCACGCTTGATCTCGTTGGCCTTGAACAGCGAGGCGCCCGGGTGCAGGGTGATCTTGAGCTTGCCGCCCGTGCCTTTGTCGACCTCGTCGGCGAAGTACTGGAGGTTCTGGACCTGGAAGGTGTTGACGGCGTAGCCGGAGGGCAGGTCCCACTTGGTCTGGGCATGGACCGTGGACGCGACCAGGGTGGCAGCGCAGGCGAGCAGCAGCTTTTTCATGACGGACTCCTCAAGGGTGGGAAAGGACAGCGGTGGAAAGCGGGACAGGAACCCTGGCTCAGAAGCTGGCCAGCTGCTGGTTCTGCAGGTCGGTCACCAGCATGGCGCCCGGGGCGTGCGTGATGCAGAAATCGGGGCGGGCCTGGCTGAGGGCCGCCTGGGGCGTGACGCCACAGGCCCAGAACACCGGCAGCTCGTCGGGCCGGACCTCGACCGCGTCGCCGTAGTCGGGGCGGGAGATGTCCTGGATGCCGATCTGCGCCGGGTCGCCGATGTGCACAGGTGCGCCGTGCACGTTGGGGAAGCGCGAGGTGATCTGGATGGCGCGGATGGCGTCGGCCGCGCGCAGGGGCCGCATCGACACCACCATCGGCCCCTTGAACGGGCCCGCCGGCACGGTGGCGATGTTCGTGCGGTACATGCTCACGTTGCGCCCCTGGGCCACGTGGCGCAGCGGCAGCCCGGCATCGAGCAGGGCCTGCTCGAAGGAGAACGAGCACCCGATCACGAAGGTCACCAGGTCATCGCGCCACAGGTCGCGCACGTCGGTGGGCTCGGCCACCAGCTCGCCCTGGCGCCACACGCGGTAGCGCGGCACGTCGGTGCGGATGTCCACGTCCTCGCCCAGGGTGGGCAGCATCGGGTCGCCCGGCTCTGACACGGCCAGCAAGGGGCAGGGCTTGGGATTGCGCTGGCAGTAGCGCAGGAAATCGGAGGCCAGGTCCTGGGGCAGGATCACCACGTTGCCCTGGACCAGGTCGCGGCTCAGGCCGCTGGTGTGGGAAGCCCACTCACCGCGGCGGATGGGTGCCCGGACCTGCCCTCCGGTCGGACTCACAAAAGGGCTCTGCGTCGCACGAGTGGTATTCACAGCAAGACTCCCATAAAACAACATTTCGACAGGAAACGGTTGGGATTCTGTGGTGGCCGCCCCACCACGGGCAAACGCATTGTTTTCTCATCGTCTCATCGATTTTTCCGATGATCCGTGAAAACCCTGATGAATGAGAGCGCGGCCTCGACGACGTCCTGCGCATCGCCGGACGTGGGGTCCTCGCGGTAGCTGGCGTGCACGGGCAGCGGCGGCAAGGACGCCTCGCAAGGCAGCACCCTCAACGGCAGCCGCTGCGTCAGCGCTTGTACCGCAGCCAAGGGCAGGGTCGCAACCCCCAGGCCGCCCTCGACCAGCTGGACCATGGCCGAGATGGACGAGATGTTGTGCAGCCGCTGCAATTCGATCCCGCCCTTGCGGAAGACATCGATCAGCGAGGAGTGCGGGTGCGAGCCGCGCTGGAACGTCAGCAGGTCGAACTGCGCAAGTTCGGCCAGCGTGTAGCTGGGCTGCTCGTGCAGGCCGGCATGGCCGACGAAGACCATCTCCATGGGCGGCAGCGCCCGGCTGCGCAGCCCCTCCCCCACGCTGGGCAGCGCGCAGAACACCAGGTCCAGCGCGCCGCGGCGCACCTGGTCGATCAGCACCGGCGTGGTCTCCACGGTCAGCTCGAGCTCGAAGGTCGCGTTGCTCTTGCGCATGTGCTGCACCCATTCGATCAGCCAGGAGTGCAGCACTGACTCGATCGCGCCGATGCGCAGCGACACCGCGGTCTCCTTGCCGCCAGCGCGCATCTCGCGCTTGATGTCGCGCTGCAGGGCGAGGAGTTTTTGCGCGTGGTTGAAGAAACGCAGGCCGGCCACGGTCAGGCGGAACTGCTTGTCGCGCCGGTCGAGCAACAGCACCCCCAGCTCGTCCTCGAGGGCCGCGATGCGGCTCGACATGGCGGACTGGGTGATGGAGAGCTTCTCGGCCGCCCGGGACACGCTCTTGAGCGAGACCACCCAGTAGTAGGCTTCCACGAATCGCAGGTTCATCGTCGTTGGGAAGTTCGTTGCACGGCCGGATTGGAGCATGAACCCTGTGCACGGCGCCAACCTGGCCGGCCGTGGCGGGCCGGCTCAATGCGGGGAAGGCGCAGGGTTGGCCAGGAAGAAGCGGACCATTTCCCGGGAGGCGTCGGGCCCCTGCGGGTCGGTGAAGGACCCCTGCGCACGGCCTCCCGACCAGGCGTGGCCGGACCCATGCACGATCCAGTGCTCGGACACGGTGCGGCCGCTGGCGTCGTGGTGGCACTGGCGCGTGTAGCTGCGTCCGTTGTCGCACTGGCCCTGCTCGCGGCGTGCAGGCACCAGGCCGTCGGGCCCCGCGTCCAGGCAGGCAGCGACGACGCGTTCACCATTGACGGGGTGCACGGTCTTGTCCTCGTCGCCGTGGAAGACGATGGTCGGCGGTGCGCGGCCTCGCCGGTGCGCGGGGTCGGTCGTGTCGGAGAGGCCGCGCGGGCGCAGGGACGGCGCCAGGTTGCCCATCAGGGGATGCAGATTGCCGCTCATGGCCGCGAGGGCGGAGGTGACGCTGCGGGCCGCGCCCCTGGGCAGCCCGGAGTGGACACCGACCGCCGCGAACAGGTCGGGGTAGGCGTCCCCCAGGATCGCCGCCATCGAGCCCCCCGCCGACAGCCCGGCGACGAACACCCGCCGCGGATCGATGGGATGCTGCCCCATCACCGCGCGGGTCATGCCGGCCAGCAGCCCGGGCTCGCCGCGGTCGCGGTGCTGGTGGTGGTACTTGAACCAGCTCCAGCACCCATGGCCGTTGGCCTCGGTCGACTGGGCCGGGTAGAGCACGAAGAAACCCTTGGCCAAAGCGAGCTCGTTCATGCCCGTGCCGAGGGCGAAGTCATCGGGGTCCTGCTGGCAGCCGTGCAGCATGACCACCAGGGGCAGCGCCAGCCCTTGCGGATGGGGCGGGATGAACAGCTTGTACCCGCGCTGGCCGGCCAGCTCGACGTGCCGGCCGCTGACGAAGCGGCCGGCTTCGGCACGGGGCGGGACCGGCGGGACATGGGCGGTGGAGGGCTCGTCCCGCGGGGCATCGCGGAACACCGCGTCAACGATCTCCGATTCGGCCTCGAAGGGTGGGGATGCGGACGGGGATGGTGGGGCTGCGGGCGCCTCCTTCGGACCGAAGGTGCGGCGCCACGCCGACTGGATGACGACGCGGGCCTCCTGCAGGCGTGCAGCGCGGGCCAAGCGCGAGGCGCCAGACATCAGGCTGCGCAGCAAGGGGTTCGCGTTCATGGAGGATGCGGCCGTGGCGTGGGAGACGACACTGGACGCCCACGCCAGGCCGTGGCGCGGGCTCGCCCCATCCTAACACCCGCGCCCAGTTGTTCGGCGTCGCCCTAAGTCAGGCTCATCCGGAAGCGGTCGGCGTCGATGGCGTGCTTGCGGATCAGCTCGAAGAAGGCGCGCCGGTTCTTCTTGGCGATGCGCGCCGCATGGCTGATGTTGCCTTCGCTGGCCTGCAGCAGGCGCTCGATGTAGCTGCGCTCGAAGCGCTCCACCACGCGGGCCTTGGCCGCCTGGAAGGACTCGTCCGAGGTCGGGATGGCCGTCGCCTCGCCGTCGAACTCGATGTCGCCGGCCTGCAGGCAGGGGCCTTCGCACAGCAGCACCGCGCGCTGGATGACGTGCTCGAGTTCGCGCACGTTGCCAGGCCAGGCGTGTTCCACCAGGCGGCGCATGGCCAGCGGCGAGATGCCCGTGGCGCGGCGCGGAAGGTCGCGCCCGGCCTGCTGGAAGAAGTGCTGCGCCAGGGCGGGAATGTCTTCGCGGCGTTCGCGCAGTGGCGGCAGGTGCAGGTTGAGCACATTCAGACGGAAGAACAGGTCCTGGCGGAACTGGCCGCGCGCCACCGCCCGCTCCAGGTCGCGGTTGCTGGCGGCGATGATCCGCACATCGGCCTGGCGCACGGTGTCGCCACCGACCGGGCGGTATTCCTTCTCCTGGAGGAAACGCAGCAACTTGGACTGGGCCCCCACCGGCAGGGCGTCGATCTCGTCCAGGAACAGCGTGCCGCCCGCGGCCTCGGCCACCAGCCCCTGCCGGGTCGCGTGGGCATGGGTGAAGGCCCCGCGGACGTGGCCGAAGAGCTCGCTTTCCATCAGCTCCAGCGGGATCGCCCCGCAGTTGATGGCCACCCAGGGCCCGCCTGCCCGCGCCGAGGCGTAGTGGATGGCCTGGGCGAACACTTCCTTGCCGGTGCCGGTCTCGCCGAGGATCAGCACGCCTGCATCGCAGCCGGCCATGAGGCCGAGCCGCCGGGTCTGGCGCACGAAGGCCGGGCTGGTCCCGATCAGCGCCTTGCAGGCCGGGATGTCCGGCAGGGCGGCGGCGGACAGCGGCACCGGGGCCGGCACGGCGCCCAGGGCGCGCTTCAGGCGCAGCGCCATTTCCTCATCGCTGAACGGATGGTGCAGGAAATCGAAGGCGCCATGGGCCATGAGCTGCTCGACCCCGCCCGACGGCACCTGCGACAGGACCACCAGGTGCACCGTCAGCGGCTGCGAGGCCCGGGCCTCGCACAAGGCCGCGCAGGCCTGCGGCCAGGCGGCGCCCTCCACCAGCCACAGCGCCACCTCCGCCGGACCGGCCGTGGCCTCCTCGAGCTGCGGTGTCCAGCCATCCGGCGGCAGCGCCAACAGGCTCCGCCGGACGGCGGAGAGCATGGGCTCGCAGGCCCCGAGGGGATGAATGGCCAGGCGGACTCGCTTCACGAACTTGCCTCCACAAATGGACGAACCGCGGTTGTCGCATCCGGGCCGTCCCGGGGCAATCCCTAGTTAGTACAAACCCAGGGTCATCCGGACGCAGGGTGGAAGAAGAGCAGGAAATAGCCGGCGTTGTAGCCCACGTGCAGTGCGACCGGACTGCCCAGCCCGCCGTGGCGCTGTCGGAAGTGCCCGAACACCAGGGAGGGCAGGAACACGGCCGCCGCCCAGGGCGCCGGGTGGGACAGTCCATGCAAAGCGGCGAAGGCCAGGCTCGTGACCAGGTTGGCCAGCACGGGCGCGGCCGGCCAGCGGGCGCGCGCCATGCGCTGCGCCAGCGCGGGCTGCAGCCCGCCGCGGAACACCACCTCCTCCAGCAGCGGCCCCAGCCCCACCAGCCAGCCAAAGAGCCAAGGGGACTGCCGCACCCACGCCGGATCACCCAGCGGCACGCCCAGGCGGGCCAGCGTCCACCAGGCCAGCGGCGCGGCCGCCCAGGCGGCGGCGAACTGCCAGTCCCGCCACCAGCGCACGGGCGTCGCCGGCGAAGCAGCCGCAAGGGCCTTGTCCCCGGCGGGGTTCCTCATGCATCGCCCTGGCGCCGCTCGGCGCCCTGCCCGCCCCGCGCCGGCGCGCGACAGGCCTGCAGCAGGTCCAGTGCCGGCTGGTACTCCGGTGCCTGCACCTCCACCAGGCCCAGCACCGTGTGGAACAGGTGGTCATGGCTGAACGGCTGGTCGCGCCGCGCCTGCAGACAGTCCATGCCGACGTGCAGGGCCGATTGCGTCTGCGGCGGCAGCCACATCACCCAGGGCACGTGCTTCTGGACACGGGGCGCCACGGCATAGGGCAGGCCGTGGAGATAGAGGTGGTTCTCGCCCAGCGACTCGCCGTGGTCCGACACGTACAGCAGGGCCGGCCGGTAGTGATCGGCCTGCTGGGCCAGCCACTGCTGGGCCTGGCCCAGCACCTCGTCGGTGTAGGCAATCGAGTTGTCATAGGCATTGACCAGCCCCTGGGGATCGCAGTCCTGCAGGTTGTTGGTGGTGCATTCGGGGCCGAACGGCTTGCGCCCGGGCGGCGAGCGTCGGCTGTAGGCGGGGCCGTGGCTGCCCATCTGGTGCAGCACGAGCACCACGCCATGGGCGCGCTGGGCGGCGGGCAGGGCCTCGAGCCGTGCCTGCAGGCCGGTGAGCAGGGCTTCGTCGAAACATTCGTCGCCCTCGCACAGGCCTGCGGGGTGGGAGACGCCCTCGGGCGGCTGGCTGGCGCTCGCGTGGCGCACGCGGTCGCACAGGCCCTTGCAGCCGGCCTGGTTGTCGACCCACAGCACCGCCAGGCCCGCCCGCTGCAGCAGGTCGAGCAGGTTCTCCTGGTGCTGGTCGCTGTCCAGGAAGGCGGTGCGGCCCAGGGGCGAGAACATGCAGGGCAGCGAGGCGGCCGTGCTGGTGCCGCAGGAGGTGACCTCGCGCAGGCTGAGCAGTTCGCTGGCCGGCAGCCGGGCCAGGCGCGGGTTGGTGGCACGCTCGTAGCCGTTGAGCGCGAAGTGATCGGCGCGCGCGGTCTCGCCCACCACCAGCATCAGCAGGGGCGGCCGCGGCGTGGCCGGCCCCGGGCGCGCCTGCAGGCCGATCGGCTGCAGCGGGCCGGTGTGCGCAGAGGTGTCGGCCGCCGAGGCCGCGAGCGAGTAGAAGGTGTTGAGCGGATTGACCAGGTAGCGCATGGAGCGGTGGTTGCGCATGGCGCTGGCCACGTCGGCGAAGGCCAGCCAGCCGGCCAGCACTGCCACGAGCGACGCCCCCGCCAGCATGCCCAGGTTGCGCCCGAGCTGCCGCGGCCAGGGCGCGAACGTCCAGGTGCCACGCCAGACTCCGATCATCGGCAGCAATGCCAGGCCGCCGATGAACCAGGCCAGCCGCCAGTTCATCAGGTCGCGCACCTCGCGGGCGTCGGTGTGCAGCACGTTGACCATCATCGTGGGGTCGATCACCACGCCGTAGGTGCTCATGAAATAAGCCCCGCCGGCGGTCGCCAGCAGGAACAGGGAGAGCACGGGCCGCAGCGTCCAGCGCCAGGCGAACAGGGAGAACAAGGCCACCAGGACCGCCGAGAGGAAGACCCCCAGCGCGACCACCACGCCGGCGCCGCGCCAGCCCGACCCTCCGCCCTGCTGGAGCCAGGCGGTCCACCACGGCAGGTTGCCGATGCTGGCGATCCACACGCCAACACACAGGGCCGGGACCCAGGGCGCCCGGCGGGAAGGAAGCGAAAACATGCGGCATTCTGCCGCAGGCGGCCGGTCGTGGACGGGGAGCCTGCTCAGCCGCCGCAGGCCTGCTGGCGATTGGCGCTCAAGGGGAAATCCACACCCTGTAACGCCTTGAAGAGGGCCTTCATGCGGGCCGCCTGCTCCTCACCCAGCATCAGCACACGGTCGTTCAGGTTGGGCGGCACCCGCAGCCCCTCCTCCCCGGCGGTGAGAAGGTAGCACTCGGCAGCCCGCAGGGCGCCCAGCTTCTCGGCCTTGGACAGGGCGATTCCCAGGTGCAGCTTGGAAGCCAGCGGCAGCACGACGCGGTAATACTGGCGCGCCGCCTCCTGCGTCACTGGCGACTGCAGGGTGCGGGTCAGCCAGCGGTCCAGTGCATCGGGCACGCCGTTGGTATTGCCGTCCTTGCCATAGATGGGGTCCAGCAGGAAATCAGCCTTGGGTTGGGCCTCGGCCTCGGGTTTCGGCTCCGCCCTGGCCGATTCGGTCTCGACAGCGGATGCGACCGCCGCCGGATGCTCCGCGGCGAGGGCACTGGCCGGGGGTTCACCCGTGGACGCCGCGACGGCCTCCGCTGCGGCCGCATGGGCAGGCGGCTGCGGCGTGCTGGAGGTCACGGATTTCTCCTCCGTGCCCTCCCCGTGCGCCAGTGGCACGCTCGCCGCGGGGGCGGGCGTGTCCGCAGCCGGCGTGCTTGGCGCCGGCCGCAGGTACAGCACCAGGCCCAGGCCGAACAGCGCCAGGCCCATGCCCAGCGCCACCAGGGCCAGCGAGCGCAGCGGAAGGCGCCGCACCAGGGCACCCAGGCGCTGCAGGCCGTGCAGGGCGGTGTGGAGCACACGCCGCCATGCTGGGGCGCGCGCAGGCACCACCTCGTCGGTGATCACGGGCGGCTGGACACCTTCGGGCATCAGCGTGGGCTCGACCCGCTCGCCGGTGCCGGCGAGGCCGGCGGCAGCGGCGGCCTCGGTCACGGCCCGTTGACGTAGAGCAGACACCATGGCGACGTAGGGTGTGGATCAGCGGTGAATCAGGGAGGGGAACAGCAGGCAGCGGCCCGACCGGACGCGGAAGGAGACGGCCCACGAGAGGTTTTCGGCAGGAGGGCCGCCGGGTTGAGGCCTGCACGGGATAATCCCGCCCCATGATCAAACTGCTGGTAGGCCTGGGCAATCCCGGGCCGGAATATGAAGCCACCCGCCACAACGCCGGTTTCTGGTGGCTGGAAGAGGTGGCCCGTGCGCTGAAGACCTCCCTCGTGCCCGAGCGCAGCTACTTCGGCTGCGCGGCCCGCGCCAACACCCCGGGTGGCCCGGTGTGGCTGCTGCAGCCCATGACCTACATGAACCTGTCGGGCAAGTCGGTGGCGGCGCTGGCGAAGTTCTTCAAGATCGCCCCTGGCGAGATCCTGGTGGCGCACGACGAACTGGACATCCTCCCGGGCCAGATGAAGCTGAAGGTGGGCGGCGGTCATGCCGGGCACAACGGCCTGCGCGACATCCATGCCCAGATGGGCAGCCCCGACTACTGGCGGCTGCGCCTGGGCATCGGCCATCCGGGCGTGAAGGCGGACGTGGCGGGCTATGTGCTGCGCAAGCCGCCCGCGGCCGAGCGCGAGGCCATCGACGCCTGCATCCGCCAGTCGCTGGACGCGCTGGCGCCGCTGTGGGAAGGCGACATGGACAAGGTCCGGCGCGTCATCCACGCCAAGCCCACGCCCTGAAAGGCCTCCCGCCTCAGGATTCCGACATCTTCTTCAAGGCGGCCCGGCAGCTGCGGACATCGCTGAAGTAATGCTCGAAGGCGTCGATGCCGGCCCCGTTGCGGCTGGCGAACTCGACCTGCTTCGAGCCGAGGTAGCCCGCCGTGCCCCGCAGCGGCTTCTTGCTGAGGCGGGCCGGCAGGCGTGCGCTGGCGTCGCAGTCATCGGGCACGTGCTCGCCGCCGTCGTCGAAGAGGACGAAGTAGGTGGCGGGCGGCGCGGAAGCGGGCGCCGGGGCCGCCGCCGGCTGGGCCAGGGCGGCCTGCCCTGCAAGGGCCAGGGCCCCCAGGAGCACCACCCGTCCGGCGTGGCCCACAAGGTGCATGTTCATCTGACGCAGTCTCATCCTCATCCCTTCGCCGCCTGGGCCGCCTGCAGCGCCCGGTACTTGGCCCAGAGGTCCTCGCGGGTCTCGACGTGGTCGGGGTGCACGGGGATGCAGCTCACCGGGCACACCTGGACGCACTGGGGCTCGTCGAAATGGCCCACGCACTCGGTGCACTTGCCGGGGTCGATCTCATAGAAGAGCGGGCCCATGCGGATGGCCTGGTTGGGGCACTCGGGCTCGCACACGTCGCAGTTGATGCACTCGTCGGTGATGGTCAAGGCCATGGACTTCTCCTTGCGGTCGGCAACCGGCCGGCTCAGGCGCCGGCGCTGGCGGCGCGCGTGGCGACGCGGCGCTGCAGGCGGGTCAGCACCGAGGGCGAGACGAACTTGGAGACGTCCCCGCCCAGCGTGGCGATCTCGCGCACGAAGGTGCCGGAGACGAACTGGAACTGGTCGCTGGGCGTGAGGAACAGGGTCTCCACCTCGGGCATGAGCTGGCGGTTCATGCCCGCCATCTGGAACTCGTACT
>CBINPE010000118.1:0-16330 GCA_966252435.1 uncultured Burkholderiales bacterium | reverse complement strand
GCGTGGGCCTGATCACCGACGGCCGCTTCTCCGGCGGCACCTGGGGCATGGTGGTGGGCCACGTGGCCCCGGAGGCCTACGCCGGCGGCAACATCGCCCGGGTGCAGGAAGGCGACAGCATCACCATCGACGCGCACACCCTGACGCTGCAGCTGAACGTCGACGACGCCGAGCTGGCACGCCGCCGCCAGGCCTGGAAGCCCCCCGCACCGCGCTACACCCGCGGCGTGCTGGCGAAGTTCGCGCGCAATGCCTCCAGCGCCAGCAGTGGCGCGGTGCTGGACAAGTTCGAAGGGCAGTGACGCGGTCGGCGGGGCCCACCCCGCCGCTCACGAAGACCCGCTCGCTGCCTGCCTCAGCTGCTGGGCCTGGGCCTGCAGCACCACCAGCAGCGCGTGGGGCTTGAGCGGCTTGGCCAGGTGCTCGTCGAAGCCGGCCTGCAGCGCCCGCTCCCGGTCGTGCGGCCGGGAGAACGCCGTCAGCGCGATCGCCAGCAGGGGTGGCCGCCGCTCGGCGCGGCCCCGGCTGCGGATGTCGCGGATCAGCTCATAGCCGTCCTTGCCAGGCAGGCCGATGTCGCAGACCAGCACGTCCGGCCAAGCCTGCTCGACGGCCTGCAGCGCGGCGTCATAGTTGTCGGCCAGCCGCACTGACGCGCCCCCATCGGTCAGCACGACATTCAGCATCTCGCTCGCGTCGGCGTTGTCTTCCACGACCAGGGCGTGGAGGCCGTCCAGCGGCCGGTCGACCTCCACCTGCGGCTCGGGCGCCCCCGCCTCCTGCCGCTCGGCCAGCTCCGGCGGGACGACGGACAGCGACACCCACAGGGTCGTGCCCTGGCCCGGCCCCGCGCTGTGGGCCTGCACACTGCCGCCGTGCAGCTCGGCCAGGTGCTTGACGATGGACAGCCCCAGGCCCAGCCCGCCGTGGTGGCGGTTGTCCGGCGAGCCGCTCTGCGTGAAGCGATCGAACAGGTGCGCCAGGAAGTCCGGGGCGATGCCCTGGCCGAAGTCCTGGACGGTCAGCGACAGCACGTCGCCCTGGCGCTGCAGCCCGATCTGGATGACGCCGCCCTGCAGGGAGAACTTGATGGCGTTGGTCACCAGGTTCCAGACGATCTGCTGGAAGCGCATGGCGTCCAGCCAGGCCGGCTGCGTGGCACCGGGCGCGTCCAGCCGGACCTCCAGCTGCTTGGCGGCGATCGAGACCTGCAGGTCCTCCAGCGCGGCCTGCACCTGCACGATCGGCTCGACCCACTCGCGGTGCAGGCGCAGCTTGCCGGCATTGATGCGCGAGACGTCCAGGATGTCGGAGATGATGCGCGACTGCGCGCGAATGCCGCGCTCGATGGCTTCCAGTCCTTTTTGCAGCAAGGCCGGGGTCCGGTCGGGCCGGTTCAGGATGTGCACCCAGCCGGAGAGGGAATTCAGCGGCGTGCGCAGCTCATGCGACAGGACGGCGACGAAATTGTCCTGCGTGCGGCTGTAGCGCTCCGCCGCCGCGCGGGCAGCCTGCTCGCGCTCCAGCATCTCCTGGCGGCGCAGCTCCAGGTCGCGGCGCTCCGACACGTCGATCGCCACCCCGATGCGCAGCCCCGGCTCCACATGGGCCGACATGTTCCACTCCAGCGGCACGACCGTGCCGTCGGCCCGCACCAGGGGAAACTCTCCCTGCCACGGCGCCCCGCTGTCCGCCCTGGTGGTCTGCGTCGCCACGAACGCGGCCCACTCGGGCGGCGCGAAGGCGCTGAGAGGCTGCCCGAGCAGGGCCTCGCGCGCAAAGCCCAGCAGTGCCACCATGGCCGGGTTGACGTCGGTGAAGCACCCCTGGGCGTCGATCAGCACGATGCCGCTGGGCGCCTGGTCGTAGATGGCGCGGAACCGGGCCTCGCTGCGGCGCAGGCCGTCCTCGGCCATGCGGGCGCGGATCAGCGCCTGCAGGGTCGCCACCAGCACCGCCGGCTCGACGGGATGGGCCAGGTAGCCGTCTGCCCCGGCATTCAGCCCGGCGACCTTGTCCTGGTCCTGGACGTGGGCGGCAGAGAGATGGATGACCGGCAGCAGCGCGGTCGCCGGGTTGACGCGGATGATCCGGCACACCTCGAAGCCTTCGATGTCCGGCAGGTGCACGTCCAGCACCACCGCGGAGATGCCTGGCGAGGCCAGCGCCAGGGCCTCGGCGCCCGTGGCGGCCTCCTGCGTGAGGAAGCCCGCGGCACGGATCATGCGCGCGGTCGAGTACCGGGTCACGGGATTGTCGTCCACCACCAGGATGGTGTGCCTGCCACGGTCGATCGTGACATTGATGACGCCGGTCTCTGACATGCTTTGGTTTCACTCCTGCTTGGCGGGCGGCTGCCATTGCACGGGCAGCACCACCGAGAACACCGATCCCTTGCCCAGCTCGCTCTGCACCTCGACCGAACCACCGAGCAGCGTGGCGAGCTGTTTGCACAGGGCAAGACCCAGGCCGGTGCCGCGCAGGCGCTTCTGGACAGGAGAATCGACCTGGGAGAAGTCGTCGAACACGGCGACATGATGCTCCGGCGCGATGCCGATGCCGGTGTCGGCCACGCAGAACCTGACGCGCCCGCCCTCCTCCAGCCGGGCCGACACCCTCACCTCGCCCTGGGGGGTGAATTTCAGGGCGTTGGAGATGAAATTGCGCAGGATCTGCGAGAGCTTGCGGTCGTCGGTGTAGAGCCTGGGCAGCCCCCGGGGCTCCTCGAAGACCAGCGCGACCTCGCGGTTGACGAGCACGGGCTTGAACAGGCCGCGCAAGGCGGCGAACAGGTCCACCATCTCGAACCAGGCCGGCGAGACGTCCACCCGGCCGGCCTCGATCTTGGCCAGGTCCAGCAGGTCGTCCACCATCTCGGCGAACTCGGCCGCCGTGCTCTGGATGAACGCCACCTGCCGCTCCTGCTCGGGCGTGAGCGGCCCGTCCACATGGTCGGCCAGCAGCCGCGCGATGCTGCGCAGGGCGTTGATCGGCGTGCGGAACTCGTGGCTCATGTAGGACAGGAAGCGGCTCTTGAGCTCGGTCGCCTTGCGCAACTGCTCGGCCTGGGCGTCCAGCTCGGCGTACAGCGCCACCACGCCGCGGTTGGTCTCCTCGAGTTCGCTGCGCAGCGCCTCGGCCTCCTGGCGGCTGGCGGCCAGGGCGCGGGCGAGCGATGAAGCCTCGTCCTCAGGGCTCATGCCGCCTCCTTGCGCCGCAGCACCACGACCGTGGCATCGTCGCGGCCCCGGCCGTGGTCGCGCCACAGCAGCGCCGCGACCAGCGCCGGATCGCGTTCCAGCAGAGGCCGCAACGGCTCGGGGCGCCAGCGCGTGGCAATGCCGTCACTGTGCAGGATGACCAGGGCATGCGCCGGCCAGTCGGCCACCAGCTCGTCGGCTTTGCGCAGCTGCAGCCCGAGCGTGCCGTGCGGCGTGGCCAGCGTGCGGTCGTGGGTGCCCGAGACCACCCGCCCCAGCACGTTGCCTGCGCCGGCATAGCGCAACTGCGCCTGGCCGGCATGCAGGTGCAGGCAGAACACGGCCGCCCCCCGCGTGGCCTGCAGGGCGACGTGCATCTGCTCGACGCCGTGGCGCAGGTCCGCAAAGGGGGCCTCTGCCAGCACCGCCACCGCGGCCTGGGAAGCCTGTGCGGCCAGGGGACCGTGGCCCAGGCCGTCGGCCAGCACGACCGCGGCGCGTGGGCCGTCCAGCGCCACCGCCCAGGCGTCACCGCAGGCCATCTCGCCCGGGGCCGGCAGGCGGATGGCCCCGATGCGCAGTGCAGCCGGCAGGTCCGGCACAGCCGGGCGGCGCACCCGCGCGACACACACCGTGCCGTGGGTCGTCGAGTGGATGTCGAAATCGCTGGACAGCCGCTGGATGGCGCCCAGCCCCGTACCCGGCGAGCCACTGCCCGTGGAATAGCCGTCCTGCCGCGAGCGGGCCAGGTCGGCGATGCCAGGGCCCTCGTCGATCGACAGCGCCTCCACCTCGGACAGGCCGGGCCGTGCCGCCAGCAGCAGGCGGCCCCGGCGCGCATGGCGCAGCAGGTTGGTGGCAAGTTCGGTCACCACCAGCGCCAGGCGGCCGGCCTCGACGTCGGACCAGTCCAGCTCGGCGGCCAGCAAGGTGGCGTGCCGGCGCACCTCGCCGACACGGCTGGCCTCATCGATCGGGAATTCCCGATGGGTCCAACCCTCGATCACTTCCACTTGGTGATGCTCACGCGTGTGCCTTGACCGAGGGTCGAGGCGATGTCGAACTCGTTGACCAGCCGCTTGCTGCCAGGCAACCCCAGTCCCATGCCGTTACCGCTGGACCAGCCGTCGGCCAGCGCCAGCTTCAGGTCGGGGATGCCGGGACCCTCATCCTCGAAATGCAGTTGCAGGCCGCGCTTGCCCTCGCGTTCCACCACCTGCCAGCGCATGCGGCCGCCGCCGCCGTGGACCAGGGTGTTGCGCGACAGCTCACTGGCGGCGGTGACCATCTTGGTCTGGTCGACCAGGGAGAACTTCAGCTCCTGGCAGAGCGAACGCACCAGCTGCCGGCTGGTGACGATATGCTGCTCCGACGTCAGAGGCATGGCACCCGCGAGCTCAACGGCCAACAGCGTTCTCCTCCCGCATCTTGCGCAGCACCGCCAGGCCGCGCTCGACATTGAGCGCGGTTCTCACCCCTTCCAGGGACAGGCCCAGCTCCACCAGCGTGATCGCCACCGCGGGCTGCATGCCCACCACCACCGTGGCGGCCGACAGGATGCGGGCGATGCCGGAGATGCTGGCCAGCATGCGGCCCACGAACGAATCGACGACCTCCAGGGAGGAGATGTCGATCATGACGCCACTGGCTCCGGTCTGGGCGATCCGGTCGGCGAGGTCGTCCTGCAGCGCCAGCGCCGTCTGGTCCTGCATGTCGACCTGGATGGTCACGAGCAGGGTGTCACCCATGCGCAAAATCGGGATGCGTTCCATGCGGGGCTTGCGCTTACTGGGCGCTGTCGCGTTCGATGCGCCAGCCGGTCTTGCGCATGGCCAGCGACAGCGCGTCGGCCAGCGTGGCCTTGGTGCTGATGCCCTCCAGGTCGATGCCCAGGTGGACGATGGTCTGTGCGATCTGCGGGCGGATGCCGCTGATGATGCAATCCGCGCCCATCAGGCGGATGGCCGCCACCGTCTTGAGCAGGTGCTGGGCCACCAGGGTGTCGACGGTGGGCACGCCCGTGATGTCGATGATGGCCAGGTCGGACTCGGTTTCCACGATCTTTTGCAGCAGGGTTTCCATCACGACCTGGGTGCGGTTGCTGTCCAGCGTGCCAATCAGGGGCACGGCCAGCACGCCTTCCCACAGCTTGACCACGGGCGTGGACAGCTCGATCAGCTCTTCCTGCTGGCGCCGGATGATCTCCTCGCGAGCCTGCTGGAAGGTGCCGACCGTGTGCTGGGCCAACTGGTCGATGAAGGTGGTCAGCGACCACAGGGCCTGGCTCAATTCGGCGGGCCGGGCCGCCATGCGCCGCTGCAGCGATTCGAAGAGGGGCTTCTTGAACGCCAGCACGAAGACGCTGGTGTCCCGGGCCGACTGGCCACGCGCCGCCCTGGAGCGGGACAGCGCCTCGAGCGCCTGTCGCAGTGCGGACCACGAGGGGTCGCTGAGCGCCTCGGGAGGCGCCCCCCTCACCAGCGCCTGCCGCAGCAGGCCCAGGAGCTCCATGGCCTCGGCCTGTGCCGCCCGCCGCGCCCCCGGCTCGGACAGGCCGGCTTCGGTCAGCCAGTCTTCGATGAGCGCGGACTCTTCTTCTTGAAGGAGGGGGAGGAGGGGGTGGAGAGCGGCAGCGGCGGCGGTCGTCATGGTGGTCGGAGAGCCTCGGACTGGAAGTTTCAAAAGGCAAAATAGCCAACCATTATGGCGGCGCCCTCCTGGTCGACTGAGACGGTCATCGGGATCGCCCTGCCACCCTGCAGGGAACAAAAGTTGCCCTTGGCGCGGTGACGCGTTACCGCGAAGGCAGGCGATTCAGGGGCGGTTCATGGCCCCGCATGGCGCGATCGCGGGCGGTGCGTCACAGGCGCTTCTTGCGCCGTCCCTTCGGGTCCAGGCCCAAGCTGGCCAGGTTCTGGATCCGGCGAGCCTGCTTGCGGTCTTCGATCGTCTCCATCTCGCGGCGCTTGTTGTAGCCGCTCTGGTCGGCCCAGGCCCACCAGACCACGGCGCACACGAAGGGCCAGGCGAACTTCCAGAGGTCGCCGGTGAAGTCCCAGTTCCATTGGGCCATGAAGCCGATGCCGGCCAGGTGAAGCACAATCTGCAGCAGTCCTATGCCCACGAACCACATCGCCAGCCCTTTCGCCAGGTCGATCCCAAGTGGAAGCCGAGCGCCCGGCAAGCCCGGGCACGCGTGCGGACTGTAGCGCTCCCAACCAGCCCCCGTACCGGAATTTTTTGTCAAAAACCCAGGCTGCCATGAAATCTTTTGCAACCCTCTGCACCACCCTGCTGCTCGGGGCCGGTCTCGCTGCCCCCGCCCTGGCCAACCAGGATCTGGCGCAGAAAAAAGTCTGCCTCTCGTGCCACGGCGTCGACAAGCGCACGGGGTTCCCCGCCCCCAGTTACCGGGAGGTGGCCGCCAAGTACGCTGGTCAGAAGGACGCCGCGGACAAGCTGGTGACCAAGGTGATGCAGGGCGGCACCGGTTCCTGGGGCGTCATGACCATGCCCGCCAACCCCCAAGTCAGCGAGGCCGAGGCCCGCCAGCTGGTCACCTGGATCCTGAGTTTGAAATAAGCCGATCCGCCCATGGTGCTTGCCACTCGTTACAAGCTCTGGCGCCGTAGGCCTTCCATGTCATCCATCGCTCGCTAGGATCGAGTTTTTCAACCATGACAAACTCGACACTTTGAAATCTCCCCAGACTCAACCCATCCTCTCCCCGACCTCCCTTCAACACCATCTCGGCAGGCTTGTCGGCCTGCCCCTGGCGATCGCCAGCACGGCCTGCCTGATCTCCTGCGGCGGTGGCGGCGACACTGCCGGCACGGCGTCCACCGGCACCCAGGCCAGCACCGAAGCCACGGCCCTCCAGGCCACCAGCGCCGAGCGCAGCACCGGCACGCAGACTCCCCAGGCCGCCACCACGGCGGCCTCCCCCCAGCCTCAATGGGGCGAGCCGAACGCCGTCTACACAGACAAGGAAAACCCCCTGGCCGCCTTCGCGGACACCCAGTTCGCGGTCAACGACAAAGGCGACGTCTACGTCACCTGGCTGTCCCACCACAACGGGCAGACCGACGTCTGGGTCCGCCAGTACAACGCCGCGGAAAGCCGCTGGCTTCAGGGCGAGGTGCTGGTCAGCGCGCCCGACACCAGCGAAGGCCGCATCCTGACGACGAAGGTCACCGCGAACGGCAACGACGTGGTCGTGGCCTGGGACTTCGGCGTTCCCCATTACTACACCACGCCTCATAGCGCGCATCCTGTCGTCTTCTACAGCGAGCTGGTCTCGCCCGGACGCATCTACTACAGCCGCCGGGCCAATGGCGAGGGCGCCTGGTCGGCGGCCCAGCAGGTGCCCGGCGTGATGCAACGCCCGCTCGGCGCCTACAGCCGCTGGACGCTGACACCCGCGGGCCCGCAAGAGCTGGCCCTGGTCTGGTACAACACGGACCAGCATTACATGGCCAGCTTCTACGGCCTGAACGACAAAGGCTGGGGCCCGTCCCAGGACCTGCTGGCCTCCAACGGCGAGTACAAGTACAACGCCGTCATCACCGCGCGCTTCAACCGCCGGGGAAGCGGCATCGTGGGGTTCTGGAACGGCAGTGATGCGCAGGCTTCGTTCTACTACGACCGCGCCGCGAACCGGTGGAGCAGCACCCCCCTGCCCGTCCATGGCCCCACCGAGATCGATGAGGCCGGCAACGTCTACAGCCTCGACAGGCAGTGGGGCGACAGCCCTCGCCTCAACCTGGGCATCCTGTCCGCTGCCACCCGGCAGGTCACCACGCACACCTTGCACAGCGGATTCCAGAACACCAGTGTGCGGGAGGAAAGCCTGCTGCAGACCCCGAAGGGCCTGCTGCTGGACTGGATCGAGGAAGTCCCCAGCACCCACCAGACCCTGCGCCGCGAGCTGGAAGTCCACACCTCCGGACAAGCGGCGGGGCCGATCCGGAACCTGCAGACTTATGAGCCCGGCAAGACGGTGTATGCGATGGCCATGAGCGCCTACGGCAACGCCCAGCTGGCGGTTTGGCGTGTCACGTGCGCGTCGGGCGACTGGGGCTGCAACGTCCTGTCCGCCAGCGTCCGCGACCCCGAAGGCCAATGGTCGGCTCCCACCGAGCTGACCCGCCCGTGGGCCGACACCCGCATTGCGCTGAAGGTGAACCAGCAAGGCCAGGGCACCCTGATCCAGCACACCTCCGACGCCAGCCAGACCTACGAGGAGCGCGTTTTCGCCACCTCGCTGAAGTAGTCACCAGCGGGTCACACCCATGCGCAAACGCCGGCCCGTGCCGGCGTTTGCCTTTGCACGCGCCGGGTTCTTCAGTACACCTGTCCGAGCTGCTCCAGGATGGCCGGGTTCTCCAGGGTGCTGGTGTCCTGGCTGACTGCTTCGCCGCGGGCTACGGTGCGCAGCAGGCGGCGCATGATCTTTCCGGAGCGGGTCTTGGGCAGGTTGTCCGCGAAGCGGATGTCGCGCGGCTTGGCGATCGGGCCGATCTGGTGGCTGACCCACTCGCGCAGCTGCTGCGCCAGGGCCCGCGTCTGTGCCTGGGCGTCGGGCCCGACCGGCAGCGGCCGCTTCAGCACCACAAAGGCGCAGATCGCCTCGCCGGTGGTCTCGTCGGGGCGCCCCACCACCGCCGCCTCGGCCACCAGCTCGGTGTGCGCCACCAGGGCCGACTCGATCTCCATCGTGCCCATGCGGTGGCCGGAGACGTTGAGCACGTCGTCCAGGCGGCCGGTGATGGTGAAGTAGCCGGTGTCGGGATCGCGCACCGCGCCGTCGCCAGCCAGGTACTGCGTCACGCCGGGCCGCTGGAACTCCTCCGGGAAATAGCTCTTCTTGAAGCGCTCGGGGTCGCCGTGCAGGGTGCGCACCATGCTCGGCCAGGGCTTCTGGATCACCAGATGGCCAGCCTGGCCCCAGGGCAGGTCCATCCCATGCTCGTCCACCACCGCTACCGCGATGCCGGGGAACGGCAGGGTGCACGAGCCGGGAATCAGCGGCGTGGCCCCCGGCAAGGGCGTGATGACGTGGCCGCCGGTCTCGGTCTGCCAGAAGGTGTCGACCACCGGGCAGCGCCCGCCGCCCACGTGCTCGTGGTACCAGCGCCAGGCGGCCGGGTTGATCGGCTCGCCCACCGAGCCGAGGATGCGCAGGCTGCCCAGGTCGAAATGCTGGGGATGGGTCTCGGGCCGGGTCTCCGCCGCCTTGATGAGGGCGCGGATGGCGGTGGGCGCGGTGTAGAAGATGGTGGCCTTGTGCGCCTCGATCATGCGCCAGAAGCGCGCGGCGTCCGGGTAGGTCGGCACGCCCTCGAAGATGAGCTGTGTGCCGCCGAGCGCCAGGGGGCCATAGGCGACATAGGTGTGGCCGGTGATCCAGCCGATGTCGGCCGTGCACCAGAAGATGTCGTCGGACTTGAGGTCGAAGGTCCACAGGGTGGTCAGCGCGGCGTGCAGCAGGTAGCCGCCGGTCGAGTGCTGCACGCCCTTGGGCTTGCCCGTGGAGCCGGAGGTGTAGAGCAGGAACAGCGGGTGCTCGGCCCCCACCCACTCCGGCTCGCAGGTGGTGGGCTGGCCGGCCACGGCCTCGTGCAGCCAGAGGTCGCGCCCGGGCTGCATGGTGCAGGCACCGCCGGTGCGGCGGTAGACCAGGACGCGGCGCACGCTGCCGCAGCCGCCCAGGCCCAGCGCCTCGTCCACGATGTCCTTGATGGGCAGCCGCTTGCCGCCGCGGCACTGCTCGTCGGCCGTGAGCACCATCACCGCGCCCGCATCCTCGATGCGGTCGCGCAGACTCTGCGCCGAGAAGCCGCCGAACACCACCGAGTGCGTCGCACCGATGCGGGCGCAGGCCTGCATGGCCACCACCCCTTCCACGCTCATCGGCATGTAGATGACCACGCGGTCCCCCGAACGCACGCCCTGCGCGCGCAGGGCGTTGGCCAGCTGGCAGGTGCGCGCCAGCAGCTCGCCATAGCTGACGCGGCTCACCTCGCCGTCGTCGGCCTCGAAGATGAGGGCGGTCTTGTCGGCCAGGCCGCCCTGCACATGGCGGTCGAGGCAATTGAAGGAGGCGTTCAGGGTGCCGTCCTCGAACCACTTGAAGAACGGCGGATTGCTGTCGTCGAGGCCGCGCGTGAAGGGCGTTCGCCAGCTCAGCATCTGGCGCGCCTGGCGCATCCAGAAGCCCTCGTGGTCGGCCTGCGCCTCGGCATGCAGCGCCTCGTAGGCGGCCAGGCTGGAAACATGGGCCTGCGCCTTCAGCTCATCCGGCGGCAGGTAGAAAGACGTGACGTTGTTCATGGATTGGACTTTCAATGGGTTCAATCGATCCGCAGACCGATTCACTGCGTTTTTCCCTCTTGTTCTTTTTTTGCGCTCCTGCACGCGGACGGCTCGGCATGGTGAGACGCCCCCGCCAACTACAATCCGCGCCGTTCACAAACCGACGCGACCACGACCTCCAAGGAACCACGGCAACCATGGTGACACCTCCCCCGCCCAAACGTCTCAGCCCCCTGCCCAGCCTGATTTTCGCCAGCCGCTGGCTGCAGTTGCCGCTGTACCTGGGCCTCATTCTCGCGCAAGGGGTGTACGTGGTTCACTTCTGGGTGGAGCTGCTGCACCTGATCCAGGCCGCGCTGGGCGACGCCGATGCGCTGGCCCAGCTGATTTCCAGCATCGGCTACAAGCACAACGCCGAGATCAAGTCGCTCAACGAGACCATCATCATGCTGGTGGTGCTGGCGCTGATCGACGTGGTGATGATCTCCAACCTGCTGATCATGGTCATCGTGGGCGGGTACGAGACCTTCGTGTCGCGCATGAACCTGGACGGCCACCCGGACCAGCCGGAATGGCTCAGCCACGTCAATGCCTCCGTGCTCAAGGTGAAGCTGGCCACCGCCATCATCGGCATCAGCTCGATCCACCTGCTCAAGACCTTCATCAACGCCGAGAACTACAGCGAGAAGGTGCTGTTCTGGCAGACCTGCATCCACATCGCCTTCCTGTTCTCGGCGCTGGCGATCGCGCTGGCGGACCGGGTGATGTCGCACGGGCAGAGTGTGCAGACGCACAAGTGAGGTGAGATGCCGGGATGGAGGCAGGGCGGCCGAAGCCGCCCCGCCCCCGCCTCACGGCCCGCAAGAGAAGTAGCCGGTGCCGAGCGTTCCGGCGTGGGTCTTTGACCAGAAGAAAAGCAGCTCCGCCTTCCCGTCACTGCGTACCGAGATGCCTTCGCACAGGGCCATGACCTTGCCCTCTCCGGAAGGCGGCCTCTCCGCACAGCCCGCCCGCCAGGTGTAGAGCGGCGTCACCTCGTTCTCGTTGATGTTCACCTTGCCGGACTTGTTGAGCAAACGCGCCAGCTGCACACAATCCTTGAGCATGGAGGGATCAGCCTTCTCGGCCTCCGAACCGAACACCAGGGGCGTGGTGAACGTGCCGAGGAGCGCCAGGGCCAGGGCCTGAGACACACCCACGCCTGGGGCGATGAAGTGCCGTGCGTCTTTGTTTTTGAAAATGAAGCTTGCCATCGCCTGTCGTCCCGCTCAGCGTGCCCGGATCAGCGGACGCGACTCGGCCGAAATGCGGCTGGAACGCAAGCCCAGCAGCTGCCATCTCAGGTCTTCGATCGTTCTGAGCAGATGGCCTCTCTCCTCGGGGCTGATGTCCTTTTTCTTCTTCAGCTCGTATTCCGCCTTGCTGATCTGTGACTCCAGGGCGCTGATTTCGGCATCGAGCTGGTGCACCTCATGGCCCAGCCGGTAATTGTCGGTAAACAAAGCCGCCATGCCGGGCGGGCAGAGTTCCGGGCTCGGGCTGTTTCCTTTGCGGCCGGCTTCGAACGCACCTTCGGGGGTGCAGTACTTCAAGATACCCTGCCGCCACCCTTCCATGTAGGCCGCACGGTTGGGAACGACCCGGACGTTTTCGCAGGCCTTCGCATGGGCCTCCAGGCGGTATCCGGGGTTGCGCCCCTCTTTGCCATCGCTGAGCCCTCGGCCAGCCCAGTCGCCTTCCAGGCATTGCTGCTCCGACATGGAGGCACACCCCGCCAGGGCGGCCAGGGCCGTCCACATCAAAGTGCGGGAAGCCCGCCAAAGTCTTGACTTCATCGGTGAGTTCCAATCAGAGGCACATGTGCGCCGGGCCGGACAGATGGTACTGCGGTACGGGCACGGCTCACCCGGCCTGGCGGCACACCCTCAGCCAGTCACTCGCCTGCGCCTGGAGGACGGCGAGGCTGTCCAGCGCGTCGAGCCGCAGCACCCCCGCTTCGCCAAGCGGCGGCTCCAGCACCGCGAATTGGCTGTCGACCAGGCCGGCGGGGAAGAAATGCGAGCCCGCTCGGGCCGCGACGCGCCGCTGGGCCTCCAGACGCCCGATCTCGAGGAACACGAAGCACAGCCCCCGCGAGGCCTTCCGGAGCATGTCACGGTAGGCACGCTTGAGCGCCGAGCACGTCAGCACGGCAGGGGAATGCACCTGCAACTGCGCGCCCAGCGCATGCAACCACTCCACCCGGTCCGCGTCGGTCAGGGCCATGCCCTGTTTCATCTTGGCGCGGCTGGCCGGGCTGTGGAAGTCATCGCCTTCGATCAAGGGCAGGCCCTCGGCCTGCGCCAGGGCCGCCCCGAGGGTGGACTTGCCGCAGCCTGCCACGCCCATGACGACCACGGCGCAGCGCGGCGGGGCGGCAGGCGGGTTCTTCAATTTCAATAGTCGTCCGAGTCGGCCATGCCGGGCGCCAGGTTGTCGAACTTGGTCAGCGGCTTCAGGAAGGTCAGCTTGACGGTGCCGGTCGGGCCGTTACGCTGCTTGGCGATGATGATCTCGGCCACGCCGGGCTCCTTGCAGGCGTCCTTGGTGTAGTACTCGTCGCGGTAGATGAACATGATGACGTCCGCGTCCTGCTCGATGGCGCCGGATTCGCGCAGGTCGCTCATCATGGGGCGCTTGTCGGTGCGGGTCTCGACCGAGCGGTTGAGCTGCGACAGCGCGATCACCGGGCAGCGCAGCTCCTTGGCCAGCGACTTCAGGCCGCGCGAGATCTCGCCGATCACGGTGGCGCGGTTCTCCTCGCTCACCGAGCCGCTGCCGCTCATCAGCTGCAGGTAGTCGACGACGATCAGGCCGAGCTGGCCGCACTGGCGCGCCTGGCGCCGCGCGCGGGCGCGCAGCTCGGTCGGGCTCAGCGCGGCGGTCTCGTCGATGTACATGTGGACCTTGCCGAGCCGCTCCACCGCCTCCGACAGGCGCCCCCACTCGTCGTCGGCCAGCTTGCCGGTGCGCAGGTGGCTCTGGTCGATGCGGCCCAGCGAGCCGACCATCCGCAAAGCCAGCTGCGCGGCGCCCATTTCCATCGAGAACACCACCACCGGCAGGCCCTCGTTGACGGCCACGTGCTCGCCGATGTTCAAGGCGAAGGCGGTGTTGTGGGTGACGACGTCGCCGTCGGTGACGTACAGGCGCGACGGGTGGCTGACCGAGATGCACTGGCACGGCGCCACGCGGGTCGGCTCGATGGCGGCCACGGTCAGGCGCTTGTGCCGCTGCCATTCGGCTGGGGCCCGCAGTTGCTTGTCCGACAGCAGGAACAGGGAGCGCGGCTGCGGGTGCGAGATGTGGCAGACGAAGACGGGCAGGCCCGGCACGCGCAGCCCGGCCACGTTGCGGAAATGCGGCTGCTTGGTGGTGATCGAGCACCAGCCCCCGAGCGAGCGCACCAGCTCGGCCACGTCGTCTGCCAGGCGCCGGCTGCTGGTGGACAAGCGCACGCCGCCCCCGCGCTCGACCCAGCCGTCGGTGTCAAGCAGGCCGCGCAGCAGGTCCAGCCGCTGCGCACGGCCGGCTTCGAGGTACAGCCGGGGGATGAACTTGCGATCGCTCGGCAGGCCCGAGAGCTGCAGGCTCTCCAGCGCCACGCGCAGCGGGTTGGGCTGCATGCCCGCCACGCCGGGCACGTGGCCGCGGTCCTCGCGCACGATGCGGTAGTCGTACCGGCCGGCATGCACGACCGCCATGTCGCGGCCCGCGCGCGCCGCCGCCAGCTCGGCAATCTGGGGGGACGCGGTGGCAAAGTGCACCGTGCCGCTGCCGGTCAGGTTGCCGTCGCCCAGCAGGCAGCCAAGCAGCCAGGGGTCGACCGGCAAGGGCTCCTGGTGGCCGAAGTCGCCGCTGGCCTGGTCGATCCAGACGCGGCCCTGGTAGCGCTTGCGCGTCAGCAGCACCTGCAACTCGGCCGTGCTGAGCACGCGCGGCTGCGGCCAATGCCGGCAATGCACCCGCCAAAGGTGCTCCGCGCAGCACTCGGCGCTGCGGCCGTCGGAGAAGCGCACCCGGTAGACCTGCCGCTCGCCTTGCGGATGGATGCCGGTGACGATGGACGCCCGGCCGTCGACCGAGGCCAGCGCATCACCCACCTCCAGCTCGCCCATGGCCTTCCAGCCCGACAAGGTACGCACGCGCGCGTCCAGCGGCTGGGCCTTGCCCATCGAAGGCCGCGCCGCCAGCACGATCAGGTCGCCCGGCTGCAGCCCGGCAGTCATGCGGTCGAGGTCGTAGAAGCCGCTTCGGACCCCCGTGACCTCCTCGGCCCCGTTCTCGTGCAGCTCGTTGACGCGGTCGATCAACTGCACCACCAGTTGGTCCATGCTGACGAAGCCCTGCTTGGACTTGGAGCCTTCCTCGCCGATGCGGAAGATCTTGCCCTCGGCCTCGTCCAGGATCTGGTCGACCGGCCGGCCCTGCGGGTTGAAGGCGGTGGTGGCGATCTCGTCGCTGGCGGCGATCAGCTTGCGCAGCACCGCACGCTCGCGAACGATCTCGGCGTAGCGGCGCAGGTTGGCCGCGCTGGGCACGCTCTGCGCCAGGGCGTTGAGGTACACCAGGCCCCCGCACTCCTCGGCCTTGCCCAGGCTCTGCAGGTGCTCGTAGACGGTGATCACGTCGGCCGGCTTGCTGGCGTTGATCAGCGCCGCGATGGCGGCGTAGATCAGCCGGTGCTCGAAGCGGTAGAAGTCGCTGTCCACCAGCAGGTCGCCCGCACGGTCCCAGGCACTGTTGTCGAGCAGCAGGCCGCCCAGCACGCTCTGCTCACCTTCCACCGAATGCGGCGGGATGCGCAGCCGGGCGATGTCGTCGTCGGGGGATTCAGGCGAGGTGTCATGGGAAAAGACAGCGGACATGGGGCAGGGATCCTCAAGGGTTCGCTTTGGGCTGGGAAAAGAGAAAGGTGAGAACGGATGAACAGGTCATGGACAAGCGGCAGGACAGGCCAGATTCATGACCATAAAGACATCAACAGGCACCATCGGCCTCCGGGCCGGACGTAACAAGCCGTGACAACCATGACGCACGTCATGAAGCCGGGCCGCCCGGCACAGGCCGTTACAGGCATCGCCGTCTGCTTTGCCATGATGCCGGCGCAGCGTCCAGCTGAGCCGGCATTTTGGCCGCTTTTTGAAGGGCAGGCGGCATCGCGCCTCAAGGAATTTTCATGATATCGACAGCAAAAAATCTTTCGTCCTGGCTCCCGCTGGTGGCTTTGTGCACAGGCTTGGCCGCCTGCGGAGGCGGCGGAGGCAGCAGCGGCTCGGAGGGCAGCACGCTCCCCCCCACCGGCACCCCCGCGCCCGCCCCGGGCCCCGACCCCCCGGGCCCGGGAAAAGCCCACCCCCGCAACTCCCCCGCCGGCAACCGGCACGTGGCGTAAAAAATGCGGCCCGCCGAAAGGCGCGTCCACGTCGCCCACCGCGACCGTGCGACGCAGAGTCTCGTCCACGAAGCGCTGCATCGCCGCGAACCGGTCCGGTCCCGACGCCTCCGCGCTCATCGCCACCTCGGCCCCCGCGATCGCCGTCCCCAGCGAGGGGCGCTCCGCGTAAAAATGCGGTTCGGCCGGCTCGAAAATGGCCTCCAGCACCGCGAGCGGATCCAAGGCCGGAACGACCAGCGAGATGCTGGCGAGCACGGGCGCGCGATCGGCCGCGGCCCGGGCCTGGCATCCGTGGAGAAAGGCCCGCAACGCCTCGGGCGAGGCGTCCTCGTCGGGATGGATCGGGAGGATGGTCATGGACGGCGGGTCCGCCACGCTT
>CBINPE010000117.1:0-16418 GCA_966252435.1 uncultured Burkholderiales bacterium | reverse complement strand
GCCGCAGGAAGGGCAGGCGGCCGTCCTTGCGCAGCTGGGCCTGGCGCTCCACCAGCCGGTGGGCGTAGTAGATCGGGGCTGGCATCAGCTCGGGGGTCTCGTCGCAGGCGTAGCCGAACATCAGGCCCTGGTCGCCGGCACCGGTGTTGAGGTGGTCGTCGCTGGCATGGTCCACGCCCTGGGCGATGTCGTTGCTCTGCTTGTCGTAGCAGACCATGACGGCGCAGCCCTTGTAGTCGATGCCGTACTCGGTGTTGTCGTAGCCGATGCGCTTGATGGTGTCGCGTGCCACCTGGATGTAGTCGACATGCGCGTTGGTGGTGATTTCTCCGGCCAGCACCACCAGGCCGGTGTTGCACAGTGTTTCAGCCGCGACGCGCGAGCGTGGGTCTTGCTTGAAAATCGCGTCGAGAATGGCGTCCGAGATCTGGTCCGCCACCTTGTCCGGGTGGCCTTCTGACACCGACTCGGACGTAAACAGGAAATCATTCGACATGGCCGTTCGCTCCAGGATATGACAGGTTGCACACCGCGTTGCCGGCCTGACTGCTTGGAGTTCGGCGAACGCTTTAGCAGCATTTTTGAATCGCCCTGCAAGTAGTTCATAACTCAGCGATGGGGCAATTATAGGAACATGAAGATTCTTTTCAGGTGGCTTTCGCATTGGCCCCTTTGGCTTTTGCACGTGATGGGCGGTGCCCTGGGATGGTTGAGCTTCGGCCTGTCCCCTTCCTACCGGCGACGTTTCCAGGCCAATGCGCGCCAGGCGGGCGTGCCGTGGCGCCAGGCGCGTCGCGCGGTGGCCGAGTCGGGCCGCCTCCTGGCCGAGTTGCCCTACCTGTGGTTGCGCCCGGCCGACCAGCCGTTCGGCCGCAGGCTGCGGGTGGGTGATCTGTCCCTGTTGAAGGAAGCCCATGCGCAAGGCCGGGGCCTGCTGTTCCTGACGCCCCACCTGGGGGCCTTCGAGGTGGCCGCCCAGGCCTACGCGGAACTCTTCGGCCACCAGCATCCGGTCACGGTGCTGTACCGGCCCGCGCGCAAGGCCTGGCTGCGCGAGCTGGTGGACACGGCGCGGGCGCGGCCGGGGCTGCTGACGGCCCCGGCCACCCTGGGTGGCGTGCGCCAGATGATCCGTGCGCTGAAGCAGGGCGACGCGGTCGGGCTGCTGCCCGACCAGGTGCCCCCGCTGGGCATGGGGGAGTGGGCGCCGTTCTTCGGCCGCCCCGCCTACACCATGACGTTGGCCGCGCGGCTGGTGCAACAGACCAACGCCGTGATCGTGCTCACCTGGTGCCGGCGGCTGCCCTGGGGGCGGGGGTACGAAGTGCACTGTGAGGCCATGCCCGAGCCGCTGCCCACGGATCCTGCGGCGCGGGCAGAATCCGCGGCCATCATCAACCGTGCCATGGAGCGCCTGATCCTGGCCTGCCCGCAGCAGTATTTGTGGGGCTACCACCGCTACAAGGCGCCCGCCGAGACGCCGCACACATCATCGGGGGACTGACGTTTTGGGATCGTACGCACTGCTGGCCCTGCTGTGGCTGGTTCATGGGTTGCCGCTGGGCCTGCAGGCCGCGCTGGGCCGCACGCTGGGCCGCGTGCTGCACGCGCTGGCGCGGCCGCGCCGCGCGGTGGCGCTGCGCAACGTCGAGCTGTGTTTCCCCGAGTGGCCCCAGGCACGGCGCGAGGCCCTGGTGCGGGAGCATTTCCAATGGCTGGGCCGCAGCCTGCTGGAGCGCGGACTGCTCTGGTATGCCTCGCACGACCGCCTGCGCTCGCTGATCCACGTCGAGGGCGACATCGGCCTGGCCGAGCGCAGCGAGCGACCGGTGATGTGGCTGGTGCCGCACTTCATGGGCCTCGACGTGGCCGGGGTGGCCACCCAGCTGTTCCAGACCCGCAAGGTCGGCTCGATCTACCAGGCGCAGAGCAACCCCGTGCTTGACGCCGCCATCCGCAAGGGCCGGCTGCGCTTCGACGGGGGCGATGTGTTCCCGCGCAGCGACCGCGCGCTGCCGCTGGTGCGGGCGATCCGGCGCGGCTGGGCCTTCTTCAACCTGCCCGACATGGACTTCGGCGAGAAGGATGCGGCCTTCGTCCCCTTCTTCGGCGTGCGCGCCTCCACGCTGCTGGCGCCCTCCCGCATGGCGCGTTCGCTGAACATGGTGGTGCAGCCGGTGGTGGCCGAGATCCTGCCGGGCGGGCAGGGCTACCGCGTGCGCTTCCTCGAGCCGTGGACGAACTTCCCCACCGACGACCCGCTGGCCGACGCGGCCTTCATGAACCGCTGGATCGAGTCGGAGATCCGCCTCAACCCGGCGCAGTACCTGTGGGTGCACAAGCGCTTCAAAACGCGGCCGGCCGGCGAGCCTTCGGTGTATGGGGTGCGTCCGTCGGCTGCCAAGTAGCGTCCTGAATGCCCTGAAGTCGAGAGCCTCCCCGCCAGAAGGAGACCGCCTCGCTCCATAATGCCGCATGCCCTCGCTGCGCTTCACCAAAATGCAAGGTGCCGGCAACGACTTCGTCGTGCTGGACGCCACCCGTGCGCCCCTGGCGCTGACCCCTGCCCAGTTGCGCCGGCTTGGCGACCGACGCTTCGGCGTGGGCGCCGACCAGATCCTCGTGGTCGAGCGCAGCGCCACCCCGGGCGTCGACTTCCGCTATCGCATCTTCAACGGCAGCAGCGGCGACGAGGTCGAGCACTGCGGCAACGGGGCGCGCTGCTTCGTGCGCTACGTGCACGCCAAGGGACTGTCCGACAAGAAGACGCTGCAGGTCGAGACCGTCAACAACCGCCTCGTGCTGACCCTGCAGGACGACGGCCGCGTCACCGTCGACATGAACGTGCCGGTGTTCGACCCGGCCAGCGTGCCTTTCGAGCCTCACGGCCTGCCCTCGCGGCGGTTGCAGCGGGCCGTGCTGTGGCCGTTGGAGGTGGGCGCCCAGGTGGTGGAGGTGGTGGTGCTGTCGATGGGTAACCCGCATGCGGTGTGCGTGGTGCCCGACGTGGACAACGCGCCGGTGCACGCGCTGGGCCCGCTGATCGAATCACACCCCTGCTTCCCGCGCAAGGTCAACGCCGGTTTCCTGCAGGTGCTGGACCGCGGGCAGGTGCGGCTGCGCGTGTTCGAGCGCGACGCGGGCGAGACCCTGGCCTGCGGCACCGGCGCCTGCGCGGCGGTGGTGGCCGGCATCGAGCTGGGGCTGCTCGACGCGAAGGTCGACGTGCACACGCGCGGCGGCCTGCTGACGATTTCCTGGGAGGGACCTGGCAACCCGGTGTTCATGACCGGCCCGGCCGAAACGGTTTTTGAAGGAGAGATCTCACTGTGAGCACGACCGGAAAAATCAGCGGCATTCAAGGCATCACCGAATCCGACATCGCCAACTACCTCGTCCAGACGCCCAGCTTCTTCGAGCGCCATGCCGAGCTGCTCAGCAGCATCCAGCTCACCAGCCCCCACGGCCAGCGCGCCGTGTCGCTGCAGGAGCGGCAGATGGAGATGCTGCGGGACAAGATCAAGGGCCTGGAGCACAAGATCATCGAGATGATCCGCCACGGCCAGGAAAACGTGGTCATCGCCGACAAGCTGCACCGCTGGACGCGCGGCCTCATGCTCACCAACGACCTGCTCGAGCTGCCCTACGTGCTGGTGCAGGAGCTGATGCACGAGTTCATGATTCCCCAGGCCGCGGTGCGCCTGTGGGGGGTGGACGACACCTTCCTGGACGAGCCGTTCTCGCAGGAGGTCAGCGCCGACGCGCAGAGCTTCGCCTCCAGCCTGACGCTGCCGTACTGCGGCCTGAACTCCGGCTTCGAGGCCGCATTGTGGCTCGAGGACCATGCCACGGTGGCTTCGGTCGCCTTCTTGCCGCTGCGCCACGAGTCCAGCCCACACGCCTTCGGCATGCTGGTGCTCGGCTCGCCCGACCCGACCCGCTTCGCGGCTGACATGGGCACCGACTTCCTGGTGCGCATCGCCGAGCTGGCCAGCGCCGGCCTGTCGCGGCTGCTGCCCGAGTTCGAGCTGGCTTGACGCGGCGCGCAGCGGCTGCGCCCGTCGTGGGCACCGGCAGGGGGCGCAAGGCGGCCGCCGCGGCCACGCCTGCACCTGCGCCGCCACCCCCGCTGGACGATGATGCGCTGCGGCACCTGCGCCACCTGCAGGCCGAGCGTCGGCTGGCCGCGCGCACCCTGGCGATGTACACCGAGGCCTTCACGCGGCTGATGCGCTTTCTGACAGCGGCCGGCGTGCCGCTGCGCGAGGTGCAGCCGCACCACGTGCGGCAGTGGGTGGGGGAGATGCATGCGGTCTCGAACCTCGCGCCGCGCAGCATCGCGCTGGTCCTGTCGGCCTGGCGGGGGCTGTACCGCTGGCTGGGGCACGAGGGTGCGGTGAGCGCCAACCCGGTCCTCGGGGTGCGCGCCCCGAAGGCGCCCAAGCCGCTGCCCAAGGCGCTGTCGGTGGAGCAGGCGGTGGCGCTGGCCTCGCACCAGGAGACGGCGGCCGAGACGGCGCAGCAGGCCGCCATCCTGACACGCGATCACTGCATCACCGAATTGCTGTACGGCTGCGGACTGCGCCTGGGTGAACTGGTCGGGCTGGATTGCCAGCCCAGCGCTCAGGCGGCCGGCTGGATCGATGTCCCGGATGCCAGTGCCCATGTGCTGGGCAAGGGCGGCAAGCGGCGCATGGTGCCGGTGGGATCGGCCGCCCTGCAGGCCCTGGCGCAGTGGCAGGCGCAGCGCGCGGCGCTGGCCGCGCCGGATGAGCCCGCGCTGTTCGTCAGCAAGCGCGGCACGCGGCTCACGCCCGGCCAGGTGCGGCTGCGGCTCAAGCGCCAGGCGCGCCTGGCCGAGCTGCCGACCCACGTGCATCCGCACATGCTGCGGCATTCCTTCGCGAGCCACGTGCTGCAGTCCAGCGGCGACCTGCGCGCGGTGCAGGAGCTGCTGGGCCACGCCAACATCGCCACCACCCAGGTCTACACACGGCTCGACTTCGGGCACCTGAGCAAGGTGTACGACGCCGCGCACCCACGGGCGAAGAAGAAGGCGCCGGGGGAGTGAACACCCCGCTCACCGGGGCGGTGGGTCAAGGCGGCCGCGTTCACGCAGGGCGAACTTCTCCACCAGGAACTGCGCCAGCGCCCGGGCCCGCGTCGGTGGCTTGCGGGCGCTCGGCCTGACCAGGCTCAAGGGAATCCGCGGGCCCTGGAATTCAGTCAACAGCGGCTGCAGGCGGTTCTGGGCGATGTCGTGCTCCACGTCGATGTCCGACTTCTGCACGATCCCCAGGCCGTCGATCGCCCAGCGGCGCATCAAGGCGCTGTCGTTGCTGCGCCGCGGCCCGCTCACGGCGACTTCGTGCACGGTCGTGCCCTGGGTGAAACGCCACCGGTCGTCCGGCCGGCCTCCCACCTCGAACACCAGGCACTGGTGGCGGCGGAGATCGTCCGGTGTGCGCGGCGTCCCGTGCCGCGCCAGGTAGCTGGGTGCCGCGCAGGTGACACGGGCCGTGACGCACAGGCGGCGCGCGACCATCTGCGAGTCCTGCAGCTGGCCGTAGCGCAGCGCGAGGTCGATGCCTTCGCGCGCCAGGTCGATCACGCTGTCGGAGACGTGCAGCGCGAGCGTCACGCGCGGGTTGCCGGCCTGGAATTCGTCGAACCAGGGGCCCAGCACGGCATGGGCGAGGTCGGTCGGTGCGGCCACGTGCACCGTGCCGCTGACGCTTTTCTGTGTTGCGCGCAGCTGGGCCTCCGACTCGTCCAGGAGAAGCAGGACGCGGTTGGCCGATTCCACGAATGCCGCCCCTGCCTGGGTCAGCCGCGCGCCGCGGCTGTTGCGCTCGAGCAGGCGCGCGTCCAGGGCGGCCTCCAGGCGCTTGACCACGGCGCTCACCGCGGCCGGCGTGACGCGGCACTGGCGCGCCGCCTCGGTGAAGTTGGGGCTGCGCGCCACGGTCACGAGCACCCGGAGGTCCTGCAGGCTGTAGGTCATCTTCAAAAAGAATTTGAAATCGGTGAAGCGGCGCGTTGAGACGTCCAGCCAAACAATACCAGCACCCATTCACGAGCTGCACGCTGCCATGCCATCGACCTTCTTCCTGCCATCCTGCCCGCCCAACCCCCTGGCCAAGCCGGGCTACATCCTCGAGTTCATTGATGAGTTCGACGCGCCTGTGCTGGACGGTGGCCGCTGGATCGCCGCCCACCTGCCGCAATGGTCGTCGAGGCGCCAGGCCGCCGCGCGCCACGGTTTTGACGGTGGGCACCTGGCCTTGCGCATCGACGCGGACCAGCCGCCCTGGTGCCCTGAGTTCGACGGGGACATCCGCGTGTCCTCGCTGCAGACCGGCGTGGCCAGCGGACCGCTCGGCAGTTCCGAGGGGCAGCACCGCTTCCAGGACGGCTGCCGCGTGCGCGAGGCGCAGCCCCGGCAGCTGTTGTACGCGCCGACCTACGGCTACTTCGAGGTGCGGGCGCGGGCCGAGATCGGCGCTGGCCAGCACGTGGCGTTCTGGATGATCGGTTGCGAGGACCTGCCGGAGCAATCTGGGGAGATCTGCATCTTCGAGATCTTCGGCAAGGAGCTCGCACCGGGCCGCGCGTGCATCCGCCATGGCGTGCATCCCTTCGGCGACCCCCGCCTGCAGGACGACTTCCGGGTGGCCGAGCTGGCCATGGATGTGTCGGATTTCCACGTCTATGCCGCGGAGTGGACCCCGTCGCACATCGACTTCTTTGTCGACAACCGGCGGCTGGGACGCGTCGCCCAGTCGCCCAGCTACCCCATGCAGTTCATGCTGGGCATCTACGAGCGTCCGGCGGAGATCGACGCGGCCCGCCCTCCCCGCTACCCGTCACGCTTCGAGGTGGACCATGTGCGTGCCTACCAGCCGGTGAACGGCCATGAAGGAGAAGCGACATGAGCCTGGGGAATGGTCCTGGCCTCTGGAAGGGCAAGACCGTGCTCGTCACGGGTGCCACCCGCGGCATCGGCCGCGCCTGTGTCGAGGCGTTCGCCGACGCGGGTGCGCAGGTGGCCATCGGATGCCGTGACCTGGCGCAGGGCCAGGCCCTGGCGCGGGAACTGAATCTGCGTCAGGGTGGGGAACGCGTGTTCGCAGTGCACATGGACACGGCGGACGCCCAGTCCGCGGCCGCGGCGATCAAGCAGGCCGTCGACGTCGCAGGGGGGCTGTCGGTGCTCGTCAACAACGCCGGCTTCAGTGTGCCCGCGCCCGCGCTGGAGGCACGACCGGAAGACTTCGATGCCATGTTCTCGGTGAACGTGCGGGGGGCGTATTTCGCGGCGCAGGCGGCAGCGCGGCACATGAAAGAGGCGGGGGGCGGGGCGATCGTCAACATCGCTTCCCAGGCTGGGCTGGTGGCGCTGCGCGAGGAGTCCCTCTACGGGATGACCAAGGCGGCGCTGCTGCACATGACCCGCTGCCTGGCCGTCGAGTGGGGAGCGTACGGCATCCGGGTGAACGCGGTGGCGCCGACTTTCATCCGCACCGAGGGCGCGGCGCGCTGGCTCGACACGCCGTCGGCGCGCGAGGGCATCCTGTCCCGCATCCCGCTTGGCCGCGTCGGCGCCCCGCAGGACGTGGCGCAGCCGGTCATGTACCTGGCCTCAGAAGCGGCCGCCCTGGTGACCGGGGCCACCTTGACCGTGGATGGGGGCTGGACTTGCCAGTGAGTGCGACGCGCGGTGCGGCCTGCTTGCCACACCGCGCGTCGCGGAGCCGTCCGGGGGCGGCTCAGGCCGCAGTGGCGGCTCAGGGAACGTAGCACTCCGAGGTCGAGGGCGAGGCGCAGAGTTCAGCGCTCTTGCCGCCGCCGATGAAGGTCGAACAGGTCAGGCCGCTGTCGCAGCGGTTGTTGCCGCCACGGCAGGGCTCGCATTGACCGCCTTCACCATCACCGTTGTCGCTTCCGCAACCCCCCAAAATCGCCATGAACGCCAGACTGGCCAACAGTTTTTTGCTCATTTCAACATCCCATCAAAAATCAACGACGCGTGATTCTAGGGGAGTGCTCCCGACACGCTCACTCCCCCGGCTTGAGGGGAAGTGAGGGCGTGACTGTGCAAAAGTCACTGCCCGTGCCCCTGAGACAATCGCGCCCATGAAAACAATCCGATTGCGCCCCGAGAAGGAGCGCTCCCTGTCGAAGCGCCACCCCTGGGTGTTCGAGAGCAGCATCCACAGCGGCAAGGCCGATCCCGGCGAGACCGTGCGGGTGGTGGCCGCCGACGGCCGCTTCCTGGCCTGGGCCGCCTACAGCCCGGCCTCGCAGATCCGCTTGCGCGTGTGGAGCTTCGTCGAGTCCGAGCGCATCGACGCGGGCTTCTTCGAACGCCGCCTGCGCGACGCCCTGGCCTGGCGGGCCCGCCTGGCCATCGACAGCGACGGGGTGCGGCTGGTGCATGGGGAGGCCGACGGCCTGCCGGGGCTGGTGGTCGACCGCTACGGCGACACGCTGTGCGCGCAATTCGGCGCGGCCGGCGTCGAGCGCTGGAAGGACGTGCTGGCCGATGCGCTGCTGCGCCTCACGGGACTGCACCGGCTCTATGAGCGAAGCGATGCGAGCGCTCGCCAACTTGAGGGGCTGCCCGCCGTCACGGGCTGGTTGCGCGGCGACGGTCCGACCCAGCTCACGCTGCGCGAGCATGGCTGGAAGCTGCAGGTGGACGTCGCCGAGGGCCACAAGACCGGCTACTACCTCGACCAGCGCGACAGCCGCCGGCAGTTCGCCGAGTGCGTGCGGCAGTGGGGCTGCCGGCGGGTGCTCAACTGCTTCAGCTACACCGGGGGCTTCAGCGTCGCGGCGCTGGCCGGCGGGGCCGCGGAGGTGACCAGCGTCGATTCTTCCGCACCGGCGCTGGCGCGGGCCGTGGCGCACGTGGCGCTCAATGGCTTCGAGGCCGGCCGGCACACCGCGCTGGACGCCGACGTCAACCAAAGTCTGCGGCGCTTCCAGGCCGAGGGCCGGCAGTTCGACGCCATCGTGCTCGACCCGCCCAAGTACGCCCCCACCCAGCGTCACGCCGAACGGGCGGCGCGCGCCTACAAGGACATCAACCGCCTGGCGTTCCAGCTCCTGGCGCCTCAGGGCGCGCTGTTCACCTACTCCTGCTCGGGCGGCATCTCGGCCGACCTGTTCCACAAGATCGTGGCCGGGGCGGGGCTGGACGCGGGGGTCGACGGCATGATCTACGCCCGAACGGGCGCCGCGCCCGACCATCCGGCCAGCGTGACCTTCCCCGAAGGCGAGTACCTCAAGGGACTGGTGATCGTGCGCAAGGGCTGAGTCCGGATCAGGCCACTTCCTCTACCCAGCGGCCCTGCTCCTCGGGGCTGATCAGCCGGCGGTGGAACAGCGCCGTCAGACAGTCCGCGATGCCGCGGTTCTTCAGCTCGCGGGCGATCCGCGGGTCGAAGGCCAGGATGTTCTCCACCAGCGCCGAGGAGGGCCGGATCAGCAGGGTGTCGAGTTCCAGCCGCGCGGTGGCGGCGGTGCTGGCGCCCAGCACGTCCCGGACCTCGCTCTTCAGCGACTCGCGGATGTCGCGCGGCACGCCGTCGAGCCCGTCGATGTGGCGCTCCAGGGCCGCGGCCTTGCTGCGGGCCAGGGCCACCTCCTGGCTGATGCGGTCCCAGGACTTGACGGCGTCGCTCACCAGTTCGTCCTGGAAGATGTCGATGGTGCGGCGGATCACGCCGAAGATGTCGGTCTGGGCGGCGTCCCGGTCGTCGATGGTGAAGCGGGCGGGATCGTTGATGACGCAGACGATGGGCTCCACCGCGCCGAGCTGGTGGTGGTGGATGAGCCGGGAAAAATAGGCCGCCTGCCGCAGCGGGGTGTGGTTGCCGATCCCGCCGTCGATGTAGACCGCCTCGCCGATGCGCACTGGGGGCAGGAAGAAGGGCAGCGCCGAGCTGGCCAGCAGGGCCTCCACCAGTTCCGGCTTGCTGCCGATGCGGTGGTAGTTGTGCAGCCGCCGCTTGTCCAGGGGCAGCTCGCGGTCGTAGGCCAGGAAGCGGTCGACGAGCTGCGAGACATAGAAGGTCTCGAGGTTGCCGGTGAGGTAGTTGGTCGCGCAGATCAGCAGGTGCGCATCCGCCTCCACGAGGGCGTCGAAGTCGACGTGTCGCTCGATCGTCGCGCGCAGGGCCTTGTTGTTGAAGTAGTGGTAGGGCTTGCGGCCCACGGTCCGCGCCAGCCGCAGGCGGCTGATGTCGGACTGCTTCTCGCCCAGGATGTCGTCGGTGCGCAGCTGCTCATACAGGGCGGTCAGCTTGTCCGTGCGGCCCTGGGCCGCCACCGCGGCGTTGAGGGCGCCCACGGAGGTGCCGCAGTAGAAGTTGATCAGCGAGCGGTCGCGCTCGCGGTGGTATTTTTCCAGGGCCAGCAGCACGCCCAGGGCATAGGGCCCCTTGGCGCCGCCACCGCTCAGCACGATTCCTTGGTACGAGTCCACGGTGTCCAGGCTTCCTGTCGGAGGGTTGGGAAACGGGCGACATTGGACCATGGCCGGGGCGCTGGAGCGTGCGGTTGCCCTCGGAAGGGAGCGCGCGCGTTCCTTCCAAGTTCACCGCACGCTAGGCATGTGTCTTCAGCAGGGCATCCAGCGTCGCTGCATCCACCGGCTTGACCAGGTGGGCGTCGAACCCCGCCGCGCGGGTGCGGTGGCGGTCGGTGTCCTGGCCCCAGCCTGTCAAGGCGACCAGGGCGGTGTGGCGGGTCGTCGTCATGGCGCGCAGCTGTCGCGCGGCCGCGAAGCCGTCCATGCGGGGCATGCCCAGGTCCAGCAGCACCAGGTCCGGCTTGAAGTCGACCGCCTTTTCCACCGCCTCCACCCCGTCCTTCGCGGTGCACACCTCATGGCCCAGCAGCTCGAGCAGGAGTGCCAGGGAGGCCGCGCCGTCGGCATTGTCGTCGGCGACCAGGACGCGCTTGCGCGAAGCCGGGGCCTGCGGGGGCTCGAGGGTGGCCGCGGGTGGCGGGGCGTGCGCCTCGGCCTGGGCTTCGAGGGCCGGTGGCGCGGCCGCCAGGGGCAGGCGCACCGTGAAGCAGCTGCCCTGGCCGGCTCCACCGCTGCGGGCCTCCACCTGCCCCCCGTGCAGGTCCACCAGTTGCTTCACGAGCGACAGGCCGATGCCCAGCCCCCCCTCCGCCAGGCCCTGGTGCGAACGCACCTGCGAGAACAGGTCGAAGACGTGGGGGAGGTCCGCCGGCGGGATCCCGATGCCGGAATCCGTCACCGTCACCACAGCCTGCACGCGCTCGTCGTCGCGGTGCAGCCGGAGCCGGATGTGGCCTGGCTGGTCGGTGTATTTCGCGGCGTTCGACAAGAGGTTGGTGAACACCTGCGCCAGGCGGTCGAAGTCGCCTTCCACGTGCAGGCCTTCGGCGTCATCCGCCACGTGCAGCGCGTGTCCATGCTTCGCGATGGACTCACGGCTCAGCTCGACGCTGCTCGCCAGCACGTCGGACAGCCTGAGCCGCTTCTTGCGAAGCTCCAGCTTGCCTGAGCTGATGCGGCCTACGTCGAGCAGGTCGTCCACCAGACGGATCAGGTGGCTCAGCTGGCGGTCCATCACGTCGACCGTGCCCTGCAGGCGGGTGTCGTTGCACAGGGTGAGCTTGGTGATCTGCAGGCCATTGCGCAACGGCGCCAGCGGGTTGCGCAACTCATGCGCCAAGGTGGCCAGGAACTCGTCCTTGCGGCGGTTGGCCTCGCGCAGCGCCGCCTCGGCGTGCGCCCGCTTGAGCGAGGCATACATGCGCTCCGCCGTTTCCTGCACGATCGAGACGTCGAAGGCGGTCCATTCCCGCACCTTGTCGCAGGCCACGGTCATGGCGCCCACCAGCCGGTCTTCCCTCAGCACCGGCACGCACAGCAGCGCCTGGATGCCCAGCGGGGCGTACAGGGCCCGCTCGCTCGCCGAGATCGACAGCGCGGCGGCCACGTCCGGCAGGACGAAGGGGCGGCCGTTGCGAAGCGCGCGGTTGATCCATGGGAAGTCGTCGATGCGGTGACTGCCGACGAGGCTGGGCGGCGGGGGCGTGCCCTTGCCGGCGACGTAGTCGTGCAGCAGGATGCCGCGGCCGATGTGCTCGTCGTACCTCACGTAGTAGGCACGCGTGACGCCAAGGTGCTCGCCCAGCAGGCGCACGGCCCGGCGCTCGATCTGGTCGGCATGGCTGAGGTCGCGCAGCTGGTCGCCGAGGCGCACGAGGAAGGCGTGGCGCGCCTCGCTTTCCTGCAGCGTCTGCTCTGCCTGCTTCTGGCGCGTGATGTCCTGGAACACCACCGCCACCTGGCGCTCGGACGGCTCGCCCACGGCGAAGAGATTGAAGTCGAACCACCTGCCCAGCGGCGCGGCGTAGCGCTGGTGCCGCTCGCCCACGCGTGTGCGTGCCACGCGGGCCCACGTCTCGAGCCAGCCTGGCTCCAGGTCGGGGCTGATCTCCGTCGCGCGGCGGCCCTTGAGCTCGACGCCGGTCAGCTGGCGGGCGGCACGGTTGGTGTCCAGGTACAGCAGGTCCAGCGGCTGGCCTTGTGGGGTGTACAGCAACTGGGCCAGGAGAAAGCCCTCGTCCATCGATTCGAACAGGGCTCGGTAGCGTGCTTCGGTGTTTCCCAGCCTGGGGATGTCCGTGAGCGGCGGACGCAGGCCGTCGACCGCGGCGGGTGCGGGTTCGGTCTGGTGCGGGCCAGGAAGGCCTCGGACTGCCGGCGTGATGGACGTAGGTTCCAACGATGTACCCCTTGAGCGTGCGTTTGAAGACTGTCGACACGCTCAAGCGAAGATCCGTCGAACAGGCTGTGGAAACAAAGGCTCAGCGGGAAAGCGGCGGGAACGACTCAGGCGTAGCGGGATGGGTACTGGTCACTGACTGCAGGGCCAGTATATGCAACAACCGCCAAGACACTCTTGTCGAACCCCCGGCAAGGCCTTGGAACGTCAAGGGGATGGCGTGTGTCACCAGGTGCCGATGTCGGCCAGCGCGGGCGAGAACCCGACCAGTTGCCAGCGCAGGGGCAGCGCCGAGGGGCGCCACAGCATGTCGTCGATGCGCATGTGCAGCAGGCGCTGCGCACCCGCGAAACGCGCCAGTTGGGGACCGTCCCAGATCACCTCGACACGGCCGTTGACGTGAAGCAGGTCGCCGCGCTCGAAGTCGGCGAAGACCAGGCCAGCCCGTGGATCGGCCGCAAGGTTGCCCAGGGTGTTGAAGAACATGTTGCCGCTGAAGTCGGGCCACTGCAGGCTGGCGCCGTCATCGCCCAGGGCGACGAAGCCTGGCCGCCCGCCACGGTGCGAGACGTCGCTGCCCGTGTTGGGAGCGTCTCCAGGGGCGTGCGTGGCGATGAAGAAGGTGTCGGCCTGCTGCACCAGGGCGCGCGCGGGCGTCGCCGCGGGGTCGCCCAGGTGCGCGAGGCGCCGGGCGGGCATGCCCAGGGTGGCGGGCCGGGACGCGAGCTGCTCGCGTTGCTGGATGTACTTGGGGCAGTTGCCAAAGCTCTGGCGCACCCGCAGGGTGAAGCCCTCATCGTCGAGCTGCTCGACCAGGCCGTTGGCGCGGTTGCGGCGGCGCGTGGGCAGTTCGATGCCGAGCAGGCCGAGTGTGCTGCCATCACGCAACAGGCCACGCAAGGGATCGCCCGGCGGCGGCAGGGCGCCGATGCGCAGGTGGGTGTCGTCGGGGGAGGACACGAAGCCCGCGCCCTCGCCGACGAGCCAACTGGCCCAGGGCTGGCCGCTTTCGTCCACCGCGCCCAGCACGACGAATGGCAGCTGGGCAAAGAATGCGCGGTGCTGCTCGGGCATGGCACCGCGGATCACGCGGGGGCCGCGCTCGGCCATGCGCTCGCGCGCGCCCGCGCGCGTCTGCATGGCCTGCTCGCCGGCATGGAACGGCGGCTCGGCGTGCGGCCAGGTGGACAGGGACGGCGCGGGTTGCATGTCAGGCCACCGGCTGGGGCAGGGGACTGGACACCAGTGGCAGGAAGCGCGGCAGAGCCTCGATGCGGCCGAGCCAGGCGCGCACCGCGGGGTAGTCAGCCAGCGGGATGCCGCCCTCGGGCGCGTGCGCGGTGTAGCTGTACAGGGCGATGTCGGCGATGGTCGGGGCCGCCGTGCCGGCCAGGAAGGGTGTGGCCTGCAGCGTGCGCTCCATGGTCTGCAGCAGGGCATGGGCGCGGGCCTGGGCGTCCGAAGGGTCCTGCGGGCGCTTGAACAGATGGATCGCGCGCGCCACCGACGCCCCAAAGGCCAGGGGCCCGGCGGCGGCCGACAGCCAGCGCTGCACCTGGGCCATGCCCAGCGGATCGCGCGGCAGCCACGCGGTGGACGCGTCGCCGGCGTGGCGCAGGGCCAGGTAGGTCAGGATGGCGTTGGCGTCGGCAATGACCGCACCCTCGTCGACGATCACCGGCACCTGCCCGAAGGGGTTGAGCGCCAGGAAGGCCGGGGACTTCTGCTCGCCGCGCAGCAGGTCGACCTCGATGGTCTCGTAGGGCAGGTCCAGCAGGCGCAGGAACAGCTCGACGCGGTGACAGTGGCCAGACAAGGGAAAGCGGTACAGGGTGATCGGCATGCGGGGCTCCAGGAAAGGCAGGGGTGGGGACCCGATGGCAGGTCCAAGGTGTCTTGGAGGCGATTCTTGGTCACGCCGGGGTTGGCGTAAAGACATGGATTCGCAATTGACTAAACCGTTTGGCGCATCAATCATCCTGCGATGGACAAACTCAAGGCCTTGCAGACCTTCATTGCCATCGTCGACCACGGCAGCCTCACGGCGGCCGCCGAAGCGCTGGACACCTCGCTGACGGCCGTGGTGCGTTCCCTGGCCGCGCTGGAGTCGGGCCTGGGGGCTCGGCTGCTGAACCGCACCACGCGGCGGCTGGCCCTGACACCCGACGGGCGGCAGTACCTGGAGCGCGCACGCCGCATCCTGGCCGACCTGGACGAGGCCGACCGCCTCCTGGGGGCGGGCCAGGAGGAGCCCCGGGGCACGCTGGGCGTGACCGCGCCGGTGATGTTCGGGCAGCGCCACGTCGCGCCGGCGGTCACGCGCTTCCTGCAGCGTCATCCGCAGGTGCATGTCAGGCTGGTGCTGCTGGACCGGGTGGTCAACCTGGTGGAGGAGGGGCTGGATGTGGGCGTGCGCATCGGCGAGCTGCAGGACTCCAGCGTGGTCGCGCAAGGTGTCGGCAGCATCCGGCGCATGGTCGTGGCCAGCCCCGCCTTCCTGCGGCGGCACGGCACGCCGCGCCACCCGCGAGAGCTGGCGCAGCAGCCCTGCCTGTATTCCAGCATCACCGGCGACCGCTGGTCCTTCCGGGACGGCGGCCGCGATGTCCAGGTGGCGGTGCAGGGGCCGCTGGCGTGCAGCCTGGTGGCGCCGCTGCTCGAGGCCTGCGCCGAGGGGCTGGGGTTCGCGCGCTGCCTGTCCTACCAGGCCGCTCCCCTGCTGCAGGCCCGGCGGCTGCGCACGGTGCTTGCCGACTTCGAGCCCGCACCCTGGCCGGTCAGCATCACCTACCCGAGTGCGCGCCTGCTGCCTTCGCGCACGCGGCTGTTCATCGAGTGGCTGAAGCAGTCGCTGCGGGAGAGCGGGGTGGTGTGAAGGGGCTTGCCGCTACTGCGTCAGCTCGCGCCAGCTGATGCGCCGTCCGGGGGCCGACTCGGCGGCGTTGAGGGTGTCGCAGGCAGCCGTGCCCCCGCCGCCGCCGGTGCAGCTCAGGCCGCTGCCGCCGCCGGGGCCGCCGCCCTGGCCGCCTGTCAGGCTGGTGGCCGTGGTGCCGGCCCCGCCGCCCGAGGTCGACAACTCCGTGCGGGCCAGGCCCGAGGGCAGGCGCACCACGCTCAAGCCCACGATCAGCGAGTTCGAGACGTACTGCGAGGCGGTCAGGCCGGTGGCGCTGGGGCTGCCCGAGATGTTCACCGCCATGCCGGTGCCGAAGTTCAGGTTCGTCAGCCAGCTGTGGCCGCCCGAGGTGCAGGCCGTGCTCTCAGGCACGTTGGAGCCGATCACCAGGGTGCCCTGGTAGAGCTTCATGTCGACGTTGACGCGCTCGCCGGGGTCGGGCAGGTCCAGCACCCAGCCGGCCGTGGCCGAGCAGGCGGCCGCCGTGGCGGTGGAGGGGCAGTCCACCGTGCGGGTGGCCAGCGGGGCACTGCCGTGCTGTGTCATGGCGCGTGGCTTGAGAGCGCCGCGCAGGTCGGCGTAGGCCGGCGAGGCGCTGGTGAGCGGGTCGACGAAGCCATACACCGACTGCCCTTGCGTGTCGGCCAGGTCGCTCGCGCCGAGCAGCTTGCCGGTGGCCACGAACACCATCGGGCTGTGGTCCAGCTCGGCCAGCTCGGGCCGCGTCGTGATCGGCTGGCGGTTGC
>CBINPE010000116.1:0-16481 GCA_966252435.1 uncultured Burkholderiales bacterium | reverse complement strand
CCTACCTACAACCTGAATGCTCGCTGTGGGCGCAGGCTTCTTTACCCCAGCCCGAACGGGGTGTGGTGGGGGGGGCGGGTAGCAGCTCTCGCTGCCTTCGCCCCCTTCGACAAGCTCAGGGCGAACGGGAGGATTGGTGCCGGTGCCGGTGCCGGTGCCGGTGCCGGTGCCGGTGCAGGAGCAGGAGCAGGAGCAGGCGACTGGCGACCCTGCCCTCGAACCGGACCAGCGCCTCCACCAAAACCACGCCGCTGCCCCCGAATAACCGCTCGAAACCCGTTTTTTTCAGCCGATCCCGGCCTTCCCCTCGTCGACACACTGCATGCCATGCCCTTGCAGCCCGCTGCAGCGGCGTGATTGTTGTTTGTTGTTCGTTCTGCTTCGACACGGGGGATTCGATGAAGCGACCTGACATCCTGCTGATCGGCGCCATGGGCTACATCGGCTCCCGGTTGTACACCCACCTCAGCGAGGCCGGCCACCCCGTCACCGGGCTGGACCGCCGCGCCCCCGCCGGCGGTCCCATCCTCGCCCAGGACTACCGCAACCTCAGCGGCATCGACCTCGCCCCCTTTGGCACCGTCATCTGGCTGGCCGGCCATTCCAGCGTGAAGATGGCCGTCGACGAGCCCGCCGAGGCCTTCGAGAACAACGTCTCCGGCCTGCTGCGCCTGGTGCAGAACCTGCAGCCCTCCCAGCGCCTCATCTACGCCAGCTCCGCCTCCCTGTACTCCGGCAACGAGGCCACCGACAACATCACCACCGAAGAGACCATCGGCTTCCAGTACCAGAACGCCTACGACCTCTCGAAATACGCCTTCGACAAGCTGATCTCCACCATCGGCAGCAACTTCTGCGGCCTGCGCTTCGGCACGGTGTGCGGCACCTCGGCCCAGCAGCGCGACGAACTGCTGCTCAACTCGATGGTCAAGAGCGCCGTCGAGAACGGCGTGGTCAAGGTCGCCAACAAGACCGCCAAGCGCTCGGTGCTGGCCATGAACGACCTGGTGGCCACCATCGAGCGCATGCTCCAGGTGGTGCCCCCTTCGGGCTTCTACAACCTGGCCTCCTACAGCATGAGCATTGGCGAGTTCGGCGACGCCGTGGCCGAACAGCTCGGGGCCCAGGTCGTGGAGCTGCCGGGCACCGGCACCTACACCTTCACGGTCGACTCCAGCAAGATCTGCAAGGCGTTGGGCCGCCCCCTGGACACGCCGATGTCCAGCCTGATTTCCGAAATCGCCAAATACTACCGGAGCCAACATGAGCGACATCTCGTCCACGCCTGACGCCTGCCTGGCCTGCGGCTCGAAAGACCTGCGCGACCTCATCGACCTCGGGGTGCAACCGCACGCCAACGACTTCTCCGAGAACGGGCAGCTCAAGTTCACCGAGTCGCTGCGGCTGTGCGGCTGCCCGCACTGCGGCCACGCGCAGCAGGGCGTGTTCATCAAGCCCGAGGTGCTGTTCTCCGACTACCACTACGCCAGTGGCACCAGCAACTCGCTCAAGCGCTACTTCGACAGCTACGCCAAGGAGCTGCGCGAGCGCTTCAAGCCGGACGCACGCATCCTGGAGATCGCCTGCAACGACGGCAGCTTCCTCGACTCGCTGAAAGCGCAGGGGTTCGGCCACCTGCACGGCGTGGACCCGGCCGCCAACATCGTCGAGACCGCCAAGGCCAAAGGGCTGGACGTCGACGCCGACTTCTTCAACCTGGCCTATGTGGCCGCCCACCCGCAGACCTACGACCTGATCGTCGGCCAGAACGTCTGCGCCCACACGCCCGACCCGCTGGACCTGCTCAGCGCCGCCGAGCACGTGCTCGCCCCGGACGGCGAGGTGCACATCCAGACCTCGCAGGCCAACATGCTGTTCAACGGCGAGTTCGACACCATCTACCACGAGCACTACTCCTTCTTCAGCGCTCACTCGATGCAGGCGCTGGCGCGACGCGCAGGGCTGGTGCTGTGTTCCTTGAGCTTCCCCGACATCCACGGCACGAGCTTCCGCTTCGTGCTCAAGAAGACCGGCCAGCCCGACGCCAGCGTGCAAGAGCGGCTGGCCTATGAGCTGAGCCACGGCCTGCTCGACGGGCGCTGCTTCAAGCAGTTCAGCACCCTGGCCGAGCACCGCGTCAACACCTACCGCAAGCACATGAAGCAATGGCACGCGCAGCGCCGCACCGTGGTGGGCGTGGGCGTGGCGGCCAAGTCGGTGACCTTCTTCAACTACGCCGGCGTCTTCCCCGACCACGTGGTGGACGAGGCCCCCCTGAAGATCGGCCGCTTCATGCCCGGCTCGAAAGTGCGCGTGAGCCCCACCCCGGCGGTGGCCGACCTTCCGATGGGCACGATCTTCGTGATCGGGGCGTGGAACTTCTATGCCGAGCTGAAGGAGAAGATCTCCAAGATCCGCGGCGCCAAGGGCAAGGGCGATGCCTACGTGCGCTACCTACCGGAGCTGGAGATCCAGGAATGCTGACCAACCTGATCTGCCACATCAAGAACGAGGCCCTGCTGCTGCCGCCCTGGATCCGGCACCACGCGCCGATGTTCGACACGGTCACGATCATCGACTACGCCTCCACCGACGAGTCGCTGGACATCGTGCGCGAGCTGGCGCCGCACTGGCGCATCGTGCGCTCGCAGAACGAGAACTTCGACGCCAACGACGCGGACTTCGAGGTGATGCAGATCGAGTGGCACCTGCACGGCTGGAAGCTGGCGCTGAACGTGACCGAGTACGTCTGCTCGCCCAACCTGCGCGGCGTGCTGCAGGTGGCGGAGGATGCGGGCTTCCACGGCCTCACGGGCGAGTCGTTCATCCTGGCCGACAAGGAGCGGCTGGGCTTTGCGGGGCTGCGCGCCGACAAGCCGGTGCTGCACCAGTTCCACCACGGCTACTGGGAAGACCCCGCCGTCAAGGGCACCCGCCGGCGCCTGATGCACCGCTGGAAGACCGGCAGCTACGCGGTCGGCCGGCACTCCTGGATGCGCGGCCCCACCGCGCTCAGCCCCGACCTGCTGTTCACCACGCTGATGTACGCGCCCTGGGACATGAGCATGATCCAGCGCAAGCTCAACATCGGCAAGGAAATCTCGCCGCACGACCGGGCCAAGGGCCTGGGCTTCCACCACCTGCGCGACGCCGAGCAGCTCAACCAGGACTTCGACCAGGCCGTGCAGAACTCCATGGACCTGCATGAGCACGAGGTGTGGGCGCGTCTGGTGGGCACGGGGGTGCCGCAGGCGCAGCCGGCGTAGGCGCCGCGGCACACGCTCTACCCTGTTGTAGCTTTCCAGAATTCATGACCGACGCCTGTAGAGCTCCCGTTCGTCCTGAGGTATCGAAGGATGCGAGGACAGCGAGCTCACTGACTTCGCATCCTTCGATACCTCAGGACGAACGGCATTCACAAGGGTGTCACGAACATGGGAAAGCTCAATAAGATGCCGTCCTGGTCGTTGTTGTCCCCGCCACCTCTCACCGCGAGACGCCCATGACCCAGACCCTGACGCCCGCCCCCCGCAGCTTCGCCGAACTCCAGGCCGCGCCGGCCTTCCTGGTCCACGTCAACCACGCCTGCCTGCTGATCAAGCACGAGGAGCACTACTGCCTCACCGACCCCTGGCTGATCTCCTCGGCCTTCGGGGCCTGGGTGCAGCAGCCCTCCCCGCCCAAGGAGATCGTCGACTTCATCCTCTCGATCGACCCGGCGAGGCTGTGCTGCGTGGTCTCGCACGGGCACGACGACCACCTGGACGACTTCTTCGTCAAGCACCACCTGTCGCAGGCGCACTTCGCCATCCCGCGCTTCCGCTCGCCGGGGCTGGAGCGGCGCCTGCAGGCGCTGGCCCCGCAGGTGCACGCGGTGGGAGCTGACGAGGTGCACGCCTTCGGGCCGTTCTCGCTGCGCTTCTTCATCAACGAGGAATTCACGCACTTCGACTCGCTGGTGGCCATCCAGACCCCGGCCGCCACGGTCATCCACGCCAACGACAACTGGCACGCGCAACCGCGCGAGGTGATCGAGCCCCTGCGGGCGCTGAAGCACGCGGCGCGCAAGTTCTTCTACTTCTCGCAGATCGGCATCGCCGACTGCTTCCCGGCCCGCTATCCCCAACATGCCGCCTCCGAAGTGCACGACATGGTGCGCAGCCGGGTGCGGCTGCACGTGAAGGCCGCCAACGCCAACGCCGAGCAGCTGGACCTCACCCACCTGCAGGCCTACGCCAACCAGGCCCGCGTGTCGACGCTGGACGACACGCTGGGCGCGCTGCCCTACCAAGTGGTGCAGGAGCTGATCGCGGAGAACAACCGGCAGGACCACTGCGTGCTCAAGCAGCTCGACGGCGGCGACTACCTCGACTTCTCGCAGCCGCACCCGGCGTTTCGCAACTGCTTCGACGCCGCCGGCCCGGACACGCCGAAAGACGCGCCAGCCGCGCCGCTGCGCCTGTTTGAGCACTGCCTGCACCGCTTCGAGCGGCTGGCCGAGGCCTACGTGAACCGCGACGCGCAGCAGAAGGTCGACCTCGTCTTCGCCACCCACTTCGACCCCGAGGCCGTCGGCGCCACCGAGCGCCCCGTGATCGCGCTGTGCGCCAACCGCCTGGAGTGGGTGCGCATGCTGACCGGGCAGACCAACCTGGAGTCGATCACCATCGGCGGGGTGGGCCTGATCTACAAGGTGCCCAAGCTCTACAACATGCGCGCGGCGCAGATCGCACTGTCCAACTTCGCCTACGTGGCCCAGGCCCGCCTGCGCAGCCAGGGGCTGGGCATGCTGCTCGGCGAATAGCGCCGCTCAGCGCACAGTGAAGCGCAGCACCTCGCCCGTCTGCGCGTCAAGGTGCAGGCAGCGGCCCGCCTCGTCGAAGAACAGCGCATCGCCTTGCGGCATCACGCGGATGCGCGGCTCGTGCCCGCCCGGCCAGTCGACCTGCGCATCGAGCCGCCCGCCCATCTGCACCCAGCGCACCACGCTGCCGCCGTCCGCTCGGCGGCAGGCCAGCAGCAGCCCATGCCCGCCTGCCAGCACCCGCAGCCCCTGGGGCTCGCCCTCGTCCCAGGCCAGGCGGCCCTGGCAGGCACTGCCCCAGCGCCAAGACAGGCCGACCACGCCGGGCTGCGGCGCCGCCTCCCGGCCCACGTCGACCACGCCATGGTGCGGATGCAGAACCCGCACCTGCCCCGCGGACAGCGGCGGCAGCGGCTCGCGGGCGCTGAGGCGCCGGCCGGGCAGCTGGTAGCGCCACAGCTCGGCGCCGATCAGCAGCTGCTCCTGGTGCAGGCCGGCGGCCAGCAGGGCCACCGGCCCGGGCAGTCCGCCGACCCGCCACAGCACCTCGTTCAAGGCCCGGGTCGCATCGAGCACCAGCACCTCCCCGCCCCGCACCACCGTCCAGGCGATGCCGTCGAAGGTGTCGGCGAAGTGGGTGAGTTCGCACAGCCCCAGGTCGACCACGCTGCGCATCTGCAGGTCGACCCGGCTGACGCGCCACAGCTCGCCGCGCGCGGCGAGCAGCAGGGCCACACGGCGGTTGTGGGACAGCACGAGGCGGTGGGCGGGCCGCTCGAAACGGACGAGGGGCCGGCCGGCGGCGTCGACCACCTGCACCCCCGCCTCGCCCAGCGCCAGCAGGTAGCCAGGGGCCTCCAGCGGCACCGCATCGAACACGGCCAGGCTGCCGGCCTCGGGCGCGGCGCAGGCCAGGGGCTCGCCGCGCTTCCACAGCGCCTGCGGCTGGGCCACGGGCCAGCCGCCGCGCGGCAGGTCGGCCTGCAGCATCTTGTCGCCCGTGAGGCTGACCAGGCGTTGCAGCATCAGTTGGTTGAAGCCCTGGGGTTTGCTGGCCTGGTCGGCCAGTACCGACGGCACCAGCAGCGCCGCCAACGCGGCCAGGGCGCCGGTGTCGGCACCGCCGCGCTCGGCCAGCAGTGCCTCGGCCAATGCCGCGCGCTGCGGGCGCCACGCCGGGTCATCGCGCAGCGCCCGGAGCAGCCCGGTGTCGTCCCGCCAGGACTGTGGCATCAGCACGGCGCGCTTCACCAGCGCCTGGGCCGCCAGGTGACCGCCGGCACGCTGGGCCTCGTCCAGCCAGGCACCAGCCCGCTCGCGCAGTGACGCGTCCGGCCACACCGCCTCGACCGCGCCCATCCAGTCGCCCTGCTGCACCAGTGCATCGGCCCAGGCCTCGCGCAGCCGGCGCGCCGCCTCGGGCCAACGCGGCGCGAGCTGGCGCACCGCCCCCGCAAAGGCGCGGTCGCGCCGCGCCACCGCGACCGCCATGCGCCAGTCACCCGCCAGGGCGTGCAGGCGGACGATCTCGTCGGCGGGCCGGTCCCAGGCCAGCGCCAGGGCGGCCGCCTGCGCATGACGACCCTGTGTCTCGAGGTAGTCGAGCGCATGCTGGCGGTCCTGCAGCAGCTCGGCCAGCACGAACAGGGCCTCGTCGATTCGCTTCTCGCGGTCCAGCCGTTCGAAGGTCCGGCGGTAGAGCCGGCGCAGGTGCGTGTGCAGGTCGGGGCCCAGGGGCAGGCTCGCCGAGGCGCCGCCGCCCTCGCTCAGGTGCAGCTCCCGGCGCGGCCGGGGCACGCCGAGCACCGCCCCCGCCGAAGGCACGTCGCCATCGCTCAGGGGAATGGCGTGGCGCAGGGCCTGTTCCAGGTCGCCCTCGTCGAACAGGGCCAGCATGCGCCGCAGGTAGGCGGCCTGCTGACGCCCCAGCCAGCGGCCCACCGGCAGGCTGATCGCCAGACGCAGCAGCCAGTCGCGCCAGCGCGGCGGCACCCACTGCGCCAGGTCGCGCCGCAAGCCGCGCGCGGGTGGGCGGCGGCCCTGACCGGGTGCACCACTTGCGGCCTCGGCGGAGGCGGCAGAAACAGCATCGGCCTCCGCCTCGGCCCGCGGCGCTTCGCGCAGCCGCGCCGCCAGCCCCTCGACCGCGCGGCCCGCCGCGCTGCGCGCCCGGCGCATCAACCAGGCCACCAGGCCCAGCAGCGCCACGCCCAGCGCCAGCAGCCAGAGCACCTTGGCCGCATCGACGCCCGACGCGGACCAGGCCTGGGACACCCACGAAACCAGGGTCGCCAGCACCACCAGCACGCTCAGAACCTGGAGCCAGGCGCCAGGTCCGCGCCCGGTGGCAGGCGGTGTGGGGCGCGACGACTCCGTTGGCGCGGCGCCCTCGGCCGAGGCGGCGCGCTGCGCCATCGCCCGCACGAAATCCTGCTGCGCCGTGCTGGCAGGGCCGACCGCATCGCCCACCACCTCGCGCACGCTGCGCACGGGCGGCGTGAGCAGCACCGCCTCGGCGGCCTCGAAGCCCAGGTCGTCCGGCACCAGCACCGGCACGTCGTCAAGCGCCAGCCAGTCCGCTGGATCCAGCGGACTGGCCTGGGCCAGCGACAGGGCCAGCACCTGCCCCCCGGTCACGATCCAGGCGTCAGCGACAGGCAGGGCCGCACGCTCGGCCTCGCTCAAGGCCGCGGAGCACAGGGAACCTTGCACGCCCGCGGCACGGCACAGCGGCCAGCCGGCCAGGTCCTCGCACGACTGCGTCACCGGCTGCGGCCAGCACAGCAGGTCGCCCTGTGTGAAGCGCCAGGCAGCGGCCCCGGGAACCCAGTGCGCCAACAGCCGCCGGGCGCGACCGGCCTCGTCCCACCAATCGGCCGGGAACCACAGGCCGGCCACCGCCTGGTGGCCTGTCAGCACCGGATGGCAGATGGCGACCCGCGCCTGCGAGACGGGGCGTGAATCCGCGCCCTCGCTCATTCGTCCGCCTCCTCCGACTCGCCGGCGCTGTGCACCATCAGCTCGAGTCGCTCCGTGCGGGTGTCGAACACGATGAGCTGGCGCGCCGCAGTCAGCAGGGCCACCCGGCCGGTGACCGGGCACACGTTGCCGCTGACGACCCGGGCGGGCGCGGTGTAGCACGTCCGGGTGCCGCGCGCCCCATCGACCCGGAACAGGCGCACGCCGTCGTCCGCCAGGCACAGCAGCTCATGGCGGCGCTCCTTCAGGCTGACCAGCCCCAGCACCCGCCAACCGCGAGCCAGCGACAGCGTCGCGGGTTCCTGGCCGGAAGTGACGAGCTGCCACTGCTCTCCCGGACCGTGCCACAGCCGGGCCGCGCAGCCACCCAGTGCCCCGTCGTCAGCCAGGGAGAAATACACCGCGCTCACGCGAGCGGGCAGGCGCAGACCCTCGGCACGTGCGCATCCGGCCTGACTCGACAAGGAGGCCCACTTTCCCGCAGGCACCAGGAGGGGTGCACTGAACCGAAGGCCATCGCCCGGCCCCATGAGGCGGACCGCCCAATGGGTGTCCGAAGCCGTCACGTACACCACGTTGGTGCCCATGGGCAGCAGCCCGACCACGCCGCTGTCGACCTGCGCCCAGGCCGCACCCTGCGCCCGCAGCCACAACCCGCCCGCCGCGTCCAGCAGGCACAACCCACTCGGCAGGTTCACGGCCGGCAGCCAGCGCGAGGTGCCCGGCGGCAGCCTCGGCCCTTCGCCGGACGCATCGCTGCCTGCCTTCCACGTCCCCAGGCGCGGGACCTTCCAGGCATCGATCGTGTCAGCCCGGTGCAGCAGGCCGGCCAGCTGCTTGCGCACGAAGAACAGGCTCAGGGGTTGGGCCCTGGCCGCCCAGGCCTCCCAGCGCGGTCCCCTGCGCTTGCGCGCGCTGCGGTCGTGCAAGGCGGCCACCCAGGCTCCACCGCCCCCGGCGCCGAGCACGGCCACGTGGCTGCCCGTGGTCGACCACACCGGCGCACGGGTCAGCGCCAGGCGGTCAGGCAGGGTGAAGGATGAGTCATCCGCCCCGGCCATGGCCAGCCGGGGACGCGGCGCCGGCGCGCCCTGCAACAACAACGCCCCCTCAGTGGCAGGCGGCAGGTCGAGCGCCAACGAGCTCGACTGGCCGTGCTGGGTGACGGTGAGCGAGAGGCTGTCGCCGTGCAAACCCCGGCAGACCTGCACCACGTGCGTGATCAGCGGGCGCCCCGCCGGCGCGTCGGACGGCGGCGCCACGCTGGCCGGCGAAGCCCCGATCCACCAGTGCTCGTGCGTGGGATCGGCGGTCGACGCGGCCAAGGACTCCTGCCACTGCGACCAGTGCCCCGCATCGGCCCAGGTGAAGGAGCGGCCGCGCCGCAGGCGGTCCAGCGCGTTCACCTGCCGGGCCTCGTGCAGCACGCCGGGTGTCTGCACGAAACCCCAGCGCAGCACCGCCCCCGCCTGCGCCGCACGGCGGGCCAGCAGGATCCACCAGGCGATGTGAACCAGGCGCGGCGCGCCCAGCTGCAGGGGGCCGGCGTCGAACAGGGCCACGATCTGGCGATCGAGCTGGGGCGTGGCGTGGCGCGGGGCCAGGAAGAGGTGTTCGCCCGCGGCGGCGCGGCGCATGAATTCGTCCGGCAGCTCCTGCGACAGCAGCCATTCGCTGGCCAGCAGCCGCTCGTAGGGGCCGCGGGTGTGCAGCCCATCCACCCCCTCGGGCTCCCCTTGGGCCTGCCGGTGCCGGCCGGACGGCGGGCCCAGCAGGGGTTGCAACCGGCGCAGCAGGTCCCCCAGCACGCCCGCCAGCTCGGGCGGGAACCAGACCAGCCACTGCCGCCAGGGCTGCAGGGCCGGCGGCAGGGCCATGCTCAGCGTGGGGTCGGCCGCGCCGCCCGTCCCGCTCACGACGCGCCTCCCGTCGCAGGCCGGCAGGCGTCCGGCAGCCCCCAGCGCCGCGCGATCCGCGCCAGGGTCGCGGCATCCAGAGGGAACTGCCGACCCAAGGGCAAGGCCACGCGCGGCTGCGGCCACAGCAGCACGCTGCCGCCGCCCACCCGGCGCAGCAGTGCGCGCGCCAGCAGGTCGGCGCAGACGTCGGGCTCCTGCCAGGTCGGGCACCACAGCGCGGCAGCCTGCGCACAAGGTGCCGCATAGGCAATGCCTTCCACCCAGGGAAGGGCCTGTTCCGGGCCCAGCACCACAAGCAGGTCCTGGGTCGCGCACACGCTGAGTGCCAGCGCCGGCATGGCGGCCGCCCCGCCCTCGCCTGCCGACGGCGGCATCGCCCCGCGCAGGCGCTCGAGCAACGCCACCGCGACGGCGCCCCAGGCGACGGCGGCCTGCGCCGCCGGCACGACCGTCCGGGCGCGCCAATGCCAATCCAGGAAGGACCGCAGGCTCATCTCATCCCGTCGCATCCTGCGCGGCCAGTCCCCCCAGCCGCACCGCGAGACGCCCACGCAGCGCGGCCAGCTCGTCGGGCAACTGCCCGGGCGCGAAGTTGGCATCGATCTCGCGCAGCACCGCCTCGGCTTCGCGCACGAAGACCCCGGCCTCGCCCAAGGCGTCCCCCTCCAGCAGGGACGCGGCGGTGTGTTGCAGGCGGGCCACGCGCGACATCGGCTGCAGCACAGCCTCCTCCACCGCGCTGAACAGGTGCGGGTGCGCCGCCAGGGCCAGGGTGTCGCGCAACACCTCGCGGGCGCTGTGCTGGGCCTCGCGGGTCGGCAGCACGTACAGCAGAGGCCACACGTCGGCTGTCGTGGCCTGCGGCCTGCCCGCCAGCAGGGCCGCCGCCGCCACCAGGCGCTGGGCCTTGACGATGCGCCGGTCCGACAGGATGAGCCCGGCCTGGCGCAGCTGCCGGATCGCCCCGGCCAGGGTGGCCCGGGCGGGGGTCAGGTCGACCTCGCGCAGCTGGCGCGACAGCAGGTCCAGCGGCGCCAGACCTTCCGCCTCACACGGCCCGGCCAACGCCTCCGAGCGCCAGCCGCTTTCCAGCAGGGCCTCCAGGTGGTGGTCGGGCACGGGATCGACGAAGACGTGCACCAGGAAGCGGTCGGCGAAGGCGGCCAGGCCCTCGTCCTGCGGCAGGGCATTGGCCGCCGCCACGCAGACCCGCAGCGGGCACTGCAGCTGGGTATGGCCACGCCGGAAGCGGCGCTCGTTGAGCACGCCCAGCAGGGTGTTCAGGATGGCCGTGGAGCCAAGGAAGATCTCATCCAGGAAGGCCACCTCGGCCTCGGGCAGCATGTTGCTGACGTCGGTCTCGACCGTGCCCTCGCGCAGCTTGCGCAGGTCGACCGGGCCGAACAGCTCGCTGGGCTCCGTGAAGCGGCCCAGCAGGTATTCAAAGTAACGGCCCCCCATGGCCTGCGCCACGCGCCGCACGACCGCGCTCTTGCCCGTGCCCGGCGGGCCGACGACCAACAGGTGCTCCTGGGCGACGGCCGACAGGATGATCAGCTCGGCCAGCTGCTCGCGCCCCACCAGGCCGCGGGTGGCGCTCAGGATGGCCTGACGCAGGTGGCGGGCGGCATCGAGCAGCGAAGGCGTGGGCAAAGCAGACATGGCAGCGACAGTCGGAGGACGGACAAGGAGGAAACAGAGGAAATGACAGTGACGGGCCCACGAACGAAACAAACCAAACAATCCGGCGCCGCACGGGAAGACAGTGTGCCTGAGGCACCACACCGCGCCCCCTGCCAGCGGGATCCTCACCCCCGTCTTCGTGACGGAGTGAACGTCGGCCAGCCCCGTGTCCGGGCCCTGCCCGCCGGTTGAAACACTTGACATATTCCGGGTGCCCGATGCGGCGAAGCTTGCGCCCCTCGAGCTGCGGAGATGCGTGTATGAATGCGAGCTTCATGGTGGGCCTGATGATGATGACCACGGCCGCGCTGGCCTGGGCAGCACCGCAGGATGAGGCACTCAAAGTGTCTTGCGCGGGCAGCGCGGCGGAGATGGCCTTGTGCCGCTCGGCCGTGGCCGACTGGACGGCCCGCAGCGGACACGCCGCCGTGGTCGTGGAAGCCCCCTCCAACGCCAACGAGCGGCTCAAGCTCTACGAGCAGACCCTGGGCAAGGAATCCCCTGACATCGACGTGCTGCAGATCGATGCCCCCTGGACCGGCCTGCTGCAGCAGCACCTGCTGGACCTCGCCCCCCACTCCGCCAACATCCAGCTGCGCCACCTCGGCGGCGCCGTGGCCAACGACACCGTCAACAACCGCCTGGTGGCCATGCCCTGGTTCATCGACGCCGGGCTGCTCTTCTACCGCAAGGACCTGCTGGCCAAGCATGGCCTGCGCGCGCCGCGCACCTGGGAGGAGCTGACGCAGACCGCCGGCATCGTCCAGCAGGCCGAGCGCGAGGCCGGCAACAAGGCCATGTGGGGCTATGTGTGGCAGGGCCGCGAGTACGAGGGCCTGACCTGCAACGCGCTGGAATGGTGGCTCACCTTCGGCGGGGGCACCTTCGTCGACCAGGGCGGCCGTGTCACGATCAACAGCCCGCAGGCCGTGCAGGCCCTGAAGACCGCCGCCGGCTGGGTCGGCACGATCTCCCCGCGCGAGGTCCTGGACTTCGACGAGGAAGGCTCGCGCGCCGTGTTCCAGGCCGGCAACGCGGTGTTCATGCGCAACTGGCCCTACGCCTGGTCGCTGGCGCAGGCCGCTGGCAGCCCCATCCGCGGCAAGGTGGGCGTCACCGTGCTGCCGAAGTCGGGCGGCGACGGCGGGCGTTTCGGCGCGACGCTGGGCGGGCAGCAGCTGGCGGTCTCGCGCTACTCCCGCCAGCCCGAGCTGGCCGCGCAGCTGGTGCTGTACCTGACCAGCACCGAGGTGCAGAAGACGCGCGCCATCCGCGGCTCGTTCAACCCGACCATGTGGTCGCTGTACGCGGACAACGACATCCTGCGCGCCAACCCCTTCATGGGCGAGCTGTTCGGCGTGCTGGCCTTCGCCACCGCGCGGCCCGCCGCGGCCACGGGCAAGCACTATTTCTCGGTCAGCAACGTCGTCTCCTCGCATGTCCACAAGGTGCTGGCTGGCGAGCTGTCCGCCAACGACGCCCCCGCGCAGATGGAGGCCGAGCTGCTACGCCTGGGAGGAAACAAGGGCTGGCGTTGAAAAATCTCACCGTCCGTGCTGCGAGGATGCCGGCCAGCCAGCCGGCCCTCGCTTTTTCGTTTCTGTTTCTGTAAAACTGCGAAAAACTCAACTGGAGTCTCATCTGATGCAAGGCTTTCTGCAGGTCTTCCGCAACATGGCGGTGAGCGTCAAGCTGGCCCTGTCGTTTTCCGTGGTGCTTCTCCTGATGGCCACGGTCGGGCTGTTCGCCACGCTGCAGTTGAGCCACCTGCGCGAGCAGTCGGCACGGGTGGCCCAGGTGCACCTGCCCGGGGTGCGTGAGTCGCTGCTGATGAGTGAGCTGGCCTCGAAGTACCGCACCTTCCAGTACCGGCTGGTGGCGGTGCAGATGAAGGAGCAGGCCGAGGTCCGCAAGCTGATGGAAGAGACCCTGCGCGAGTTCGAGGTGCACCGCGAGAAGGCCGAGCACAGCGCCACCTCCCCCGTCGAACACGAGCTGCTGACCGAGGCGGTGGCCCGCTGGACCGACTACATCAAGGTCAGCAAGGAGGTGGACGAGAACGTGCAGGCCGGCATGATGATCGAGGCCCGGGACCTGCTGGGCGACGAGGGCCTGAAGCGCTTCGACGCCGCCGCCCAGGCGATGCAGAAACTGTCCAGCTACAACGACGCGCTGGCCAACGAGGCCGCGCAGCAGAGCGAGACCACCTACCTGCTGAGCCGGCGCCTGATCATCCTGGCGCTGGTGCTGGCCATCGGTCTGGCGGCCGGGCTGGCCTACCTGGTGTCGCATGCCATCACCGTTCCCCTGAAGGAGGCCGTGGCCCTGGCCGAGGGGGTGGCCGCCGGCGACCTGACGGCCGACGTCAACAGCCAGGACCAGGACGAGGTGGGCCAGCTGACGCGCGCCCTGGGCATCATGGTGAGCCAGCTGCGCCACCTGGTGCACGAGGTGCGGCGCGGCGTCGAGTCGGTCAACACCGCCTCGGGCGAGATCGCCAGCGGCAGCATGGACCTCAGCGACCGCACCCAGCAGACGGCGGCGCGCCTGCACGTCACGGCCAACCGCATGGACCAGGTCACCGTCAGCGTCGACCAGGCCGCGGACACCGCCGACCAGGCCGACCAGCTGGCGCAACAGGCCGTGCAGGCGGCCAGCAAGGGCGGCAAGGTGGTGGGCGACGTCATCACCAGCATGAACGAGATCTCCGAGACCTCACGGCGCATCGCCGAGATCATCGGCGTGATCGACGGCATCGCCTTCCAGACCAATGTGCTGGCCCTGAATGCCGCGGTCGAGTCGGCGCGCGCCGGCGAACAGGGCCGCGGCTTCGCGGTGGTGGCTGGCGAGGTGCGCACCCTGGCCCAACGCTCCGCGGTGGCGGCCAAGGAGATCAAGAACCTCATCGACTCCTCGACGCAGGCGGTGAGCAGCGGCGTCGCCAAGGTCGGCGAAGCCCACACCAGCATGCTCGACATCAAGGGCTCGGTCGAGCAGGTCACGGCCCTGATGAGCAGCCTCAGCGGCTCAGCCAAGGACCAGCGCAGCAGCATGCGCGAGGTCAACGAGGCGATCGTGGTGCTGGGCGGCATGACGCAGCAGAACGCCGCCCTGGTCGAGCAGTCAGCCGCCGCCGCAGCCTTGCTCAAGGACCAGGCGGCGACGCTGCGTGGGCTGGTGTCGGTGTTCCAGGTGGAGCCAACGGACCACAACCCGCATTGAACGACCTTCGAGCGCCCGTCTTCGCGACGCTCTTGGAAGGCTTGCACCGGGGCTGCGGCGCGGTGCTTCAAGCCCCCGGCACGTAGTTCAGGCTGTCCTCTTCAGTGATGAGGTTCAGGTAGCCGAACTTGTTGGGCATCCCGTGCGTGCGCAGGTTCCTGAGCATCAGGAAGCTGCCCAGCCGTTCCATGCAGAAGGCCCAGGATCGGGCCTGGGCGCCTTCGCGCGGCACCGGGTAGCGCTGCACGCAGAAGCGCACCACCTGCTCCAGGTCGCTGATGCCCTTGACCCAGAAATCCGCCGGGTAGAAGCCCAGTTCGATCCCGCCGGGCAGGAAGATCGTCTCGCCGAACATCGGATGCACATCCTGCTTGCTCAGCACGCCCAGCTCCACCGCGGCGGCGGTGAAGCGCAGGAAGTCCTCGACGTGGTGCACGTCCTTGTACTGGTAGAGGTAGTCGAAGTTGACGCCGTTCATCGCGAAGGTGCCGGGGTGGCCCACCAGGAAGGGCATGTCCGGGTCGGGACGCATCAACTCGGAGAGATCCTGTCCGGCCAGCTTGGCCTTGGCCAGCACGTCCATCACCTGGTAGTTCGCCGAAGGCACGCCGATGCGTTCGCGCGTGACGAACTTGCGGTACTGGCAGATGCCCACCTGCCGCACGGCGGTGCCTTCGGCCTGCAGCCGCTGCACCAGGTTCTTCAGCGCGAAGATGCCGGCCGCGCCGCCCAGCACGGGGTGGTAGGGTTCCCACTCCGGCGCCAGGTCGCGCAGGTTGAGTCGGCCCGGCCCCTGGGCCTGGCCGAGGTAGATCGGCGTGACGAAGTCCGGGAAGTCGATCCACAACGGCACGTGCGTGAGACAGCCGTACACCAGCCCCTCGGTCACCGCCGGCCGCGGCACCGCCGCGTCGGGCTGCTGATCGGCGACGTCCACCCCGGCTTCCAACAGCGTCGTCGTCATGTCAGCGCACCCGCTTGAGGTAGCCGTCCGGCGCCACCGTGACCATCAGCTTGTGGTCGATCGACTTGTCGATCTCGAACTCGGCATGGTCCTTGAGGTACTCCCAGACCGCGGTCTTGGGGTTGTCGCCGATGCCCCAGGGGCGGTCGGGGAACATGTCGGCCGGCAGGTCCTCGATCACGGTGTCGAACACCACGCAGTAGCTGCCCACCGAGGTGAGCTGCGCGTAGGCGTTGAGCTCGCCCATCACGTGCTCGTGGGTGTGGTTGCTGTCCAGCACCACCATGACCTTGCGCTTGCCGGCCGCCTTGGCACGCACCTGGGCCACGATCTCCGGTGCCACGCTCGAGCCTTGCAGCATGCTGATGCGGCGGTACATGGGATGGGACTCGATCGCGGCGCGGTTGTGGGTGCGGATGTCGATGTCGATGCCCAGCACCTCGGCGTCCTTCGGACCGCCGCAGGCCGCGTTCAGCTCCAGCATCGAGGCCGAGAAGATCAGCGAGCCGCCGTGCGCGATGCCCGTCTCGATGATCAGGTCCGGCTGCACCCGCCAGATCAGCTCCTGCATCGCGACGATGTCCTGCGGGTACTGGATGATCGGCCGCCCCAGCCACTCGAAGTGATAGGAGTACTTGCGCGCATTGGCCTTGTTCATCCAGTCGCGCGTGGCCTCGTTCAAGGCCTTGTCGGCCCCCTGGGCCTTCACTTCTTCGGCGCACTCGCGCTTGAATTGTTCGCTCGGGGTCATGGCTGGTCTCCTGGGTTGTGAATGGTGAGTGGTGAAGAAGAAAGGCGTTCGGGTGGCCGGGTCGCAGTGTTTGCAGGCCACCCGTTCGAAGTGCGTGCAAGCCTCCCGTTCGAAGTGCGTGCAAGCCTCCCGTTCGAAGTGCGTGCAAGCCTCCCGTTC
>CBINPE010000115.1:0-16511 GCA_966252435.1 uncultured Burkholderiales bacterium | reverse complement strand
AGCGACGTGCCGAGCGCGGTCGTGAGGTTGATCCGCTGCACCTCGCCGCCCGAGAGCGTGCGGCTCTGGCGGTCGAGGGTGAGATAGCCGATGCCGACGTCGCAGAGGTACTTGAGGCGCGTGCGGACCTCGTCGAGGAGGAGCTTGAGCGCTTCGTCGAGCAGCGTCGTCGGCAGCGAGAGCGTGTCGAAGAAGCGGCGGATGCGCTCGATCGGCAGCAGCATCACGTCGTGCACGGTCAGCCCCGGCAAGGCCTCGAGCTGCGCGCGCGACCAGGCCACCCCGTGCGGCATGAAGCGCTGCGCGGCCGGCAGGACAGCGTCGGCGTCCTCGTGCGTGCCCAGGCGCCACAGCAGGGCCTCGGTCTGCAGCCTCGCGCCGCCACAGGCGGTGCAGGTCGTGTAGCTGCGGTACTTCGACAGCAGCACACGGATGTGCATCTTGTAGGCCTTGCTCTCCAGGTACTCGAAGAAGCGGTGGATGCCGTACCACTGCTTGTTCCACTGACCCTTCCAGTGCGGCGAGCCGTTCAGCACGTAGTCGCGCTGCGCCTGGCTGAGCTGGGCCCAAGGGACGTCCAGCGGGATGCCGGCCTGCTCGCCATGGCGCAGCAGGTCGGCCTGGATCTCCTTCCAGGCCGGTGTCTGGATGGTCTTGATGGCGCCGCCGCGCAGGCTCTTGCGCGGGTCGGGGATGACCAGGCCGAGGTCGACACCGATGACGCGGCCGAAGCCGCGGCAGGTCTCGCAGGCGCCCACCGCGGAGTTGAAGGAGAACAGGCCCGGCTGGGGCTCGGCGTAGCGCAGGTCGCTGTCGGGGCAGTGCAGCCCGGTGGAGAAGCGCCACAGGACGGGCTCGGCGACGGGTGCGCCCTCGCCCTCCCCGGCAGCCGGCAGCACGAACACGTTGACCCGGCCGCCGCCCCGCTTGAGCGCCACCTCGACGGCCTCGGCCGCGCGGGCGCGCTCGGTGCCCTGGAAGCGAAAGCGGTCGGCCACCACGTCCAGCAGCTTGCGCGGGCCGGCGGGCGTGGCCACCTCGCGCTCGCCCTGCACGCGGGTGTAGCCGCTGGCGGAGAGCCACTGCTGGACTTCCTCGCCGGACACGTCGGCGGGCAGCTCGACCGGGAAGGTCACCACGAGGCGCGGGTTGCCGGCGGCGCGGCTGCGCTCGTCGAGGGCCTCCAGGATGGTCTCGACCGTGTCGTGCCGCACCGGCTGCGCGGTCTGGCGGTCGAAGAGCTGGGCTGCGCGGGCGAACAGCAGCTTGAGGTGGTCGTTCAGCTCGGTCATCGTGCCGACCGTGCTGCGCGAGCTGCGCACCGGGTTGGTCTGGTCGATGGCGATGGCCGGCGGCACGCCCTCCACGCGGTCGACCGCGGGGCGGTCCATGCGGTCGAGGAACTGGCGTGCGTAGGCGCTGAAGGTCTCGACGTAGCGGCGCTGCCCTTCGGCGTAGAGGGTGTCGAACACCAGGCTGGACTTGCCCGAGCCGCTGGGGCCGGTGACAACCGTCAGCTCACCGGTGCGGATGTCGAGGTCGAGGTTCTTGAGGTTGTGCTGCCGCGCGCCGCGAATGCGGATGAAGCCTGCTGAGGACATGAAACCGGGCCACCAGTGGAAGGGAAGCGGGGCATTTTGTCGCAAAAGGCCTGGAGCCGGCGCCCGCAAACCCGGCCGTGCGAGGTGGGTTTGCAGACGCTGCGGGCGGGTGGCGATCAGCCTTTGTCAAGCGTGGATCACCATGTGCCGCTTGCGGAACTCAGGCCCCTGGTCGGGCCAAGCCCGTCCCGCCCTCAGCCCAACTCGCGCAGCACCTCGATCACGCCGCGACCAAGGCGGATGCTGCCCTCGCGCTCGAGTCGCTTCAGCGCCATCGAGGCCTTGGGCCGGCTGACACCGCAGCGTGCCGCGAACTGCTCGTGGGTGATGGTGACGAGGAGCCGCCGCCCCCTGGGTTGCGGCGACAGCTCCGCGACCAGCCGCACCAGGCCGGCCCGCACCCGCTCTTGCACTCCCCGCTCCACCCAGGCCCGCTCACGCACCTGCACCTCGCGCAGTCGCTGTGCCAGGAAGCGGGCCAGCAGCAGCAGCGCGGCCGGGTCTTGCATCAGCGCCTGCTCGATCCGCTCGAGCGGCACCCAGCGCAACTGCGCGTCCTGCGGCCCCACGACCAGGTCGACCCCGCTGCGGGGCTCCCCGAACAGCTGGGACAGCAGGACGATCTCCCCTTCTCCGAACGACAGGGGCACGGCCTGGGCACCCCCGCGGCCGTGGCCGTGCAGCACGGCGTCGATGCGGCCGGCGCAGAGGAAGGCCAGCCGCGTCACGCGCTCCCCGGCCTTCAGCAGCGTGGCCCCGGCAGCCACGCGCACCAGGGGCAGCGCCGCGACGCCGAGGGGCCCGCTCAGCGCCAGCGCCAGCGCGCGGCTGAGCGCCCGGCTCTCCTGCAAGAGGGCCGCAGGCGAAGAAGAAGGCGGCCTGGCGTTGTCATCCATGAGGTGCATCGGTGGGGTTGCTGCCGGCCGCCAATGTAGCGCCACGGTGGCCCGGGCCGCAGCAGCCCCGGCGTCGGAGCACGCGACGTGCCCAGCCCTTCCCGGCGCACGGCATGGATCGCGTGGACTGTGTGGAACAAGTCACAGCCCTGGCCGGTTTTGTCACAAGAACTGACGAACGGCCCACCCCGTGTGGTGAACTGCCGGATGTCCAGGTTCGCCCCTGACCCGCATGGATGCTGGGTTTGCGGCCTGGCCATCGGGGTCTGCACACAATTGTTCTTCCCAAATTTGGGGACTGTACCCATAATATCGGGGTAACAATTTGCATCCCCGTGCATTAACAGCCAGGCCCTTGCCGATAATTTCCGGCTTCACTGGCAGGTAGAGGCTCCAGAGCAGAAGTCATGCGGCAGAAGTGGTTGATTCGATTGGGTGCACAAGAATGGCAGCGCTTCACGCACCTGCCGCCGGACAGCGAGGGCATCGAGCTGATCGGCAGTGTGCGGCGTGGCGCCCAGATGGGTGCACTGGCCCGGCTGCCTGATCAGCGCTATGTCCAGATCAATGGCGACTTCATGAGCGCCTTGAGCCAGGCCCAGATTCGCCGCGCGCTGGCCCAGGCCCAGACGGCGCCACCCAGCGGGGCCTTCCGTCTCAAGCGTGGACCGGCCAACCGCACCGGCACATCGCCCACCTATGGCACCTCCTACACCCCCGAGGCAGGCGCGGCCCCGCAGCAACCCCAACAGCCCACGGTGATCATCAAACGGCGGCGGCGGCTGGTCCAGCCCTGAGCCACCGCCCTGGCTGCGGCATCCGGGGGGTTCTCAAAGAGACAGGCGCTGCCTCTTCACAAGGGCACGATAGGCCTCGGCCTCGGCACGGATCTGCTCCGCGAATTGCTCCGGGCTGTTGCCCAGCACGATCGAGCCCGTCTCCTCGACGCGCTTGCGCACGCCCGGGTCCTCCAAGGTCTTGCGCATGGCCGCGTGGACCTTGTCGACGACGTCCCGGGGCAGCCCCTTCGGCCCAAACACACCGTAGAACGCCATGCGGTTCATCTCGTTCAAACCCAGCTCCTTGAACGTGGGAACCTGGTGCAGACCAGCCAGGCGGTGGGGGGCTGCGACCGCCAGGGGGATCAGCCGCCCATCCCGGATGAAGGGCAAGGCCGTGGGCACGTTCTCGAGCATGATGGGCACCTGGCCGGCCACGGTGTCGTCCAGGGCGGGCGCCGAACTGCGGTAGGGAATGTGCAGGATGAAGGTGCCCGTCAAACTCTTGAACAACTCCGTCTGCAGGTGCGACAGGCCCCCGTTGCCGGAGCTTGCGTACGCATACTTGCCTGGTTTTCTCTTCAGCTCCTGGAGGAACTCTGCGTAGGTGCGGGCAGGAAACGAGGGGTGGATCACCAGCACATTGGGCGTGGCCGCCACGTTGATGATGGGCGTGAAATCGACGATGGGGTTGTAGGGGATCGTCGGATTGATGGCCGGGTTGGTGGCCGCCGTGGAGACCGTGGCCATCCCGAGCGTGTAGCCGTCCGGCGCGGCGCGGACCACTTCCATGGAACCCAGGATGCCGCCGCCACTCGCCTTGTTCTCGACCATCACTGGCTGGCCGAGGATCACCGAGAGCTTCTCGGAGACGATGCGCGCGATGAGGTCCGTGGTGCCCCCCGGTGCAAAAGGAACCACGAGGCGGATGGCATGTGAAGGATAGGCCTGCGCCCAGCCCTCAAGAGGAAGGCCAAGGACCCCGGCAGACAACAGCGCAACGACCCAGGTTCTTCGGTGAAATGCCATCAGCGTTTCCAAATGGGTGGGTTGGACTCCTTCGGCCCCGGAATTCCGGCCATCTCCGCGAGGCCCATTGTCACTCAGAATCCCAGGCCGGCGCAGCATCGGGACCTGTCATCTAGAGTCGCGGATGCATCACTTTCCTCCCGTCCCAGATGACTTCCAGACGCCGGCTTCTTTCCACCACCGTCCTCGTGCTGCTGCTTGCCGCGGCGGCCTTTGCCGCGTGGAAATGGCGGGACAGCCGCGGCACCCTGTGGCGCATCGTCAGCACCAGTTGCCTGCCGGCCACGCAGTCGGGCGGCACGGGCCGCTGCGCGGCCGTGTCGGCACCTGCCGGACCGGCGTTGGGCCATGTCGTCTTCAAGGACCGCCAGGGCCCGCTGCAGTACCTGCTCATGCCCACGCAGCGCATCTCAGGCATCGAGGACCCCTTCCTGCGCACGGCCGGCAGCCCCAACTACTGGGCCGAGGCGTGGCGTGCGAGACGCTGGATGGACAGCGCGAACGGCGCCCCGGTCCCTCGCGAGGCGGTGTCAATCACTGTGAACGCCGCATGGGGCCGCACCCAGGACCAGTTGCACCTGCACATCTCGTGCACTCGCCGCGACCTGCTGGCATTCCTGGCCACACGGCCTGAAGCCCGGCGCGAGGCCTGGACACCGGTGCCGGGCGGATGGGCCGGCCATCCTTACGAGGTGCGCCGCTTCCTGGCCAGTTCGCTTGACGACCTGGACCTGTTCAAGGACGTGGCCCAGGACCACCCCGACGACATGGGCACGCAAGGACTGGCAGCGATCGCCACCCGGTTCGGCGAGCACGAGGGCTTCTGGCTGCTGCGTACGCACACCGACCTCAGGAACCTGTGGCTGGCCTCGATCGAAGGGGATGTGCAGGACCATGCTTGCCCAGGGGTGCGGCCTTCTTCGCTGGCGGCTTTCTGACACCCCTGCCCTTCTTCGGGTGCAGCCACTCATGCGGAATTGATTTGCGTCAAGCCGCACCGCGGGTCCGGCATGACACTGGGCGCTCGCCGTGCCACCCTGGCCCAGGGCGCGCGTTGGATGCCGCCAGCGTGCAATGGGGAGGTGGAGAAGAATGCGGGCTCGCCTTGCGTCGAAGGCAGGCCACGAGTTGAGCCCATTGCATTGCCCGAGACATGCCATGAACTCCCTCCTGCCGTCCTGGTGCAGCCGACTCGCCGGCTCCCTGGCCAGCTGCAAATCCTGTCGTGTCCCGCTCGCGGTCGTCCTGATGGGCGCCTTGCTGATCGGCAGCATCCTGGTGACCAGCCGCCTGGTCGCCGCGGCCATGGCCACTGCGTTGGCGCTGGCCGGTCTCGGCCTCGTGGCCTACCGTCTCGCCCGCCGACCCCATGCTGCCCAGGCACTTCCCATCCAGAGGTCCACCCTTGCCCTGGCTTTCGAGAACGCCAACGAAGCGATCCAGATCACCGATGCGCAGGCCCGGATCCTGCTGGTCAACCGCGCCTACGAGGCCATCACCGGCTACAGCGCCTCTGAGGTGCTGGGCAAGAACCCGAGTTTTCAGAAATCCGGCCGCCAGGACGAGGCGTTCTATCAGGCCATGTGGGCCCAGTTGAACCAGCACGGCACCTGGCAGGGCGAGATCTGGAACCGTCGAAAGAACGGCGAGGACTATGCAGCCTGGCAGAGCATCAGCGCCATCAAGGACGCCTCGGGACGCCTGACGCATTTCGTCTCGATGTTCAGTGACATCACCGCCAGCAAGATGGCCGAAGCCCGGCTGCACCACCTGGCCCATCACGATCCATTGACCCACCTGCCCAACCGCCTGATGTTCGACGCCGCCCTGGAGCGGGCCGCGGCCCAGGCCAGGCGCCACCAGCGCCGCCTGGCCTTGATGTGCATCGACCTGGATCACTTCAAGCACATCAACGACACCCTGGGCCACCCCGCCGGCGACCAGTTGCTGGAGACCGTGGCGCAGCGCTTGCGGGGGGGCATCCGCAACCAGGACATCGTGGCCCGGCGGGGTGGGGATGAATTCACCGTTCTCATCACCGACGCGGGCACACGCGACGACATCGCCCACCTGGCCCACAAGCTGGTCGGCATGCTGACCGATCCGATGCAGCTGGAGGGGCATCGGGTCCTGGTGTCGGCCAGCATCGGCATCGCGATGTTTCCGGACGATGCCCCGACGCCGGAGGCGCTGATCCGCGCCGCCGATGCCGCCCTGTATCGCTCCAAGGCGAATGGCCGCCGCACCTTCGGCTTCTACACCGAGGAGCTCACCCGCCTGGCCAACGAGCGGCTCGCGATCGAAAGGCAGTTGCACCGTGCGCTCGAGGTGTCTGAGCTGCGGCTGCACTACCAGCCTCAGCTGTCGATGCGCGGCGAGTTGCTGGGCTTCGAGGCCTTGCTGCGCTGGCAGCACCCCGAGCAGGGTCTGCTGCCACCCGAGCGTTTCCTGCCGGTGGTCGAGCAGAGCAACCTGAGCCAGGCCATCGGCGATTGGGTGCTGCGGGAGGCGTGCCGCCAAACCCGTCAATGGCTGAATGCCGGCCTGCAGCCCCGCCGCATGGCCATCAACCTCTCGACCCGCCAGTTTCTCGACGACCAGTTCATGACCACGGTCCAGCAGGCCCTTCAGGCATCGCGGCTGGATGATCCGACGTGCGGCGTGCGCTTCCAGCTGGAGGTGCGGGAGCCGATCCTCCAGAAGGGAGGCAGCCGCAGCGACCGCATCCTGAAAGACCTGAACCGCACGGGCGTGGACATCGTGGTCGACGACTTCGGCGCCGGCCACTCCTGCCTGAACTCCCTGCAACACTGGCCGCTGCGCGCGTTGAAGATCGACGCGGCGTTCGTTCGCGGGCTGCCCGCCGACCGGCGCAACCTGGCCATCGCCCAGGCGATCATCGCGCTGGCCCGCCCGCTCGGCCTGGAAGTGGTGGCCGAAGGGGTGGAAACCCCTGCCCAGCGCGACTTCCTCTGGGCCCTCGGTTGCACAGCCATGCAGGGCTTCCTGATGAGCAGGCCGCTGCAACCGGAGGGTGCGGCCGCCTACCTGCGGGCCTGTGTGCCACGCCACGCCCCCATCCCCTGCGAGGCCTGAGCCGGGAAGCAAGGACGCGGCGCATCAACGCCGCCGTTTGACGCCCGTCAAGCATGCCCTGCGAATCCTTTCCTACCATGACCTCACTCATCCCCACCACCTGGAGTCACTGTGGACAACACCCCCCTGCTCAACCGAACGACCGTCGACCAGACCGCTCGAGAACGCATCTCCCAAAGCCTGAGGGACATGGTGGATGAAGCGGAACAGTTGCTCAAGAACGTCCAGCGCACCGGGCATGACCAGCTCGGCACGGCACGCGACAAGCTGCAGGCCAAACTGCACAGCGTGGCGGAAGAAGCCGCCCGCCTGGAGGACAACGCGCTCCAGCAGGTCAGGCGCAGCGCTCAGGCGGCCGACCACGCCGTGCACGAGCATCCCTATGCATCGATGGGACTGGCTGCCGGCGTCGGCGTGCTGCTGGGCCTGTTGATCGCGCGCCGGTGATGATGGGCCGCCATCGACAGGGCCCCGTGCGGCGGAGCCCGATCGCCTCGGCAAGCGGATGGACGGCGCTGCTGGCCCTGGTGACCCTGGTTGGCTGCGCCCATCCGGACGGGCACGGCGGACACGATCATGCGGCGCCCGGGGGCGACACCCCTGCAGCCTGCCAGCACACCGATGAGATGCGCCAGCAGATGGCCCGCATCGAGGCCGAGAAAGACCCCGCCGAAAAGGAACGGCTGATGCACGAACACCATCGGGCCATGCATGGGGCCGACTGCCCCATGCACTGACGACGGGTCCCCTCCCCTCTTCTCTCATCCATTCACTCACTCACCCGGAGGAGACAACAACCATGAGGATCCTCTTGCCCGTGGACGGCAGCGACTACACCAAGCGCATGCTGAGCTACATCGCCGCCCATGACGAGCTGCTGGGGCCAGGCCACGAGTACGTGCTGTTCACGGTGGTCCCGCCAATCCCGAGCGCTGCCAACAGTTTCCTGGACCGCGAACAGCTCGAGGCCCACGAACGGCAACAGGTCGACCACGTGTTCCGCCCTTTGAGGGCCTTTGCCGAGCAGCAGGGCTGGAAGGTTCAGCGGGCCCACATGACCGGCCCTGCGGCCGAGTCCATCGCGGTCTACGCCGACGCCATCAAGCCGGACCTCATCGTGATGGGAAGCCATGGGCACTCGGCCCTGCTCAACATGGTGATGGGGTCCGTCGCCAGCGGCGTGCTGGCGCGCTGCAAAGTGCCGGTGCTGCTGATCCGCTGAGCGGCCCTGGTCTTCCGATCGAGGAGCGGCCCCGCACCTGCCCGGACCGCTCTGCACCGCCCTTTTTCTTATTTGCTCCCGGCCGCCATGGCCCGCTGCGTCCTGCGGCGCGCGGCCATTTCCCGCCCCATCTTCCACTGCTCCCCGTCCCGCAAACGCGCCCGCGCCTGGGGATAGATGTAGGCCTCTTCCATCGCGATGTGCGCCTGCGAGAGGGCCGTGAAGACCTGCATGCCCTCGTGCAGCACATCGATGTCGAACCAGCAGTACCCGGACGCCACGGCTTGCAGCTGGGGTGCCAGCTCCCGCCAGTTCTCCTCCAGCCATCCATGGTCCTGCTTCAAGGTCAGCACGGCCTGGACGAGTTCGGGATCCTTGCTGTTCAGCAGCCGGGGGAAGACGTGGAGTTCCTCGTCCTCGTGATGCTGGCGCGCGGTGTTGGAGAAATGGTTCAGGACCTCGCTGGCCAGGGCCCGGGACCCGCTATCGGCACCGTTCTTTCTCAAGCGGGTCACCAGGGCCGCGAACTTGCCGAGGGCAAACAGGGTCTGCCGGTGACAAGCATCAAGCACGTCGAAGCCGTCTCCATGCTGGAGCGACTGCGCGGGACGCAAGGGGCTGTGGTTTGAATTCATGATGACGATGTCTCCTCTTGGATCTGCGCCGGCGTCAGGAAGGGCCAGCGCCGGCCTGGCCATCGCCCGCCTTCAGGGAAAGGCGGGGCTCATGCGCGTCCACCTCGAAGCACATGTGTCCAGGCAGTCTAGGCAAGCTCTCGACATCCGCATTGACATCGCGCAAGGACAATGCGCCCGTTCCGCATCAGGGTGTGCCCTGCTGCACACTCCATGCAATGCTCGCGCCCAAACCCGCCCGGCGGCGCTCATCGAGGCGGGCCGCATGCAGGCGCCGGGCCACGCCCAGATCGAGGCCGCCAAGGCCGACGGGCGATGAGAGCCGGGCCAGGTCAGATCGCAGCAGCGAGCGCGGCTCGCTTCAGCCACACCCGGGGCGGTGCGCCCATGCGCAGCCTGAACAGCGTGATAAACGCACTGACGCTCTGGTAGCCCATGTCCAGCGCCACTTTCGTCACGGGCTGCCCCTCGACCAAGCGCTCCAGCGCCAGCATCAGCCTCATGTGCTGACGCCACTGCCCCCAGCTCATGCCGGTCTCCTCGGCGAAACGGCGTGTCAAGGCACGGCGGCTCATGTGGATCCATGCGGCCCACTCGTCCAGGTCACGGCCATCGTCGGGGTGAACCAGCAAGTGCTCGGTCATCTGCAGCAGCCGACGATCCGAAGGCATGGGAACGCCGAGGGGCTGGTGGCGCTGCCGCGCCATGACATCCGCCAGGACCAGCAGATAGGGTTCGTGACCGCCCGTCTCGGGCTCGACCTGAATTTCGTTCAACAGGGCACCCAGCAGCGGCGTCCTCCACATGACACACCATCGACTCGGCAGATGTCGAAGTGCCCAGGATTCGTCGATGTAGAAGTTTGTGCCGATCGTCTTAGCCTGGTACCGCGCGCTGTGTAGCGCATGCGGGGGCATCCATCCGACGCACCCTGGCGGCAAGGTCCACCGAGCGTGTTCGGTGATGAGGGTGACAAGCCCCGTTCTCACCGACAGCAGCTGCCCTTCGGGATGGCGGTGAGGGGACGGGACGTCGGAAGTCAAATGCTCCACCCGTTGGCTGCGAATTGGGTGCATTGTGAAAACCTGGCCCGATCGAGAAACGGGTGGGCACTTTATCGCAAGCGGACAGGTGCTTCGACAGGGACAGTGGAGGCTCTCGATTCTGGAGTTTGAACATGCCCTCCCCCTTGACTCACGTCCCCAGCGAGGATGACCTCGACTGTCTTGCCGACATCTTGTCGGCGGCGGGGCGATCGCTGCTGGCAGCGCAACCGCAACGTGCCTTGGCCGATGAGGTCGCGATGCAGCACTACTTCGAACAGCGTTGCACCTCGACACTGAACCAGATGTCTGCCTTGCTGTACCACCGATGGCCGGCAATTCCGGTGGTTCCTTCCGGCCTCACCCCCGACCGCTTACCCTCGATGGAGGGACCGTACTGGCTGTGCGATCCCCTGGACGGGGCGATCCAGTACCTGGCCGGACTGCCCTTGTGGAGCACAACGCTCACACTGATGGTTGGCCATCGACCCCAGCTCGCCGTTGTCCACGATCCCACGTTGGGGCGGACGTACCATGCCGCCAGAAATCGCGGCGCAAGCTGCAATGGGACCCGCATTTCCTGCGGCCAACGTCGAGCACTGGCCTGTGCGACGGTGGGCACCAGTTTTCCAAACCTGCCCCGCCGTCCGGTGGCGGAGTTGCGGCAGTTTCTGGGCATGATGGAGCGCGTCGTACCTGCGGTGCTGGCGCAGCGCTGGATCGGCTCCGCCACCTTGTCCCTGGCCATGGTGGCATCGGGCAGATTGGACGGGTATTGGGAGACGGGTCGACACCTGGTCGACTGGCTGCCGGGCCTGCTCATCGCCCAGGAAGCCGGCGTGACGGTCTCACCGTTTGCGCAACTGAAGCTTGGGGAGCCGGGTTCAGGCGTCATCGCCGCGTCACCTGCCCTGCATGAGCAACTCCTGGCGCTTGCGGGACTCACGACCGGATAATGGCTGCGGCACGCTCCGCCCTGGGGCTGAAAGAGGTCCAGTTCCATGCACAAGCCCACCATTGCAGACGATGACATCACCCCCGAGGTGCTCCGGCTGGCCGGTCGAACATCCGATGACCCGGAACTCCAGACCTTCCTCGAGAAGAGTGGCGCATGGCCCTTGAAGCCCTTTCCTGCCGGCGAGTTCAACCTGGCCTTCAAGGACGAGTTGCGGAGTTACGAGTTGCTGTTCGAGGATGCCGCCACGGTCCAGCATGCCGCCGCCGCTGGCAAACCCGCGCGCCTGCCACTGTTCGTTGGCGCGTATTACTTCAACGAAGGAAGCGCGGGTCAGCGGCCCTTTGCTGGCATCCTCCCGCACGGCGTGACATGGCATGACACGCCCGACCAACTGCTGGCCCGGCTTGGCGCCCCGAAGAACACCATCACCGCCAAGAAGACCGGCGCACTGAGCGCCCACCGCTGGGCGATCGAGGGCTTGCTGCTGACGGTGGGCTACCGCCATGGTGTCGTCGAGGACGTCTACGTCGGGATCACCTGAGACGGCCTCACGGCACCGCTGCAGCCGCGCCGGTCACCCTCGGCCAGAGCGTCAACGTCCGAGGCATACCTCACCTTGACCTGGCTGACCCGAACCTGCGAGTCGAGGCTCATGACCGTGTGCAACCATTCTGCCGGCCCTGCGAGCCCTCTGGATCAATGGTCCTCTTCTTCGAGCGTTCGACCGACGACCCGGTCACGCCCCGTGTTTTTCGCGACGTAGAGTGCTTCGTCGGCAACTTGCATCAGGCGATCGAACATGACCTCGGCTGACACTGCGTCAAAGCGCGTTGCTGACGCCACGCCAACGCTCACGCTGACCCGGCCCAGCGGGGCGCTGGTGTGCTGAATGTCGAGTTTGCGCACTGCCGCGCGGATGCGCTCGCCATGGGTGATGGCAGCCTCGGCCGAGGTGGTCGGTAGAAGCACCGCGAATTCCTCACCACCCAGTCGAATGGCACATTCCTCTGGGCGTTGAAACAGTCTGTCCAGACAGCGCCCAATGCGGACGAGACAAGCATCGCCTGCGGCATGGCCGTAGGCATCGTTGAATTGCTTGAAGTAGTCGATGTCGAGCATGATCAAAGAAATGGGCTGGTTTTGCCGGCGAGCCCGCCGCAGTTCGACCAGCTTTCGTTCTTCGAATGCGCGCCGATTGGCCAATCCGGTCAGCGGATCGCTGCGCGACTGCAGGAGCAGTTCCTGGCGGGTGCGCTCCAACTCCGCCAGGTCACGCCAGCGTGACAGGGCACCGAACAGAGCTTTGGCGACCAACTCGACCTCGCTGTCTCTGGTGTCGACCAGGCAATGCGGCTCGACCTCGAAACAGACCAGCAAGTGGCCCACCTCGGCCTCATGCTGGCAAATGATCATGGAACGAATGCCGATCAACGATGCAGTCGCCGACCAGGGACCCTCGATGCTGGCGTCCTGAACGCGCTGCACACACCAACCGAGCACCAGATTGAGCGGGGGCAAGGGAGCACCTTCCAGAGCGCGCGCCGACTCAATGCCACCCGTGAAGCGCCAGTGCCAGGTGCCTTGCGCATCCCTTTCGGCAAGTGCGCAAGCATGCGCGCTCAGCGCACGCGCGGTATCTGTCAAGGCTCTTCGCAAGGCGGACGGATACTCGTCGAGTGGCAAGTAGATCAATTGCGCCGACAGCTTGGACACCGACGCCAGGAAGTTGTTGATGTGCAGCAGGTCCGCAGTGCGCTCCTTCACCATCACGTCGAGCCGATCACGCTCGCCCGCCAACTGCTGCAGGGCCATGTCCCGCTCGCGGACGTAGCCCACAATGCTGTCGTTCAAGATTTTGAATGCATCGACCACCAGGTCCAGGTCATCGCGCCACTGAGATTTGGGGCGGTCCAGTTCGAGCCGCCCTGCCAGCCGCTCGGGACTCAGTTGCCTCGTGTAGTCGGCGATGCTGCGCAAGGGGTTGCTCAGTTCGCGGCGCAGGAAGCGAATCAGTAGCACGCAGATCAGCATGGCTGGCAGCCCCGTGAACAGCGTCATGCGCAGCAGGCTTTGCAGCAATTGCTGATAGATGTAGCCGCGGTTGAAATTGATCGCCAGCCACCCCAAGGCCTTTCCTTCGGCGTTCGGATGCGGCACCACCAGTTCAGCGTCGGCGTGCCCCAGCACCGGCGTCCCGGCCAGAAAACGCTGCCCACCCGCCGTGACCAACCGCACGCCCGTGACACGGACCTGCTTCGCAGTCTCATCGACGAGGTGCTGCACCGCTTGGGGCTCGATGTCCCACAAGGCGCGGGTGAGCAGGGGAAGCTGGCTCTGCGCAATGTCGTGCGTGATCTGCGCATGGGCCTGTTGGGTGTCGTCCCAGATCTGCCAGCCCTGCACGACCATCGCCAGCACGGTGCACAGCGCACAGACTCTCAGCACCGCGAAGATGAGCCGGCTGGCGATCGAGCGGAACGGCAGCTCCGTTGAAACGGGGGATTTGTCAGTATCCACGGGACCTACAACATCGACGCAAAGTCAAACCCGTAGTGGAGCAACTGGGGATTCAGGACCTTGCTGTGACGTCGGAAGTCCAGCGGGGGCACGCCGCCAGAGAAATGGGCCCTGTAGCGTCGCGCAAGCGCAGGGTCAAACAGAATGAACATGGGTTTGTCGAGTTCCACCCCTTCGTCCGAAAAATCGCGGCCATGGGCATGGTCATGGATCAACACCAGGGCCCAGGCCCCCGCCATGAAATGGCCACCGGCCACGGCTTCGATGCGACCATCGATCAGACCTTGCAATGCATCGTTCGAGGTGTTGATGGCAGAGAAGAAGCGATCGACCCCAGGCTTGCCTCCCAACGCAGTAAGCGCGTCGATCGCGCCGAACGCCATCAGGTCGTTGCCGCTCCAGACCAGCGCCGCGTCGGGGTATCGCACAAACAGCTCTTGTGCCATGGACCGGGCGGTGTCGCGTTTCCAATCGGCGTACACGGTCTGGTCGAGCACCACCCCTGCCGCGTGCTCATGCACCGCGCGTTCCATGCCCCGGGTCCGCAGCACGGAAGACTCGGTCGCCCGGTCGCCGGCGATTGCCACCAAGTGCAGCTTGCCGTCGGCCGCGAAACGTCGTTCGCGCAAACCGCGTTCGATCAGGGCCTGGGCTGTCATGTAGCCCGCGTCTTCGGCGTGCGGCACGATGGAGCCCAGCCACAGCGGGTAGGTGGTGCGCGGCCGGCCGAACTGCTGGATCTCATCGGCCCCCAGCGTGTTGAACGCAAAGAGGCATTTGATGCCCGCGCCTGTGGCGATTTTCAGCATCTCCGCGCCCATGCGCCGCTCGTTCACGAGCACCAGATAGTTTGGCCGGCGCGCCGTTGGTCGCTGGGCGATTTCGCGGACCAGATCGACCATGCGCAGGTGATCGCGTTCGGCGTAATGCACTTCCAGATCCATGCCCAGGTTGCTGGATGCGACTTGCATCGCCTGTGTCGCCAGCACCCAGTAGGCCTCGTCTGACTTGCCAGGGTTCACGAACGCCACGCGGAGAGCCTCGGCATGGGCATTCCCCAAAAAGCATGCGATCAACAACCCTATGAACCAGCCTGATAGACGCATGGCAGCGGCCCGAGGCCGCATTGGCGGTGCGTAGGTGCGCTGAGAAATCGGGAAGGAAGCCATCGCGGACAGCGTAAGTGGTATCCCTATGTCGGCCCATGGCCTGGTAACTTGAGGCACCAGAACGTGATGGATGCGTTTTGTTTGCGCAAAACGCGGGTTGTCGACTTGGTGCAGCCGGTCCGGCGTTCGAGCAGGCACGGGGAAGTCGCGGCGCGTGAAGTCGCGAGAGGGCGGGGGTTCAACCTCTTGAGGCCCGGCCGGTGCGACCATGCGCAAATCACCTTGAGGGTAGCGCAATACCCTGATTTAAATCTCATGGTGCTGATGTTCGTATGAGCGTCAGTCTCACCGTATGGCGTCAACCTCCTCAAAGGTCACGAGGCGTCGCCCTGCGTGGCGGTCTCTCGCCGCCAGGCCGCATGAGTGCTCGCTGGTATTCACTAACGCGAAATCGTGCACGGAAATTCGCATGAATCGGGAAAATGGCTTCGCCTGGACCAGGTTAGAACAGACGTTTGGCGGAGCCTCCAATTTCTCCGATTGCTTGGGGCTTGGCGGTGGATGAGGAGGCATATTCATCATCCGATCTACCAAACTCCAAACGTTTGAATCCTCCCACAACTGGTCCTTGTCAAAGTTCACCCTGCCATCCGACATCAAAGCCATCGAAGTATCTGTTGACCCGTACACGGCCTGGACACCATTTAGCGGCGCTGTCCCAGGTGCATCCGGCACAAGTTCAGGACGATACGTACGGAGGACATTTGCTGACTAAGGCTGGCCTGGACCGTTGTTGTTCAATGCCAGGCTATGAGAAAAATCCTGCAACCAAATCTACAGCCAATTTCAATTTCTATTATTTTTGTATTGCACGGCCGCGCATCAACTCAAGGCAATAAAATAATTCAAAATCCTCATCTTAAATCAACTGACATCCTCTCTCAAACATAGGCGAATCATTGATACCCCCATGTTAATCAAGGCAGATCAGCCCCGAAGGACGGAACTCCATCCACGATCCTCCACCCTGAGTATACACAATCCTCGGAAACAAAATTTACAGAACTTATCAATTCAGACAATTCAACCTCTGAGATAAGACTTATTACGGAACCCTCAACCTTTACAAAAGCCCAATTAAATGGCGTTCCGCAAGCCGGACACTCCCACGACTCAAGAATGCTAAAGCTTTTTTCAGACTGTGGCTTATTGACACAATAATAGCCCGACTCTTCGATGCTCGAGTCTAATTCCAAATAATCACCAACTCGATATATTTTCATGGATGGATTTTTGCAAATTTTTGTTTGCATATTTATCGATCCATCATCTTTTGAGACACTATGACATATAGGGCAACTTAATGCCGCAGAGATATAATCAAATGTATGACCCATGATTTGCAATTTTCACTTTCCCGAAACAGCAATAACTCGAAGCTCTCTTCCATTAATTACCACTGTAAAACCATCTGGTAGAGCCGTTGGTATAGGTGCCCCAAGCTTGGCTGGATTTCTTCCAGAAAGAGCATAGAGTGTGTTGTAAATCCCTTTGTCGGCGGTTATAAAAGCGTGACCTTCTCCAGCAGCGAAAAAGGCATCAGCAACAATTTGCCTATCATTCACC
>CBINPE010000114.1:0-16629 GCA_966252435.1 uncultured Burkholderiales bacterium | reverse complement strand
GGACATCCTGCTGGCCCTGGCCTGCATGGCGGGCACCTCGGTGTGCCTCGGCGTGCCATGGGGCGTGATGGCCCTTGGGTGTGGGCTGGCGGCTGCCGTCTTGCGGGTGATGTCGCGGGAGTGGTACCTGCGGCGTCGCGTGGATCGGGTGCTGAAGAAGCTGGCCGCTGTCTCTCAATGACCGCCTTGGGTGCTTCGCTGCACCTCGGCAGCCCTCGCTCTTCAGTTCCGCTATGCTCCCCCCCTCCGTCAAGAGAAACGTTGTGATCCATACCAAAGTCTGCGGGCTCGGCACCACCGAGCAGGTCGAATGGGCCATCGAGCTGGGCTATGACGCCATCGGCGTCGTGGTGACGCCGCGTAGCAAGCGGTTCTGTGCGCCCGAGGCAGCCACGCAAATTGCGCGGTGCGCGAAGGGACGCATCGAATCCTTCGCGGTCGCCTTCACGCTCGAGGAAGTCGGCGATCTCCGCGCCGAGTTCGACACCCTCCAGCTGTATTCCGCCGCCCCCATCCCCAATCTCGCCTACGCCAGCCACCTGCCGCCCGACCCGTCGCTGGCCTGCAAGTACTTCTTCTACGACGCCAGCGTGGGCAGCGGCGTCTTCGCAGACATCCCCGCCTGGGTGAAGTCTGCCCATCCCCGCACCTACATCGCCGGCGGGCTCAATGCCGACAACGTCGGAGCCGTCATTGCGGGCTTCCAACCGTTTGGTGTGGATGTCTCGAGTGCGGTGGAGACGGCGCCGCTCGTGAAATGCAGGGCCAGGATGGAAGGCTTCATGGCGGCTGTGCGGCGGGCGGTTGCGTGAGTTGAAATTGGGTGCAGAGCGCCCTGGTGAAGGCAGTGAGGGAATGGCTCGCTGCCTTCGCATCCTTCGATACCTCAGGACGAACGGGTGGTTTGCGCATGCCTTCAGGATGAATGGGTGGTTGGCGCGTGCCTTCAGGACGAACAGGTGGTTGGCGCATGCTTTCAGGACGGGTGGGTGGTTTGCTCATGCCTCCAGGATGAATGGGTGGTTCGGCGTGGATGTCTCCAGCGCGGTGGAGGCGGCGCCGCTCGTGAAATGCAAGACCAAGATGGAAGCTTTCATGGCCGAGGTCCGGCGTGCGGCAGAAACCAGTTGAGTTGAGATGACGGCAAGCGAACATCGCAAAGCGCCCGGCGAATGCACGGGGATGGAAGACATCCGGCGGGAGATTGACGGGCTTGACCGGGAAATCATCCGCCTGATCGGCCAGCGGTACCAGTACGTCCTGGCCGCCTCCAAGTTCAAGACCTCCGAGGCCGCGGTCCAGGCCCCGGAGCGGTTCAAGTCCATGCTGATGCAGCGTCGAAGCTGGGCGGCAGAGGAGGGGCTCGATCCCGCGGTCATCGAGAAGCTCTACGTGGACCTCGTCAATCACTTCATCAGCGAAGAAATGGCGCGCTGGCAGTCTCTCAACAACAAGCCCGCGGAGTGAGGCGGATACCCATGTCCCATCCTTCCGAGCCTGAGCCCGAGCCCGACTGGACCGTGTCCATCCGCATCGCCGGCAACACCATGCGGCCCTGCCTCTGGGCCTTGAAGGCCAAGGGCTACACCCTGTCCATCGTCTACGAGAAGCTGAATGACGACGACTACCTGCCGGGCTACATGGCTGTGCAGGGAACGCGGCGCTTCTCGGCAACTTCGGCCGAGGAGCTTCTCGGCCTGGTGGCACTGTGGGAGGCGCGCGGGGACAACTGGCGCGCCAAGCCGTCGCCGGAGGACGTGGCGTTCATCGACCGCTTGATCGACGAAGCGCCCGTCTACGACCAGAACGGCGAACTCGAGCCTCGGGCATGAGCCGGCGCCTGCCCCGCGGTGTCCACGCGCTCGGGGTGTTGTTGCTGCTGGTGGCGTTGCTGGGTTCGGGGCTCGCGGGTGAGATGCTCAGCCGGCCCCTGCGCCGCGTCATCGGGCCGCCGCCCTCGGACTTGGGGGCCGAGTCGGTCCGGCTGCCAGGTGACTTGGGCCAGGCGCGCGTCGCGGGGTGGTTCGCCCCCGGGCGGCCCGGGCAGGGCGCCGTGCTGCTGCTGCACGGCGTGCGCAGCGACCGGCGCCAGATGCTGGAGCGGGCCCGCTTTCTCCACGGCACGGGGCGCGCGGTCCTGCTGATCGACTTGCCGGCGCATGGCGAGAGCGCCGGCGAGCGCATCACCTTCGGGCTGCGTGAGGGCGAGGGCGTGCGGGCAGGGCTGCGGTTTTTGGCGCAGACGCTGCCGGGTGAGCGCACCGCCGTGATCGGCGTCTCGCTCGGCGCGGCGTCGTTCGTGCTGGCCCACGCCGAGCCGGCACCGAGCGCGGTCGTGCTCGAGTCGATGTATCCCACGATCGAGGAAGCGGTGACGGACCGGCTGCGCCTGAAAGCCGGTGAGGCCGGCGCCTGGGCCGCGCCGCTGTTGCTGGCCCAGCTGCCGCTGCGCCTCGGGATCTCCGCCGACGAGCTGCGGCCGATCGACGGCATGGGCCACCTCACCATGCCGGTGCTCATCGCGGCAGGGACCGAGGATCGGCACACGACGGTGGCGGAAACCCGGCGCATCTTCGAGGCGGCCGCCGAGCCCAAGGCGCTCTGGCTGGTGGAGGGCGCTGCGCACGTCGACCTGTACCGCTTCGACCGGGCGGCCTACGAGCAGACGGTGTTCGGGTTCGTGTTTCGGTATCTGGGGGGCGATGGCAGCTCCGCGCGATGAGCCGGCCTGGCGTCGGATCGGCATTCGGGCGGTTCGTGTGAAGCTCGGTGTACCGAGGAGGATGTGAAGGCAAGGGGCTCGCTGCCTTCGCACCCTTCGATACCTCAGGGCGAACGGGATTCTTTCGAACAGGGTTCTTTCGAACGGAATTCTTTCTAAGCGCGAAGTACCAAGGGGCGCGACGCTCCGTTCTCTGCTCCGTTCTCTGCTCGCGATTCGCGAACAGAGCATGCTGTGCCTTCAGGCTAGGGCCATTTTTTCAAGAACGCCGCTTGGCCGGCGGTGTGCGTTTGCGCCAGTACTGGAACTCGTCCTCGTGCACCTCCAGGTCGAGTTCCTGGACGCGGGTGAGCAGGCGTTCCTGCACGTCGGTCACCGCCCGGTTGTAGATCGTGGGGCCGATCTCTTCGAGGAAGAAGCCCAGCAGCGCGCCGGCCGCGATGTTGCCGATGCGCTGCTCGGGCATGTTCTCCTCGAAATAGCGTTCGATCGACGCGATGGCCTGGGCCCTCACATCCTTGGGAAGTTCGATGGTCATGACAATGGTCCTCGCCCGCAGCGGGTGGTCGTCGACAAACCGCAAGGGTATCTCGCCCACCGCAGGCGGGGTCACTTGCCCCGGTGCCGCTGCTTGGCCTTCTGCCGGGCTTGCAGGTAGCGGGCCTCGGCCTGGGCCTCGCGCTGCTGCTTGCTGCGTTCGCGCCGCACTTTCTTGTGGGCCGCCTGCTGCGCCTTCAAGGCCTCCTGGGCCAGGCTGGAGACGGCCGGCGCGGCCAGCGCCTTGGCGGCTTGCCGCGCCAGGCGCTTGGGGTTGGCCGGCCGGGGCCGCGGCGGGTCCGAGGCGACGGACGTGGTCATGCGGTGGAGCAGGGCGGGCAGGTCTCGCTGGATGAAGGCCCAGACCTGCGGGTCGGTCGGCTCGGGGCCGAACACATGCCGGATCGCGGACGTCCGCCCCTCTTCCCGGCATTCGATCAAGCCAGCCCAGAACTGCCCATCAAAATAAATCGTCAGCAACATGAAGTCCTCTCTCTCGAAGTGAGATTGAGAGAAAGGACATCCCCGCAGGGATGGAGACGGCGCCTGGCCTGCGTTGCCGGCGCGTCCGGACTGCCAACCGGACCGTGTATTTATCTCGGGGCGGCAAGGATACCTCGAGCGGTGCGGCCCGCACCCGATCTGGTGAAGTGCTCATAGGCCTGAAGACCACAAGACCACGCGCGCGGGTGGGGCGCGGCAGGCAGGCGCACCGGTCGTCCTATAGTCGTTCGACTTGGAACCAGGCACGGGGGACGATCCATGACAGGACGCAATTCGCTGGTGGCGGTGAGCATGCTGGCCCTCGCCTTGTGTGCGGGATGTGGTGGTGGCGGCGGGGACGGCGACGGCGGCGGTGCGGCACCCCCGCCAAGCACGGAGACCGGAACCGGACAGGCACCCTCAACGCCCGCCGTCACCGGCCCCGTCCCCGAAGGCTTCTATGCGGGGACCACCTCCGACGGCTACGAGCACCGCACCTTCGTCTTGGACGACGGCCGCTACTTCATGCTGTTCGGCCCCAACACCACCGGCGTCATGATCCTCGCGGGGATGATCGAGGGGCGTGGCCAGGTTGGGGACGGCACGTTCACCTCGGAGAACCTCAAGTTCTTCCTGCCGGTGGTGCTGCCGGGCAGGCTCAGCATCCGGTTCGCAGACGATGGCACCTTGCAGGGCAACGTGGCCAAGGGCACCGGCACCGGCTCGGTCATCCGCGGGGGCCGGGTCGCATGGCTGGACTACGGCGCGCCAGCCCGGGTCGCCGACGTCGCCGGGGCCTGGGCGATGCGCAACATGTCGGGGAACGGCTTCCAGTTCACGGTGGGCGCCGACGGCGCGCTGAGCGGCCAGACAGGTTCGTGCTCATTGAGCGGCACGATCTCGCCCCGCGCTTCCGGCAAGAACGTGTTCGACATGTCCATCGCCTATGGCGACGCACCCTGCCAGCGGCCCCACGCGGCGTTCTCGGGCATCGCCGTGAGTTATGTCCCGAAGGCAGGAGGGCCCCGCGAGTTCTTCATCGCGGGCACCGACACGTCCAGGCTCAACGGCTTCCTGGTCTTTGGCGCCCGGGCTTCGCCATAGGCTCGCGGAGCCAGTGCTGGTGGGTCTCGGCCAGCAGGGCATCCAGCCCGGGCGCATGGAAGCCCAGCTCGGCCTGCGCCAGGCTTGCGTCGGCCACCATGCGGCCGCAGAGGATCGCCGCCAGGCCCGGCGTCAGGGCCGGGGGCCTGCGGGTCCAGGTGGACGCCCAGCCCGACAGCCGTGCCACGGTTTTGAGCAGGGGGGCCGGCACGGTCGAGCGGGGCGGCTTGACGCCAGCCAGACGGGCCACGCGCTCGAACACATCGCGGTAGTCAGCCAGGGGGCCGCCCAGCACGTACCGCCGGGCCGGAGACGCATGCTCGGCCGCCGCCAGGTGGGCCCGGGCCACCGCCCCCACCGAGCAGAAGCTGGCCGCTCCGCCGGGCGCCGCACCCAGCTTGCCGGCCATCGCGTCGTCGAACAGCCGGACCCATCCCCGCTGGTCGAAGCGCCCCAGCATGTGCGAGGGGTGCAGGCTGACCACCGACAGGCCCTGCGCCGCAGCCTGGCTCAGCACGTCGTCGGCCAGCAGCTTGGTGCGCAGGTATGGGTTGGCCTCCTTGCGCGACCGCAGCGGCGTGCGCTCATCGATGTCGCCCAGGTCGCTGCGGAAGGTCCCGAGGGTCGAGGTCATCACGATCCGCTGGGCGCGGCGGCGCGCCGCCGCCTGGACCACGTGGCGCGTGGCCATCACGTTGTCTCGCATCAGCGCCGGCGCGTCCCCCACCCACATCGAGGCGTTGGCGGCCAGGTGGAACACGGCATGCGGACGCTCCGGCATCGCGGCCAGGACGGCCTCGGCATCCTCCAGGGCGCCGCGGCGCAGCGTCACGCGCTGCGTCGGCATCCAGGCGGGCGTGGCACCGCGCAGCATGACGGTCACCCGCCAGCCCTGCGACAGCAGCGCGGTCATCACATGCCGGCCGAGGAAGCCCGCGGCACCGGTCACGAAAGCGGTCTTGTCCAAGGGGGCTCCTCTTTGGCGTTCATCCTGCGCAGAAGGTTAGGGAGCGGCCGTTTAGACTGGAAGCCTCGCAAAACAGATTTGCATCCATGCAAAACACCTCCACCAACTGGGACGACCTGCGGCTGCTGCTGGAGGTGGCCAGGCACGGTTCCCTGCTGGACGCCGGCCGCGCCATGGGCCTGGCCACCACCACGGTCTCGCGCCGCCTGGCCAGCCTGGAGCGCAGCCTGGGCACGCACCTGCTGCACCGCACCTACGCCGGCACCCAGCTGACACCCGACGGACAGCGCCTCGTGGCCGCCATGGCGCCGCTGGCCATGGAACTCGACTCGGCCCTGCGTGACACCGCCGGCGCCGACAGCGAATTCACCGGGCCGATCAAGCTGACGGTGGCGGAGGGCCTGGTGCCGCTGGTCATCGATTCGATCCAGCGCTTTCGCGATCTGCACCCGGGCGTGGTGTTCGAGATCGACGGCGCCAACCGCCTGCTCGACATGAGCAAGAACGAGGCGGACATCGCCCTGCGCACGGTCAAGCCCGCCTCCGAAGGGCTGGTGGTGCGCAGCGTCGGCAGCCTGCACTTCGGCGTCTACGAATCGCGGCAGCGCTTCGGGGCGGGGCGCCACGGCGCCCCGTTGCCGCACCTGCGGCGCAGCGACGCCGTGGTGCTGGGCGGCGAGCTGAGTGCGCTTCCCGAGACCGTCTGGTTGAAGCAGCGCACCCGCAACGTCGCGCTGCAGGCCCCGACGCTGGCCTCGGTGCGGGACGCCGTGCGCCTGGGCATCGGGGTGGGGGTCCTGCCTGATGAGCTGGTGGGCCGGGACCCGGCGCTCCACCGCCTCTGCGATTGCGATGGCGTGCGCAACCGCTCGCTGTGGCTGATCATGAACAAGCGGACCGCGCGCATCGCGAGGGTTCGCGCCTTCGCCGAGCAGGTGACACGCGACCTCCGGGCCTTTGCTGGGCTGTGAGAAGGAGCGGGAGAGGGCGGCCGGGCGCTGTCAGCTGTCGGCCTCGCCAAGGGGGTAGGCGAACACCACCGCGGCTTCGCGCGCCTCCTGGCCGCCCGTCGCGGCGTACAGCAGGCGGGCGGGCGTGTTGCCGGCTTCGGTCAGGGTCCAGGCTTCGTGGCAGCCGAGTTCGCGGCCTTTGGCCAGCATGGCATCCACGAGGGAGCGGCCGATGCCCTGGCGCTGGAAGCGTCCGGCGACGCCCACCTCGTTGATGAACAGCTGCAGGGGCTTGTCAGGGTGCGAGTGGGTGAAGCCGGAGGCCATGCCGATGACCTCGCCCTCGGCCACGGCCACGGCCACCACGAGCAGATGGTTCGGCGTGGCCAGGAATTGGGCCAGCCAGGCCGGCTGGATGGCGTCGTCAAACACGTCCTCGTCGACGCGGTCCAGCAGGGCGGCATTGGCGGGGGTGATGAAGTGAAGCGCGATGTGGGTCATGGGGAAATTATGGCTGGCTCAGGCTCCTCGGCCTTCAGCGTGCCGGTGTGGATGCGGCGGCAGGCGAGGGCGGCTGCCCGGCGCCGCAGCGCAGGGCGAGCAGTTCATCGAGGGTCGGCGCCGGCCCCAGGGCAAGGAGGCGCCACGCCGGGCTGGTCGCAGCGACCACTGCGGCCATCAGGATGACGCGACGGGCCAGCAGGCCCGGCCATCGCCCCTTGGGTGTCACGCGGTTGTCCTGGACAGGGACGGTTGATCGGCGGCCCCCGCCAGCGCGGCCTTGCCTGAGCGCTTGAGCCACCAGCCGCCAATGAGCATCACGACGCCCCAGGCGAGGAAGCCCAGGTCCCAGGCGAGCCACTGCGTCGGCGGCACCAGCTCGTTCACGTGATGGATCTTGAGCAGGTGATGGTCCACCAGCCCCTCGACCACGTTGAACGCACCGAAGCCGATGAGCACCGTCCCCACCAGCAGCCTGGCCGATCCGTACAGGCGGCGGGTGCGCGCGGCGCGCCAGAAGAGGTAGAGCGCGACGACGACGAAGAGGTAGGTGGTGCTGTGGAAGATGCCGTCCCACAGGGTGTTGATGCGCAGGTTCTCGACGGTCGTCGGCGGGTACCACTGGCTCAGCATGTGGTGCCATTGAAGCAGTTGGTGCAGCACGATGCCGTCGAAGAAGCCGCCGAGGCCCAGCCCGAAGAGAACACCGGCGGTGCTGGGGAAGGTGCTGTCCGGGTGGGGTGTGTTCATGGTGCCGTGAGGGGCAACTGCTGCGCCTGCCTGGTCCGGCAGGGCGGCGCCTCGTCCTTCACGCCCAGGCGGACTCCACCGCTTCGCAGAGGCTGTCCATGCGTGGCTCGGCGGTCAGGCGCTGCGCGACGGTGCGGCAGGCTGTGTGCAGCCGGTCGCTCGCCAGCAGGGCCTGCAGGGTGGCCGCCAGCCGCCGGGCCCGCACGCGCGGGCCGCGCAGCACCTCGCCCACCCCCAGCGCCTGGACACGGGCGCCGTTGTCGAACTGGTCGTGCGCCAGTGGCATGACCAGCTGGGGCACGCCGGCGCGCAGGGCTTCGGCGGTCGTGCCGATGCCGCCGTGGTGCACCAGCGCAGCGGCACGCGGCAGCACATGGCGCAGGGGGGCATACGACTGCCAGAGCACGTGATCCGGCAGGACGGCGGCGATCTGGCTTCGTTCGGGCGTCAGGAAGATCGCCCGGCGTTCCAGGCGTCGGACGGCCTCCAGGGCCTCCAGGAAATAGTCCGCCGCGTGCCGATGACCGGTGCCCGGCGTGAAGACGATGGGGGCGTCCCCGGCGGCCAGGAACCGCGCCAGCGCCTCGGGGAGCGGGGCGTTTTCCGCGGGGTCGTACAGCGGGAATTCACCACGGTGCAGGGGGCGCGGCCAGTCGGGCTGGCTGGGCGCGAACCACTCGGGAAAGAACGTCACGGAGAGGTCGGCGACGGAATTCATGTGCTCGACGAAGTGCCGCACGGGCGGCAGGCCCTGAGCGTGCCGCAGCGCATTCAGGCTGGGCAGCGACACGGGGTCGAGCATGCGGGTGTCGACGCGGTCCCAGAGCCAGCGGCGCCAGGCCTGGGGGAACCACGTCGGTATCCGCAGGGGCCCCATCATGAGGGGGTCGTGGCAGGTGCGCAGGTTGGCGGGCGCGAGGTAGGCGGCCACGATGCGGGTGCCGGGTCGCGCGGCCCGCGCGAGCGCGGCAAACGGCAGGGCCAACGGGTGCGCGACAAGGAGGCAGCGCTCGGTCGGAGGCAGCGAGACCACGAACGCCGGGACGGGCTCCAGGAAGCGGGACATGCTGCGCCACACCACGCCGAATGCCTTGCGCGGATGCCAGAGGTCGGGGTCGGCGAGCGTGGCCGCGTAGGCTTCCGTCGTGCCGAGCGGGTGGAAGGGGATGCCGGCCTGGGCGACGTGCGGCCTGTGCGGCGCGGGAGCCAGCAGGGTCACACGGTGGCCGCGGGCCTGCAGGGCGCGGGCCACGCGCAGGAAAGGATGCAGGTCGCCCAGCGTGCCGACGGTGACGAGGACGGCATGGATCGGGGAGGAAGGCGAGAGGTTCAGGTCATGGAACATGCAGTCATTGTGCGGGGATGGGGCGCACTTCCTGGGGTCGGCATGCCGATGAGGACTTGCGCAATTCTCAAGAAACATCGCCTTGGGGCCACGGGATTGGACCCTGGCGAGCCGCAGCCCCCACCCCAGCCCTCCCCCAGCGGGGGAGGGAGTCCGCACCTTTCCCCGCTGGGGAGGTTGGGATGGGGGCGCGGCCTTCGCAGGGAGCTCCCTTGTTTTCTGCCAAGCCTTTTGCCGCCCGCCGGCGAACACGTCGCTCAGGGCGAACGGGCTGGCAGTGGGAAGCGGTGCCCCACCTCACCGGGCTCATCTATGCTTCCGCCCAGACGCCGGAATTCCCACATGCCCAAAGACGAGCCTTTGTTTCTCATCGACCCCCAGCCGGATGCCCTCGAAGCCAGCGTGAGGAGGGTCTGCGGCGCCTTGCTCGGGCTGCTCGTGGCCGGCTGCCTGTGGTTCCGCTGGGGCCCCTTGGGGACGCTGGCCACGGGCTGCCTGTTGGTGGGGTGCCCGGTGGTGTGCGCGGCGTTGGCCTCACAGTACGGCGACCGGTTTTGGCGCGCCGCGCTTCGGTGGTGGTGGGTGTTTCGCTAGGCGCGGCTGCCCCATGAAGAACATCGTCACCTGGATGATCGGCGTCGGGCTGTCGGTTACTGCCGTCACCGTCGCCTGGGGCGGGCCAGTCGAACAGCCGAAGGACGCCCGAGCGAAAGTTTCAGAAAACTGCCGCCTGGCCCGCGAGCGTCAAAACAAGGACGCCATCGAATACTGGTGCAAGCGGCAAGGGGCCAGGAAGCAAAGAGACAGAGAGAGTTGAGGCAAGACGATGAGCGCTGAATACAGACACTTCCTGGTTGTGAATGGAGGAGAGGCGGCCGCATGAATTCATTGCCTGACGCTCTCCATGCGCTCGAGGGCCTTTCGGTGGGCGATGCTTTCGGGCAATGCTTCTTCCAACCCGAGGCTTCGGACGAGACCATCGCTCACCGGCGTTTGCCCGACGCCCCCTGGTACTTCACGGATGACACGGAGATGGCACTGTCTGTCGTGTCGATCCTGGCCAGGCATGGGCGCATCGAGCAAGGGGCGCTGGCCGACAGCCTGGCGCATCACTACGACTTCGAGCGCGCGTACGGGCCGGCCATGCACCGGGTGCTGGCGCGGATCCGTGACGGGGAGCACTGGCGCGACGTGGCCTCCAGCGCGTTCGAGGGACAGGGCTCCTGGGGCAATGGCGCCGCCATGCGCGCCGCGCCCATCGGGGCGTATTTCGCGCAAGACCTGGACATGGTCATCGAGCAGGCCGAGCGGTCGGCAGAGGTCACCCATGCCCATCCGGAAGGCATAGTGGGCGCGGTCGCCGTGGCCGTCGCTGCGGCGGTGGCGGCCGGCGCCAGGGCCGAGGGGCAACGTCCGGGCTTCGAGGAATTCCTCTCCCGCGTGATCGCGCGCCTGCCCCAGAGTGAGGTGCGGTCCAAGTTGCACCGGGCGCAGGGCATCCCCAAGGCCGACTCGCTCCAGTTCGCCGTCTCAATCCTGGGCAACGGCACGGGGATGTCGGCCCAGGACACGGTGCCGCTGGCACTCTGGTGCTGTGGCCAGCACTTGAACGATTACCCGCAAGCGCTCTGGCTGGCCGTGAGCGCCGGCGGGGACCGGGACACGGTCTGTGCCATCGTGGGCGGCGTGGTGGCCTCCTTCACCGGCAGCGATGCCATACCAGACGAGTGGAAGCGCCGGCGCGAGGCCTTGCCCGCCTGGCCGATGAGCTGAACAGGGCAGGACAGAGCCCGGAACGTGAAATTGGGTATGCGCGCCACGGCGGGAAACGATTGGCCGGATGGGTCGCGCTCGGGTACGCTTGTGCGCGAATGCCGGACTGACCGATAAAGCCACGAGCCGCCGATTCAACGGCGCTCAGCGGCGGAGCCGCTCCGGGAAGCGCTTTTTTCCAATCCGCGGTGAGCACGCACACCGCCCAGGACGGACCCCTTCCACATGACCCGCCGCTCTGCCAGACAAGCCGCCCAGGCTCGAAGTCCAGACAGGGTGGACGGCCAGTGGACGCTGCCTGCCCATTGGCCGCGGTTCAGCACGCCGGAATACTATGCCTGGATGATGGCGCGCATGCCGGCCGGCGCCATCCCCGCGGATTGGTCCCGGCATCAGCCGCACAACAGCTACGGGCCGCTCTTCTGGTACGAGGACAAGCAGCAGCGGTGCGTGGCGTGCGGGGTCGGGTTCGTCTTCAGCAAGGACGAGCAGCAAGCCTGGTACGAGGACTACCGCATTCCCATCTATGCCGGGGCCAGCCGCTGTGCGGCATGCCGCCAGGCGCGGCGGGCAGCCCGGCAGGCGCAGAAGAAGCACATGCAGGACATGGCGTCGCGTGAACCGCATCCCCACGACGCGTTTTTCAAGCACCAGCGAAGAAAGGTTTGAGTCCGTCGCCATGCACAAGCCCCACACCATCGAAGCCTCGTTGAAGCATCCAGGCACCGGCCGCCTCGCCGCGGTCGTCCGTGTGGAAGCACTCTGGAGTTGCGCGCCCCTCGCCCTGACCTCGGCCCAGCCGTATCTGCTGGTCATGGCCAGCGACCACCCTGCGCAACTGCCGCGGGTCGAGACGGCCCGCGCATGGCTGGAAGCGGGCGCCTGCTACGTCTGCGCCTGGGGACCGGGGGCCTCCGAGATGGAAGAAACGTTCGACTACGCGGCCTTCCTGCCAGAGCTGGGTGATCCGCTGCCCTTCTCCCTCGTGACTACCAGCCATCCCGGCGAAACGCTGGAAGAGGCGCTGCAGTTCGCGTTCAACTTCGGCAAACCGCCCGGCAGGACGGCGGATGAGGACTGCCCCGTCGTGGTGGTGGTTGATTCGGCGGCGCTGGCAGCGCAAAGCACCGCGTGGATACAACAACACGGCAGCAAGGCGAAGTAAGGTGGATCACGCCGGGCGGGCACCCCGACATGGGCCGGTTGGTCTGAGCCCTTTTTACCGGCCGTGATCCAAGCTTTGCCGGATCTCGCGCCAAGCCCTCCCGCAGCCACGGGAACTCCAGTTGCCCTGGGGATGTTCATTGGCATCGGCACGGCGGCTCCTCGCCGTCCACGCCGGTCCGTTGAAACCTCCCCGCTCTGGAGCACGCGATGCGCAACAACCCTTTCGTCTGGGCAGCCCTCGGGCTGTGCACGGCCTCGGCCCAGGCCGCGGCACCCACCTACGCGGCGGTCCAGCCGGCGTTGACCAAGAACGCCTGCCTGACCTGCCATGCCGTGGACCGCAAGCTGGTCGGGCCGGCCTACCAGGACGTGGCCAAGAAATACAAGGGCCAGCGGGATGAGGCAACCTACCTGGCGAGCAAGATCAAGGGCGGCAGCGTGGGTGTCTGGGGGCAGGTCGCGATGCCGCCCAATCCCGGTGTCAGCGACGCCGAGCTGAAGTCGATCGTCGACTGGCTGGTGGCCGGAGCACCCGCCCAATGAGCCGCACGAAGATCGATCCCTCGCGCCGGCTTTTCTTCCTCCGCTCGGCCGGCGTGGCCGCGGCCGCCGCCGCCACGGGCACGGCCACTGCAGCGCAGCCCGCCCGGCCCCAGGGGCACCCTGCCGACAGGGCCGCGCGCAACGCCCCGCCTGCCGGCAAGGACGTCTACCTGTTCTTCAACCCGGAGGAGGCCGCATTCATCGAGGCCGCCGTGGCGCGCCTGATCCCTGCGGACGAGACCGGACCCGGGGCGATCGAGGCCGGGGTGCCGTTCTTCATCGACCGCCAGCTCGCCGGCGCCTGGGGGGCCGGCGAGCGGCTCTACCGCAGCGGGCCCTGGATCGCCGGCACGCCGGAGCAGGGCTACCAACTGCCCTACACGCCCGCGGAGCTGTTCCGCACCGCGCTGGCCGCCTTGCGCCAGAAAGAAGCCGCCGGCAACGGCCCGCCCTTCGCACGCCAGCCCGCCGCCGCCCAGGACGAGTGGCTGCGCGGGCTGCAGACCGGCCACGACGACCTCGGCGGCGTGCCCGCCCCGGTGTTCTTCGAGTCGCTGTGGGCGTTGACGATCGAGGGCTACTTCGGTGACCCCGTCTACGGCGGCAACCGCGGCATGGTCGGCTGGAGAGCGATCGGCTTCCCCGGCGCCTACGCCAACTACTACCACCTCATCGACCAGCACAACGTCCCGTTCGATGGCCCCCCGGTGAGCCTGGCGGACAACGGCCGCGGCGTCATCCACATCCATCCCGACCTCTCCGCGTCGCACGGCGCCCAACCGGCCATCCCGGCGGAGGCCCACCATGGCTGAGCGGCTGCCTGAGACGGACGCCGTCGTGCTGGGGGTCGGGCTGGTCGGCACGGTGCTGGCCCGGGAGCTGACCCGGGCCGGTCTCAAGGTGGTCGGGATCGAGCGCGGCCGGCCGCAGGCCACCGTGCCGGACTTCCAGGGCCCGGCGATGCACGACGAGCTGCGCTACTCGGTGCGCAAGGCGCTGATGCAGGACAACACCCGCGAGGCCGTCACCTTCCGCAACCACGTCAGCGAGACGGCGCTGCCGATCCGGCGCTGGGAGAGCTTCCTGCCCGGCACCGGGCTCGGCGGCGCGATGGTGCACTGGAACGGCCAGACCTACCGCTTCCAGGATTCGGACTTCCAGCTGAAAAGCCGCACCCTCGAGCGCTACGGCGCCGACTTCATCCGCGACGAGATCCAGCCGCAGGACTGGGGCGTGACCGCCGCGGAGCTGGAGCGTCACTACGACCGCTTCGAGTACCTGCTCGGCACCAGCGGGCTGGCCGGCAACGTCAACGGCAAGCGGATCGAGGGCGGCAATCCCTTCGAAGACCCGCGCTCGCGCGCCTACCCCACGCCGCCGATGAAGGAGCCCTACGGCTCGGCGCTGTTCCGCAAGGCTGCCGCGGGCCTGGGCTACCACCCCTTCCCGCAGCCCTCGTCGAACCTGAGCGAGACCTACCGCAACCCCGAGGGGCAGATCCTGCGGGCCTGCATGTTCTGCGGCTTCTGCGAGCGCTACGGCTGCGAGCACTACGCCAAGTCATCGCCCCAGACGGTGCTGCTGCCGGTCCTGCTGAAGGAGCCGCGCTTCACCCTGCGCACCCAGTGCCAGGTGCTGCGCATCAACCTCTCGGCCGACCGCAAGCGCGCCACCGGCGTGACCTACGTCGACGCTGCCGGGCGCGAGTTCGAGCAGCCGGCCCAGCTCGTCATCGTCGGCGCGTTCGCGCTCAACAACGTGCGCCTGCTGCTGCTGTCAGGCATCGGCAAGCCGTACGACCCGCACTCGGGCCGCGGCACCGTCGGGCGCAACTACGCCTACCAGACGATGAGCGCGGTGCAGGTGTTCTTCGACCAGAAGACGCACATCAACCCCTTCATGCGCTCGGGGGCGAACGGCACCGTCATCGCCGATTTCGTCAGCGACAACTTCGACCACGGGCCGCTCGGCTTCATCGGGGGCGCCTACATCGGCGAGGTGATGTCGCACGGCCGGCCGATCGAGTTCCACCCGACGCCGCCCGGCACGCCCGCCTGGGGATCGAAGTGGAAGCAGGCCGTGGTACGCCACTACAACCACACCTGCGCGCTGACGGTGCACGGCAGTTCGATGGCCCACCGCGGCAACTACCTGGACCTGGACCCCACCTACCGCGATGCCTGGGGCCTGCCGCTGCTGCGCATCACCTTCGATTTCCCGGAGAACGACCTGCGCCTGTCGAAGTACGTCACCAGCCGCGCCCTGCAGATCGGCCGCGCGATGGGCGGCTTGCAGGTCGCCGGCTCGGCGCGGCAGGGGCCCTACACCACCACCCAGTACCAGACCACCCACAACACGGGGGGCACCGTGATGGGGATGGATCCGGAAACCAGCGTGGTCAACCGCTACCTGCAGAGCTGGGACGTCCCGAACGTGTTCGTGATCGGGGCCTCGAACTTTCCGCAGAACGCCTCCTACAACCCGACCGACACCGTCGGGGCGCTGGCGTACTGGGCGGCCGATGCGATCGTCAATCACTACCTGGCTTCGCCGGGGCCGCTGGTGCATGGTGCAGGGAGGCGGGGGTGATGATGTGCGCCGATCCCCCTCCCAGCCAGCGGGCTGTGCGCGTTGCCACCCTGGCGCTGCTGCTGGCGGCCAGCGCCGCAGCCCCACGGGCCGAGCCGGCGGGGCCTTCAAGCGCGGGCCCGTCGGCCCCGGCGCTGGCGGCGCGCGGCGTGCCGGCGCGGTCGGTGCCGGCCTGCGCGAGCTGTCACGGCGCGCAAGGGGAGGGCAACGCGGCCGCGGGGTTTCCGCGCCTGGCCGCGCAGTCGCAGAAGTACCTGGCGCGGCAGATGCGCAGCTTTGCCGACGGCAGCCGGCCCAGCCCCGTCATGACGCCGATCGCCAAGGCGCTGACCCGCGCCCAGACCGAAGCGATCGCGGCGCATTACGCCGCCTTGGCGCCTGCGCAGCCCGCGTCGGCGTCGGCAGCCCCAGCAGCATCGGCGCCGGCTGGTGACGCGGCGCTGGCCCGCGGTGCGGTGCTGGCCACGGTGGGCGAGGACAGCGTCCAGCTGCAGGCCTGCGCCAACTGCCACGGCCCGGGCGGCAGCGGCGAGCCGCCGGCCTTGCCCTACCTGGCCGCCCAGCCGGCCAACTACCTTGGCGCGGCATTGGTCGAATGGAAATCCGGCCGCCGCAAGACCGACCCCAGCGGCCAGATGACGGCCATCGCCGCGAGGCTGAGCGACGCGGACGTCGCGGCGGTCGCGGCCTACTACGCCGCCCAGCCGCCGGTGGCGCCGCGGCCTCGGCTCACCCCGCCGAAATTGCCGCCGCTGGCCGCCGGCCGCAAGTCGCAGGCACCTTCGGTGGGCGGGGCGGGCAGTCGCGGCACGGGTACCGAGTCCGGCTCGCCGCTGACGGGAGGCGGCCAGGGGCCGGGTGGTGGTGGCGGCACCAGCGGTACCGATCCGACCAGGAAGTCCCCCTGAGGTTGTTGAAGAAGGGCGGAGGTCAGCGAGCCTTCTCTCTCCCGCCTCCCTGTTCGCGCTGAGTTTGTCGAAGCGTGCTCATTGCCTGCGTATGCTTCGACGAGCGCTCGAGAAGTGCCTGGGACCACGGGGATTGGCCCTCGGTGCGCAGCAGCCCCCACCCCCGCCCACCCCCAGCGGGGGAGGGAGTCCGCCTTCCCCCGCTGGGGGACGGTGGGGATGGGGGCGCGGCGTTCGCCGCGCGCCCCGGCGTCGGGTCCACGCCTTTCGCCGCCCGCGGTGCACACAGC
>CBINPE010000113.1:0-16651 GCA_966252435.1 uncultured Burkholderiales bacterium | reverse complement strand
ACGGCGTCCTGCCGGTTCTGCGTGGCGTAGCAGATGTCCTGCTGCTTGGGCTCGCGCACCGCGGGAAAGCGCTGCTTCACGGCGGCCAGGATCTCGGCCGCGTCATCCACCGACAGCGTGGTCTGCGTGACCACCGCCACCTTCTCCTCCTGCGCCAGGGTGACGCGCGCCACGTCGGCCACGTCCTCCACGAGGTGGATGCCCTCGGTCAGCTGGCCCATGGTGCCCTCGACCTCGGGGTGCCCCTTGTGGCCGATCATGATGAACTCGAAGCCCTCGCGGTGCAGCTTGGCCACCTCGACGTGCACCTTGGTGACCAGCGGGCAGGTCGCGTCGAACACCTGGAAGCCGCGCTGCGCGGCCTGCTGGCGCACCACCTGCGGCACGCCGTGGGCGCTGAACACCAGCGTGGCGCCCGCGGGGACCTCGTCCAGGTCCTCGATGAAGATGGCGCCGCGCGTACGCAGGTCCTCGACGACGTAGGTGTTGTGCACGATCTCGTGGCGCACGTAGATGGGCGCGCCGAAGCGCTTGAGGGCGCGCTCCACGATCTCGATGGCGCGGTCCACCCCGGCGCAGAAGCCCCGCGGCTCGGCCAGCACCACGTCCTGCACGGGCGCGCTCGTCGGGGTCGGGTTCGGGGTCGTCATGGTCACAGCACTCCGATCACGTGCACTTCGAAGGTCACCGGCTTGCCTGCCAGGGGATGGTTGAAGTCGAACAGCAGCCAGTCGCTGCCGACCTCGCGCACTGCGCCAGCGTAGGCGCCCTGCCCGTCCGGTGTGGGGAACTGGACCACGTCGCCCACGGCATAGTCCTCGCCGGGCTCGCCGAACTGCTCGAGCAGGGAGCGCTTGACGCGCTGGAGCATCTCCGGGTTGCGCGGCCCGAAGGCTTCGCCAGGCGCCAGTTCGAAGACAGCCCGGGCGCCCTCGCTCAGGCCGATCAGGCGCTGCTCCATGGCAGGCGCCAGTTCGCCCGTGCCCAGCGACAGCGTGGCGGGCTTGTCGTCGAAGGTGTTGATGACGTCGCGCCCGTCCGGGCCGGCGAGGCGGTAGTGCAGGGTCAGGAATGATCCGGCGTGAATGGCGCTCACAGCGATCCTTGGGTGGTAAGAGGGGAAGACAGGGGAAAAAGGCGGTTTGGCCCCGATTTTAGGGGGCGGGCGCTGCGCGGGCCTGGCCACAATCGAAGCCGACCTGTCCCTGCCTTCTCCGCCGCCTCCGACCGCTGCCATGAAAGACCTGCCCACCGCCCTGCGCCCGCGGGAAAAACTGCTGAGCCAGGGCCCCGCCGCCCTGGCCGACGCCGAACTCATCGCCCTGCTGCTGGGCACCGGCTGCCGGGGCACGCCCGTGCTGCAGCTGGCCCAGCAACTGCTGGACCGGGGCGGTGGCCTGGCGGGGCTGCTGGGCTCCCCCGGCAGCCTGCCCGCCGTCAAGGGCCTGGGCTCGGCCAAGCGCGCCGTGGTCTCGGCGGTGCTGGAGCTGGCGCGGCGGTCCCTGGCGGGGCAGCTCCAGCGGCGTTCCGTGCTGTCCTCGCTCGAGCAGGCCAAGGCCTACGTCCACCTGCAACTGGCCCGGCGGCCCCACGAGGTCTTCTGCGTGCTGTTCCTCGACACCCAGCACCAGCTGCTGCGGTGGGAGGAGATGTTTCGTGGCAGCATTGCGCACACCAGCGTCTATCCGCGCGAGGTGGTCAAGCGGGCCCTGGCCCTGAATGCCAGCGCGGTGATCCTGGTGCACAACCATCCCTCCGGCCATGCCGAGCCTTCGGGTGCCGACCGGCACCTGACCCAGCGCCTGCAATCCGCCCTCGAACTGGTCGACGTGCAGGTGCTGGACCACTTCGTGGTGGGCGAGCGTGAGGTGGTCTCCTTCGCGGAGCGGGGCTGGATGTGACGGCTGGTTTGGCTGATGGATGGTTGATTGGCTGGTGGATCGATGGACAGTGCCTTGATGAAACAACGACAACGCCGCCGCGGCACCTTCATGACCCCGACCCGGCCTGCGGCAGGGGCGGGGCTGCAATCCCTGGCCGAGCTGAAGGCCCGCCTGGCCGAGGCCGAGCGGGCGCAGGCCGCGGCGCGCGCGCAGGCGGCGCAGGAGGAGCGCGAGCGGCGCCTGTTCGCGCTCTTCGTGGGCCCGGTCCAGCCGCTGCGGCGCGGTCACCAGCAGCACCGCGCAACCCTGCACGACCGGCCGCGCCCCCAGCCACGTCCCTTGCAGCGCGAGAAGGACGAAGCCGCCGCGCTGGTGCAGGCCCTGTCCGACGAGATGGACGTGGAGGCCCTGCTGGAGACCGACGAGGCCCTGTCCTTCCGCCGTCCCGACGTCGGCCCTGACGTGCTGCGGCGCCTGCGCCGGGGCGTGTGGTCCATCCAGGCCCAGCTCGACCTGCATGGCCTGCGGCGCGACGAAGCCCGGGAGGCCCTGAACCGGTTCTTCAAGGCCGCGGTGCAGCAGCGGCTGCGCTGCGTGCGGGTCGTGCACGGCAAGGGCCATGGCTCGCCGGGCCGCACGCCGGTGCTGAAGGACAAGGTCAAGCGCTGGCTGGTCCAGAAGGAAGAAGTGATCGCCTTCGTGCAGGCCCGCGCCACCGAAGGGGGCCATGGAGCGCTGGTGGTACTGCTGAAGGCCTGAGCGGGGACCACGCCATGGCCACCAACGCTTCATCGCCCTTCGCCGACTTCATTGCCGACCAGCTCTCGGCGCTGGACGGCCTCAGGCGCACGCGCTTCTTCGGCGGCACCGGCCTGGTCCTCGACGGGACGCAGTTCGGCATGCTGATGGGCAACACCCTGTACTTCGTCGTCGACGACACGACCCGCCCGGCCTACGAGAAGCTGGGCAGCACTTGCTTTACCTACGACACGGCCCACAAGCGCGTGCAGGTGCGCAAGTACCACACCGTTCCCGCCGACCTCCTCGAAGACAGCGCGGCGCTGACCGCCCTCGCCCGGGAGGCCCTCGGGGTGGCCAAGCGCGCCGCGGCGAAGAAACGGACGCCGGTCAAGCGCGGGAAAGCTGCGCCAGGTGCTCGCTGATGGACCAGCCCATCGTCGGTTTCCACCTGGATGACGAGCAGCACTGGGTGGCCGAGCTGGCCTGCGGGCACAACCAGCACGTGCGGCACGACCCACCATGGATCAACCGTCCCTGGACCACGACCACCGAGGGGCGCCGTGGTGCCCTGGGCCGGGTCCTGGCCTGCCGCAAGTGCGACCAGGGGGCCCCGCGCGACTGGCTGGTGCCCTCCCCGCCTTGACCGGGCAGCGTGCTAATTTCGCGCAGTCCCTCTTCACGCCACCCGCCATGTTCCTCATTCTCCTGAACTACAAGAAGCCCCTGTCCGACGTCGACCGCTTCGTTGCGGAACACCGGGCCTTCCTTGAGCGCCACTATGCGGCCGGCCACTTCCTGCTGTCGGGCCGCAAGGAGCCGCGCACGGGCGGCGTCATCCTGGCGCAGGCCGACAGCCGCTCCGACGTCGAAGCCATCATCCGCCAGGACCCCTTCCACCGCGAGGGCATCGCCGAGTACACCCTGGTCGAGTTCCTGCCCTCCCTGGCGGCGCCACCGCTGGCCCACCTCACGGTGGGCTGAGCGGCCGACCCCAGGCTCCGCAGGGCCTGCCAGGCTGTCACGGCGCCGTCACATGGACCGTGCAGGATGCGCCCGTCCTTCGCACGCCCGCAGTCACGGCTGCGGGCGTTTTGTTTTGGCCGAAGGACATGGGCTGTACCGACGACGCACCCGGCGGCGCTTTCCTGCGGCCCGGACGTCATCCGCAACACATCGACAACAAGGAACGACACCAAGATGACGCTGACGAACAAGCAGCTCCACAAGGCATGGCAATCCCTGGCCCTGGGTCTGGCGCTGTGCGCCGCCTGGGCGCCGGCTTCGGCGCAGGGCAAGGGCGACTGCGCGGTGAGCTACACGCGCACGGCCTGCCCGGGCAAGGAAGCTGAGAGCTTCTCCAAGTGCGACGGCAAGGCCTCCTGCGTCAAGCAGGTCGAGGCGGCCACGCCCGAGGCCTGCCAGGCCGCGGCCCTCAAGGCCTGTGCCAACGACCGGCTCGACATCACCCAGAGCAAGGTCATCAATGCCAGCTTCAAGGGCCAGGCCCTGAAGTCCGCCTCCGGCAAGGCAGATTTCTGCCTCGACTACGACAAACGGGCCGCGGAATTCGACAAGTGCCCGAAGTGAGCCAGTAAGCTTCCGCGAAGCGCAGCCGGCCGGGGGTTGCGCGAAGCACGGCCCCCGACGGAGGTCAGGGCGCCAACTTCTCCGCCACCCCCCGGATCCCCTTGGCCGCATCGCACCCGGGCATCCACTCCATCAGCAGCTGGCGCTTCTGCACCGCCTCCCGCACCGCCAGGTCGATCGGAATCTCACCCATCAGGTCGAGCCTGACACCCGCCGGCATCCCCGCTTCCGGCAGCAGGCTGGGGCTGACGAAGCGGTCCACCACCTGCTGCAGCTGGCCGCGGATGACCCGCCCTTCGCCGACCCGGTTCACCTGGTTCACCACCAGCTTGATGAGACGGCGGTTCTGCTGGGCCGCCAGCACCTTGATGGTGGCGTAGGCGTCGGTCAGCGAGGTGGGCTCGGGCGTGGCCACGATCAGCACCGAGTCGGCCAGCGACACCGCATACAGCACCACGTCCGAGATGCCCGCCCCCGTGTCCAGCAGGATGCGGTCGAAGCGCGGCGCCACCTGCTGGATCACCGCCAGCAGCTGCTCGCGGATGTCGGCGGTCAGCCGTGAATACTCGACCAGCCCCGAGCCGGCCAGCATCACCGAGAACCCCCCGGGGGCCGGCAGGATCGCGTCGTTCAACTCGGCCTTGCCCGTGAAGACGTCGTGCAGCGTGATCTTGGGAAACAGGTTGAGCACCACGTCCAGGTTGGCCAGGCCCAGGTCAGCGTCCAGCACCAGGACTTTTTCCCCGCGCCGCGCCAGCGCCGAGGCCAGGTTGGCCGCCAGGAAGGTCTTGCCCACGCCACCCTTGCCGCTGGTGATGGCGGTGATGCGCGCCCTCGCCCCTTCCGGCACGGGAGAGGCCGCGGCGGCGGGGAACAGGGAAACGGGTGCCGTGCTCATTCGGGGTCCTCGAACTGCAGTAGGGTGCCCAGCAGCAGGCCTTTTTCCTCGGCACTGACCTGCAGCAGGGGGGGTTGCTCAAGGCAGGCGCGGTTGCGGCCCTCCGCCTTGGCGCGATACAGCTGTTGGTCGGCGCGCTCGATCCACAGCGGTGCCGAGGAGCGGACCCACTGCGGCGCGAAAGCCCCGCCGAGACTGATGGTGACGGCAAGGTCCAGCCCCGGCGCCACCGTCACCTTCAGGGCCTGCACCTTGGCCCGGATGCGCTCGGCCACCGCCTGCGCGAACGTGGGCGGGCAGTTGGGCAGGATGATCGCGAACTCCTCGCCGCCGAAGCGCGCCACGGTGTCCATCGGCCGCACGCAGTCCTGCAGCACCTTGGCCACCGCCTTGAGCACCAGGTCGCCGGCGGAATGGCCATGCGTGTCGTTGATCTTCTTGAAATGGTCGATGTCGGCCATCAGCACCAGGGCCGGCTCGCCGGCGCGGGCCACCCGGTCGATCTCGCGCGCCAGCGCCAGCTCGAACTGGCGCCGGTTGGCCTGGCCCGTCAGGGCATCGCGGCTGGAAAGATCGCACAGACCGTCGATCAGGGCCTGCAGCCAGGGCTGGCTGCCTTCCACCAAACCCGGGGGGAAGACGAACCCAGCCTGCGTCAGCAGCTGCAATGAGGGGCCCAGTTGAAGGTCGGTCATCACGGTTCCAGCAGGCGGCAATGCATTCCCAGGGATGGACAAGCCATCTCGATTCAAGGTCAAGAGGAACGGCCCGTGGGTCGAGTCACGCCCCAGCCACCTTCGATGATCGATCGACGTCAAAGCAAAGGCAGGGCGCACCGGGTCCGGCTGGAGGGAAGTTTATTCACCCCCACTCCGCGACAGATTTGAAAAAAGCGGGCGTTCTCCGATCAACTCGGGCCATTGGAGGGCTTCAGGACGGCCACACTGCAGCCGATAAACAGACACTGCCTCGCGGTTGGCCGGGATGACTTCACCTTCGGCGAGACAGCTCTGCGGACGCGGCAAGAGCGCGACTTTGCGCAGCCAACTGGAGAAACGATGAGCCTTGCCATGCCGTCCCCCCCTTCGACCGCGACTTCACGAGGTGATGCGTTGTCCGATCCCAATGCGCAGGAGTTCCCCTTCTCCACGGCCGATTTCGATCGTGTGCGCACGCTTATCTACGAGCGCGCGGGGATCAACCTGCACGCCGGCAAGCAGGCCATGGTGTACAGCCGGCTGTCTCGCCGCCTGCGTGAAACAGGTCACACGTCGTTCGCCAGCTACCTGGGCATGCTGCAAAGCGCCCAGGGCGCGCAGGGCGAGCTCGAGTGGCAGGAATTCATCAACTGCCTGACCACCAACCTGACCTCCTTCTTCCGCGAGGAACACCACTTCCAGGAACTGGCCCAGGCCCTGGCGCCCCTGGGCGGGCAGACGGTGCGGATCTGGTGCAATGCAGCATCCACCGGCGAGGAGCCGTATTCCCTGGCCATGACGGTGATCGAGACCCTGGGCCCGCAGGCCAAGGTCCGGATCATGTGCAGCGACATCGACACCAAGGTGCTGGCCACCGCCAGCCGGGGCGTGTATTCGGCCGAGGCACGGGGCCTGACCCCCGAGCGGCTGCGCCGCCACTTCCTGCGCGGCAAGGGCGACAACAGCGGGATGATCCGCGTCAAGCCCGAGCTGGGCCGGCTGCTGGAGTTCCGCACGCACAACCTGATGTCGGCGCACTGGTCGCTGGGCGAGCCCTTCGACTTCGTGTTCTGCCGCAACGTCATGATCTATTTCGACACGCCCACCCAGCGCAAGGTGCTGGAGCGCATCCATGGCGTCATGAAGCCCGGTGGCCTGCTGTTCGTCGGGCATTCCGAGAATTTCACCGACGCCAAGGATCTGTTTCAGCTGCGGGGCAAAACGGTGTACGTGAGGGTTTGACCACATGAACCAAAAGACGCTCACCCCCCCGGCGGCGGCGCCCTCGGGCAGCAACACGCCGCGGCTGCAGTCGCTGAAGGCCCAGCCGCGAAAGCCTGGCGAGGCCTCCTTCTTCTACTATGACGCGCACTTCAAGAACGAGGCCGTCAAGATCCTGCCAGGCGAGTACTTCGTGCACAACGAAGACATCCTGATCATGACCACCCTGGGCTCGTGCATCGCCGCGTGCCTGTGGGACCGGGTCGCGCGGGTCGGCGGCATGAACCACTTCATGCTGCCCGAAGGCGCCGGCGAGTCGGGCCGCTACGGCTCGTACGCCATGGAACTGCTGATCAACGAGCTGATGAAGCTCGGCGCCACCCGCAGCACCCTGGAGGCCAAGGTGTTCGGCGGCGGGCAGGTCATCAGCGGCATGAACAGCATGAACGTGGGCGAGCGCAACACCACCTTCGTGATGGACTACCTGAAGACCGAGCGCATCGCGGTGGTCTCCAAGGACGTCCTGGACATCTATCCCCGCAAGGTCTGCTTCCTGCCTGCCAGCGGCAAGGCGATGGTCAAGCGCCTGGCGGCCACCAACACCGAAGCCCTGCTGGCGCAGGACCGCGCCGCGGCGCAGAAGGCCGTTCCCGGCAGCACCGGCGGCGGCTCCGTGCTGCTGTACTGACCTGCGCGGGCTGCACTGGATTCGACTGGCAGCGCGCATGCACGAGAAGGACCCGCCATGAACAAGACCCGAGTCATCGTCGTCGACGATTCCGCCCTGGTGCGCAGCCTGCTGACGGAGATCATCAACCGCCAGCCCGACATGGAGTGCATCGGCGCCGCCAGCGACCCGCTGGTGGCGCGCGAGATGATCCGCACCCTCAACCCCGACGTCATCACCCTGGACGTGGAGATGCCCCGCATGGACGGCATCGACTTCCTGAGCAAGCTGATGCGGCTGCGGCCGATGCCGGTGGTGATGGTGTCGACGCTGACCGAGCGCGGCGCCGACGTGACGCTGCGGGCGCTGGAGCTGGGCGCGGTGGACTTCGTCGCCAAGCCCAAGATCGGCGTGGCCGACGGCCTGAAGCTGCTGGCCCAGGACATCACGGACAAGGTCCGCGTCGCGGCCAAGGCCAAGATGCGCCGCACCGTGCTGCCGGCCGCCGCGCCCGCTCCGGGTGCTGCCGCGGCGGCGCCGGCCGCGGCCTCCCCCATCGGCCGCCTGTCGACGGAGAAGATCATCTTCATCGGTGCCTCCACCGGTGGCACCGAGGCGACCAAGGAAGTGCTGGTCAACCTGCCGCCCGATTGCCCGGCCGTGGTCATCACGCAGCACATGCCGCCCGGCTTCACGCGCAGCTATGCGGCGCGGCTGGACGGGCTGTGCCGCATCCGCGTGGCCGAGGCCAAGGACGGCGAGCGCATCCTGCCGGGGCACGCCTACGTCGCCCCGGGCGGGTTCCACCTGAGCGTGGAGCGCAGCGGCGCCAACTACATTGCCCGCGTGCAGGACGGCGACCCCGTGAACCGGCACAAGCCCTCGGTCGAGGTGCTGTTCCGCTCGGCCGCGCGCGTGGTGGGGCCGAACGCCCTGGGCATCATGCTCACCGGCATGGGTGCCGACGGCGCCAGCGCCATGCGCGAGATGCTCGACGCCGGCAGCTACAACATCGTGCAGGACGAGGCCACCTGCGTGGTCTTCGGCATGCCGCGCGAGGCGATCGCCGCGGGAGCGGCCAGCGAGGTGCTGCCCTTGTCCAAGATCGCGCCGCACCTGATCGAGCGGCTGCGCAGCACGGCGGGGATGTCGCTGAACCGGGTCTGAACCGCAATCCGCTTGGCGGCGAAGGGCGTGGACAAGAACAGCTGGCGATCTTCGAAGGCTGCGCCCCCATCCCAACCTTCCCCCAGCGGGGGAAGGCGCAGACTCCCTCCCCCGCTGGGGGAGGGCTGGGGTGGGGGCTGCTGCACATCGAGTGCCCATCCCGTGGCTTCGGACGCCATTTCTTGAGAGCCTGTTGAAGGGTGCGCCGTCAGCGAGCGTTTCGTTTCTCTTCTTCCCTCACTCACCCGCGCGGCTTGCGCCAGACGCTGGCCAGCCAATGCTGCTGCTCGGCCGGCACCCCGGTGGGCCGGTAGAAGTGGGTCAGCGCCTCGAACCCCGCCGCGCTGACCTGATCCCGCCAGCGGGGCCAGTCGTGGAACACCCCGTAGCGCTCACCGTTCCACCCTTCCTGCCCCGCACCCCGCGGGTTGGAGCTGAACAGCACGCCCCCCGGCTTGAGTGCATCGAACAACTCGCCCAGCACCCGCGGCAGCGCCTGTCCCGGTACATGGAACAGCGAGGCGTTGGCGAACACGCCGTCGAAGTGCCCGTGCGGCAGCGCCAGCGCCAGGAAGTTCTGCTCCAGCACCTCGCAGCCGCTGTGCGCGCGCGCCATCGCGGCCAGCGCCGGCGAGCCCTCCAGGCCAACCGCGTGGTGGCCGAGCGCGCGGAAGGTGCGCAGGTCGCGTCCCGGGCCGCAGCCGAAATCCAGCAGCGTGAACGGCGCCGGGCCCTCGATCTGCCCCAGCAGCGCGTCGATGTTCTGACTCACGTCGTGCGTGCGCGTGCCCTCCCAGAACGCCTGGGCGTTGCGGTCGTAGTGGGCCAGCGTGCGCTCGGCGGCTTCTTGCAGCTCATCCCTGGACAAGGTCATCTCGCTTCCATTCCCATCCATCCACTCAGCCCGGCAGGAACAGGGCCACCACGTCGTTCAGGAAATCGAACCCGCGCTCGGTCGGCTGGAGCCGGCCGGCCTCGCGCCGCAGCCAGCCCTTGTCCACCGCCTGTGCGATCGCGGCAGCCGCGGCGGACGCGGGCAGCCCGGTGCGCTCGCTGAACAGCTCGGCCGCGAAGCCGTCCTTCAGCCGCAGGGCGTTCATCATGAACTCGAACGGCAGGTCGGCGCGGGCCACCTCGGTGTCCTGGGCGATCGCCTGCCCCGCGAGCGCCTGCGCCATGTAGGCCGCGGGGTCGCGGAACCGCACCTGCCGCACCACCCGGTGCGGGTAGCTGAGCTTGCTGTGCGCCCCGGCGCCGATGCCCAGGTAGTCGCCAAAATGCCAGTAGTTGAGGTTGTGTGCGCAGCGGTGCGACTCGCTGTGCGCGAAGGCCGATACCTCGTAGCGCGCCAGGCCCGCCCCCGCCAAGCGCGCGACGAGGTGGTCGAGCATCTCGGCCGCGCTGTCCTCGTCGGGCAGCACGGGGGGATGCCGCGCGAAGAAGGTGTTGGGCTCCACGGTCAGGTGGTAGAGCGAGACGTGCGGCGGCTGCAGGGCCAGGGCCTGCCGCAAGTCGGCTTCCAACCCCGCCAGCGTCTGGCCCGGCAGGGCGTACATCAGGTCGATGTTGAACGTCTCGAAGGCGGCCGCCGCCTCCTCCACCGCCGCCACCGCCTGGGCCCCGTCGTGCACGCGGCCGAGGGCGCGCAGCTGGGTGTCGTCGAAGCTCTGCACCCCGACCGACAGGCGCGTCACGCCCGCCTGCCGGTAGGCCTTGAAGCGCTCGCGCTCGAAGGTCCCCGGATTGGCCTCGAGGGTGACCTCGCTGTCGGGCTCCATCGGCAGCAACGCGCGCACGCGTCCCAGCAGGCGGTCCACCGCCTCAGGCTCGAACAGGCTGGGCGTGCCGCCGCCGATGAACACGCTGTGCACCCGCCGGCCCCAGACCAGCGGCAGCGCCGCCTCCAGGTCGGCGCACAAGGCGTCGATGTAGGCGTCCTGCGGGGGCCGCGCCCCGGCGTGGTCCGACCGCCCGCCCCACTCGTGCGAGTTGAAATCGCAGTAGGGGCACTTCTTCAGGCACCACGGCAGGTGGATGTAGAGCGACAGCGGCGGCAGGGCGGGCAGCGTGAGGGTGCCCATGCGCATGTAGCGCAGCAGGCGCTCGGCGGGCGTCTCGCCTTGCACCGACGCCGCTTCGACGCGCACCCCCGGCAAGTCAGGCAAACCAGGCCTCGCGCATCAGTTGCAGCATCTGGCGCGTGGCCTGGGCGCGGTGGCTGTGCTGGTTCTTGAGGGCCGCGCCCAGCTCGGCCACGCTGCGGCCCAGCGCCGGCATGAACACCAGGGGATCGTAGCCAAAGCCCCCGTCGCCCCGCGGGGCCTCCAGCACCTCGCCCGCCCAGCGGCCCATGGCCACCAGGGGCTCGGGATCGCTGGCCGAGCGCACCGCCACCAGCGCGCACACGAAGCGCGCGCGGCGCTCGCGGCGGCCCTGCATCTGCTCGAGCAGGACGCGGTTGTTGTTCGCGTCCCCCGCCGGCTGGCCGAACAGCGTGGCGTAGCGCGCCGACTTCACGCCGGGCGCGCCGCCCAGGGCGTCGACGCACAGCCCGGAGTCGTCGGCGATGGCCGCCCCACCCGTGTGGTGGGCAGCGTGGCGCGCCTTGGCCAGGGCGTTCTCGATGAAGGTGTCGAAGGGCTCCTCGGCCTCGCCCACGCCCAGCGAGCCCTGCGTGACCAACTGCAGGCCCAGCGGACCGAGCAGGGCCTGCAGCTCCGCCAGCTTGTGGGCGTTGTTGGACGCCAGGACCAGCCGCATCGTCCCTTCCTTGCCAGCCGTTGCGCTCACGTTCACAGCCCCAGCGCGGCGCGCTGGGCCGCCAGCAGCTCGCGGATGCCCTTGTCGGCCAGGCCCAGCATGGCGTCCATCTCCCCGCGGGTGAAGGCCGCGCCCTCGGCGGTGCCCTGCACCTCCACGAAGCCGCCCTGCCCCGTCATGACCACGTTCATGTCCGTGTCGCAGGCCGAGTCCTCGGTGTAGGCCAGGTCGAGCAGCGGCACGCCCTGCACGATGCCCACCGAGACGGCGGCGACGGCGTCGCGCAGCGGCGAGGCCGTCAGCAGCTTCTTCTCCAGCAGCCAGGTGACCGCGTCATGCAGCGCCACATAGGCACCCGTGATGGCCGCCGTGCGCGTGCCGCCGTCGGCCTGCAGCACGTCGCAGTCGAGCGAGATGGTGCGCTCGCCCAGGGCGGCCAGGTCGACCACGCAGCGCAGCGAGCGCCCGATGAGGCGCTGGATCTCCTGGGTGCGCCCGGTCTGCTTGCCGCGCGCGGCCTCGCGGTCGGAGCGCGTGTGGGTGGCGCGCGGCAGCATGCCGTACTCGGCCGTCACCCAGCCCTCGCCGCTGCCGCGCTTGTGCGGCGGCACTTTTTCCTCGACCGAGGCGGTGCACAGCACGCGGGTGTCGCCAAAAGACACGAGCACCGAGCCTTCGGCATGGCGGGTGTAGCCGCGCAGCAGGGAAACGGGACGCAGCGCGTCGGCGGCGCGCCCCTGGGCGCGCTCGAAAACAGCAGGGTTCATGGTCTTGTCAATCCTCGAAAGGTGCCTGCGGCCCGGGGCGGGCCGCTCACGGCTTCTTCTGTTCTGACGAGCGCCGGATGGCCTCGTTGATCTCCTTGATGGAGCGTTCGATCTCGGCGTCGTCCAGTTCGCTGTGGACGTCGCCCAGCAGGCTGGCCTGGATGGTGGAGGCGAACACCTCCTCGCCCAGGGCCTGGGTGGAAATGCCCGGGTCGACCTCGTCGGTGGCCTCCCACTCGACCGCCAGCACCGAGACGTTGTCGCACTTCGGCCCGCCCAGGCGCAGCGCCTGCTCGACCAGCTCGGGCACGGCGTCGGCGATGGTCTTGCGCGACAGCTCCTCGGTGATGGCGGCGTCGTTGACGTTGCCCCACAGGCCGTCGGAGCACAGCAGCAGCCGGTCGCCCGACTGCAGCAGCAGCGGCCCGACCGTGTCCACCACCGGCTTGCCGGGGCTGCCCAGGCAGGTGAACAGCACGTTGCGGTTGAAGCGCTCGCCCATCGGGGCGACGTGGCTGAGGGTCTCCTGCAGCTCGGAGTAGGAATGGTCGCGGGTGCGTGCGATCAGCTTGTCGCCGCGCACCAGGTAGAGCCGCGAGTCGCCGCAGTGCGCCCAGTAGGCCGCGTTGCCCTGCAGCAGGCAGGCCACGATGGTGGTGCGGGGCGTGTCGATGAGCGCCTTCTGGGTGGCGTAGCGCAGCAGTTGGTGGTGGCCGGCCATGATCGACTCGTGCAGGAAACGCAGCGGGTCGGGCAGCGTGGGCTTGCAGTCGCGCTGGAACATCGCGGCCATGCTCTGCAGGGCCAGTTGCGAGGCGACCTCGCCCTCCGGGTGCCCGCCCATGCCGTCGGCCAGGGCGAACAGACCGGCGTCACGGGTGTAGCAGTACCCGAGCCGATCCTCGTTTTTTTCGCGGCCACCCTTGCGGCTGACTTGATAGACCGAAAAACGCATGCAAGCTCCCGATGCTTCTTTCTCTACTTGAGGAATGAGCCACCCGAACTCGTGGCGTGCCGCCGCGGCCGGCCCTCCGCAGCACCCATGTTGCAGCGCGCGCGGCCCTGCCCGCCACTGCCGGGCGGCAAGGCCGCATCAGGGTGATGGGCATCGGGGGCCGGGGTGAGACTGCGTCCCGGGGCACCTTGGTCTGACTGGTTCATTTCTCTGTCTGCCTGTGGCTGTGGTCTGCTGGTTTGGTTTTCTTTCGTTCCCTTGTGTGTCTGCTGATTTCCGACCCTTTCCTACCCCTTGGAGCCGGTGCCGAAGTTCTCCAGCTGGAGCTTCAGCCGTTCGCTGAAGCTGAGCTTGGTGTAGCGGCGCTCGGTTTCGCGGGCCAGTTCCTTCTGCAGGGAGAACACGCTCTGCGGGCGCGACAGCGGGTCGAGCGACATGCACCACTCGGTGACCTCGATCAGGTTGTCCGAGTACACGTTGCGCAGCCTGGACAGGCTCAGTGCGAGGCGGTCCTTCTCGAGCCGCTGGGGCGAATCGTTGGGCGGATAGCCCTGCATGCAGGCGTAGATGCAGGCGCCAATGGCGTAGATGTCGGTCCAGGGACCGAGGCTGCCATCGCGGCGGTACATCTCGGGGGCGGCGAAGCCGGGGGTGTACATCGGGCGGATGAAGTTGCCTTCCTTGCTCAGCACCTCGCGGGCGGCGCCGAAGTCGAGCAGCACGGCCTTGTTGTCGTTGGTGATGAAGATGTTGGCGGGCTTGATGTCCAGGTGCAGCATCTTGTGCTGGTGCACGATGCGCAGGCCGCGCAGGATCTCGTCGAACAGCGAGCGGATGGACGACTCGCGGAACACCTTGTCGCGCTTGAGGTCGCGGGCGGTGACGATGAAATCCTGCAGGGTGTCGCCCTGGAGGTAATTCATCACCATGTAGACGGTTTCGTTCTCGCGCAGGAAATTCAGCACGGAGACGACGCTGGGGTGGGAGATCTGGGCCAGCGAGCGGCCTTCTTCGAAGAAGCTCCGCAGGCCCAGGTGGTACAGGGGCAGCTTCTCGGGCTTGATGCGGGGGGTGAGTTCGCCAGGGGAACGCTCAGCCAGGGAGGACGGCAGGTACTCCTTGAGGGCGATCAGGCGCCGCTCGGCGTCTTCAGCCAGGTAGACCACGCCGAACCCGCCTGCTGCCAATTTTTTGATGATCTGGTAGCCGCCGACCACTGTGCCTGACGGCAACGGTGCTGGCTTTGGCTTTGACATAATCAGCGTTTTACTTGAGCGAAAGTTGCATGGCAGTCTACAGCATGACCGGCTATGCCGGCGCGACCCTGAACCACCCGCCCGCCCCGGAATCCGGGACTTTGACCGATGTGGCCACGCCCCGCTCCCCCCCTGCGGCCCGGGTTGGCGTCCACGTGGAGCTGCGCTCCGTGAACAGCCGATTCCTGGACCTGGTCTTCCGGTTGCCCGAGGAGTGGCGGGGCCTGGAGCCGGCCCTGCGCGAGCTGCTGGCCAAATCGCTCAAGCGCGGCAAGGTGGAACTGCGGCTGAACAGCCGATCCGAGTCTGACGGTGACTGGCCTCAGCCGACCCTGGAGCAGCTGAACCGCCTGGCGCGGCTGGAGGGTGCGGTGCAATCCTGGCTGCCCAAGGCTGCCCCGCTGTCGGTGCACGAGGCGCTGCAATGGTGTCGATCTGGGGGCGCCTCGGCGTTGCCGGCGGAAGAGGTGGTGCTGGAGGCAGCCCGCCAGGCGGTGGCGGGGCTGCTCGAATCGCGTGCGAGCGAGGGTGCCAAGCTGGTGACGGTCTTGCTGGACCGGGTGGACAAGCTGCGCGCGTTGGCGGAGCAGGCCGAGCCGATGGTTCCGGCGGCGATCGAGCGCCAGCAGCAGAAATTCATCGTCCGCTGGCGCGAGGCGCTGGACCTGAGTGGCGCGGCCCAGACCGTGGCGGCCGAGGCGCTGCAGGAGCGCGCGCTGAACGAGGCGGCGGCCTTTGCAATCCGGGTGGACATCGCCGAGGAGCTGGCCCGCCTGCGGGCCCACCTCGACGAGATCGCCCGCCTGCTCAAGAAAGGCGGCGAAGTGGGCAAGCGGCTGGACTTCCTGATCCAGGAGCTGCTGCGCGAGGCCAACACCCTGGGCTCCAAGGCAGCCTCGATCGAGTTGACGAACATCTCGGTGGAGATGAAGGTGCTGATCGAGCAGCTGCGGGAGCAGGTGCAGAACTTGGAGTGAGGTTTCAGGGGGGCTCAGGGAAGCTTGAGTCAAGCAGGAAAGGCCTGAAAAATCAGGCGCTTAGTTGGTGGCTCGGTTTCAGGCGGTGTCGGACAGTCTTGGCGTAGCGCGGGATCTCTGTGGGGTAAATGTGGGGTAAATCGCTGCCCCCACGGCAATCGGGACAGCGCCCGAATTTTTACCCCACAGGTTCCTTCACGAATCGCTGGGGAAGCCGCACCATGACTGGGTTTGCTGAACGCATCACCGACAAGACTTTGAAGGCCTGGCTGGGTGCCGGGCGTGTGGACAAAAGCATTGGCGCAGGGCTGACTTTCGTCGCCAGCGCCGCCGGATCGATGAAGGGCCAAGCGTCCTGGATCCTGCGCTATCGGCACGCCGGTGCCAGCCGGGAGAAGGTCCTCGGCCGCTACCCCGACATCTCTCTCAAGGATGCCCGCGAGCTGGCCCGCCAGGACCGGGCTCGCATCCAGCTCGGGATGGACGTGGCGGCCGAGAAGCGCGCAGAACGGCAGAAGGCTTTGGAGCAGACCGATGTGTCGGCACTGGCACTGGCCTGGCACGAGCGGCACATCGCCAAGACCTACAAGCATCCCGAGGTGGTGCTGCGCGTGATCCGCCGGCATATCGATCCGGTGATCGGCAAGCTGGCCATCGCGGCGGTCCGTCCCTCGCACATCGACAAGGTGCTGACCCGCGTCACCGATGCCGGCGCGCCCACGGTGGCCAATGACGTGCTGCGCTACCTGTTCCGGATGTTTCATTTCGCGGTGAAGCGCCGGTGGACGGAGGTCAATCCGGTGGCCGGGTTCGAGATTTCCGACGCGGGCGGCACGGAGTCCTCACGGCAACGCTGGCTGAACCGCGACGAGCTGGTGGCGCTGGCCGAAGCCATGCGTGAGTCGGAGCGCTTCGGCCGCGTGAACGAGCTGTCGGTGCGGCTGCTGCTGGCGCTGTGCGTGCGGAAGATGGAGTTGCTGTCGGCGAAATGGGAGGAGTTCGACCTGGAGCGCGGCGTGTGGTCGCTGCACCCATCGAGGACGAAGAAGGGACAGCCCATCGACATTCCTCTGG
>CBINPE010000112.1:0-16778 GCA_966252435.1 uncultured Burkholderiales bacterium | reverse complement strand
CTGCGCCGCAACCCCCGGCCCGCTGCGCTCCTCACCTTCGCCTACGGGGAAGACGTCACGGCTCGCTTCGCATTGCCTTGAAGGGCTGGGCTGGGCTTAGCCTCGCCTTGGCTTGGCTTGGCTTGTGAGTCTCGCCTCACCCCGGCGTCTTGCACCGCTGCATCTGCCGATACAGCGTCCAGCACATGAAGCTCAACACGCCAAAGCCCACCAGCAGCACGGCCCACAGGACCAGGTGGCGGCTCACGGCGGGGGAGGCGGGCGTGGCGGAGGCGGCGTCGTCCGTCACGCGGGCGGCCACGGCGACCAGGGTGGCCGGGCCCACCTGCGCCACCTCGAGTCTTTGCAGGTCCGCCTCGCTGAAGCCGGGCGCTACCTGGCTCAGCTCGGTGTCGGCAGGCCGCCCCCACGGAGGGGCCGCGCCCAGCGCGAGCACGAAGGGGCCCGGTCCCTGGGCCGCGAACACCAGGGTGGCGGGCTGCCAGCGCAGCACCAGCCGGGGCGCCGACGACAGCGGCATCGGCGGGGCCGAGGCCGCGGCGGCCGGTGGTCGCAAGGGATGCACCACCCACTCGGCCTGGGCCCGCGGGGCGATCGCCACCAGGCCTGAGATGCGCTCCTGGCCACCCTGCGTCAGCCGGAAAAACGTGTTCTGCGTCACGCTGTCGAAGTAGGGCGCGCGCCCCGGCCCAAGGTTCTGATAACCACCGATGGCCGCCGGCAGCACGGTGTTGGCCTCCGGCATCTGCAGGCCGACTTGCCGCGCCGCCAGGGCCGGCGGCGCACTGTAGACCCAGTCCTGCGGCGCATGGCGCGGGCCCGGTTGGGGCAGCAGCACCATTTCCTCCAACGCCACCGGCACCTCGACGGACTTGCGCCGCAGCACCCGCACCGCATCGAACAGCGCCGGCTCGCCGTGCAGCCACTGGATGCGCGCATAGCGCGGGTGTCCGTGGACCAGGCCGTTCAGGTCCACCCGGTCCTGCACCAGGGGTGAGGCCCCCGGCTGGGCCGCCACGCCGCGCAGCCACAGCACCGGGGCCGTGGCCACGCGGTCCCACTGCTTGAGGTCCTCGCTGATGTCCACCGCCAGGTCGGCCCGGTAGTCCTGTCCCCGCGCCTGGGCCGGTGGCTCGAACAGCAGCGCACGCAGGCTTTCGTCCGCCGCCTCTGCCCCCAGGTCGAGGATCAGCGCCTGCAAGGTGCGCGCAGGGGCCGCCTCGGCGGCACTGGCGGCGCTGGGCGGTTGCCGGCTGTGGGCGGCGAGGATCGTGCCGTCATTGCGCGTCGTGACCGAGACCTCCAGGTCGTCCGTCAGCGGTCCCTGCCGCGCCGGGCCATGCACGGGGAAGATGGCAGTGGCGGACTGGCGGTCGGCCACCTGGGGCGGGGGTGCCGGGGTGTGCCAGGCAAAGGCCACGGCCTCGCCCCGGGCGTTGAACACCCGCACGTCGCGCAGCTGGGCATCCTTGATCTGCGGATAGGCGTCCGCCGGCAGGGTCAGCTGGACCACGCCGTCATGCCCCGGGATCGTGAGCGGACGCTGCACGGCGAAGTCCTTCAGCTGCAGCGGCGGGGGCTCGGCAGGAGCCGTTTCACGCCGCGCGGTGTGTGCCGTGCCGGCCAGCGCCAGGGCAGCCAGCGCGGCCCAGGGCCACAGGACGGTGGAAGGACGGCGCAACAGGGTCATGACGAGGTTCCGGGATCATCAGAAGGAGAGGGGGCCGCGGCAGCCGCCGCAGGCAGGGGTGCCAGGTAGCCAATGGCCAGCATCAGCCCGCCCACGCCGATGAAGGACACAATCCGGGCGACGCTGCCGACGTTGGACAGGTCCACCACGAACAGCTTCAGCACCACCAGCCCCAGCAGGGCGGCGCCGCTCATCCACAGCTTGCGGCCGGCCCGGCGTGATGCCCACCACATGCCGACCAGCGCCGTCAGCGACCACACCAGCGAGAGCATGGCCTGCACGAACTGCGAGGCGTACAGATCGTGCGCGGTGTAGGGGATGTCCAGCCACTGCGAGGCCGTGCGAAGCAGTACAAGGTTGAACCACGCGAAGCCCAGCCCGCCGCCCCAGCGTGCCCGGCTGCGCCACAGCAGGCTGCGCAGGCCCTCGGGGCGCACGTCCTCGCGGGGCAGGATCAGGGAAAACACCAGCACGGCCACCAGGCCGGTGGTCAGGTCGAGCGGGTTGAGCAGGGGCAGGTAGGGCAGCGGCGCCATGCCGCCGTCCTGCCGCAGGTTCCAGTCCAGCACCAGCAGGGCGCCCCACAGCGCCCCCAGGGGGACCCAGACCTGGCGGTACTGTTTCTGCAGCGGCGCCAGCAGCCAGCCCCGGGACGTGCCGTCCGGCAGACGGGCTAGGCGCAGCAGGCCGAACAGGCTGATGGCGCCGGCCCAGGCGGCCAGGTAGTCGGCCCAGAGGCCGGCGGTGACCCAGCCGTCGAGGCCCAGTCCGGTGTCTGCGTCAGGGTCGCCGGCAGGCAGGACCGGCGTGGCCGCGGTGTCGACCGCCAGCCAACCGCTCAGGCCCACCGACAGGGCGCCCACCAGGGCCAGCCAGGGGGCCACCACCCGCAGCAGGTGCACGATCTGCAGTGCCAGCGAACGCCCCGTGAAATCGAACACCAGCGTCCCGGAGGCCACCTCGGGTGCGGCCGGTGGCAGGCGGCGCAGCCAGGGCTGCAGCAGCCATGCCGACACCAGCCAGGCCAGCGCGGCCAGCAGCCAGGTGGACGGCGCAGGCAGCCAGCCGCTCATGTACAGCGCCTGCAGCACCTGCAGGGACACCAGGGCCTGCACCAGCCACGCGGGCGCGGCCAGCCAGCCCAGGCGCGGCCAGGCCTTGCGTCGCGCCGCCAGGGCGAACAGCACGGCGCTGCCCAGCACGCACAGGCCGTAGGCCACTTCCCACTGCAACAGCCAGCCGGTGGACTGGATGCCGTCGGCCAGGGGCTTGCACAGGCCGGCGAACCAGACCACGGCCAGGCCCGCCAGGGCGAGCTTCTGGCCGCGTTGGCGCTGCGTCTCGTCCAGGCTGGCGTAGTCGGCGTGGGTGCCGGCCTGGTGCCGCCAGGCGCCCCAGGTCCACCAGCCGGCCAGGTACAGCGCACCGGCAATGCCTTGGCCGGACCAGCCCGCGTCGACCAGGCTGTGCCAGAGGAACAGGCCGCTGCCCAGCGCCGTCAGGGCCGGCCAGAAGGCCTGGATCATCCAGGCGCGGTTCGGCAGCCGCCAACGCAGCGTGGCCTGCAGCCATGCCGCGGCACTGAGCACCGCGGCCAGGCCATAGACCGGCAGGGGCGGCCCGTAGTACGAAGGCAGCCCGACACCCTCGGGGCCGGCGGGTCGGGCCGTCAGCCAGCTCAGCGCGGCGGCCAGGCTGGGGAGCATGAAGGCGAACCACCAGAAGGCCGCCACCAGCCACCACAGGGCCGCGCTGCGCACCGGCGGCACGGCCGCGGCGGGGACGTCGCCCGCGTTCTCCACGGCCGCGGCACGGTTCAGGGCCAGTGCGCTCCACAACGCCCCGGCGCACAGGAGGGTGGCGCCCAGCAGCGGCCCGTCGAACAGCAGCGCCCCCAGGGGGCTGCTCAGGACCTGCATCTCGGACGGCAGCAGGCTGTCCCAGGCCTGGGCGATGAACACCACCCCGGCCAGGGTGAACACCACCTGCGCCAGACGGACCGGGAACTGCCACTGCAGCCGGCGCGACAGCAGCAGCACGAGGGCGCACACGGCCAGCGCGCTGAGGACCAGCAAGGTGTTGCGGTTCGCCCCTTCCGTGCGCAGCCAGACCTCGACCCAGGCCCCCGCCAGCAGCCAGACCACGGCAACGCTGATGAAGCCGGTGGCCAGCCCCAACCCGGGCGGGACCTCGTCGGCGTGGCGGCGCAGCACCACGGCGACCAGGGCGGCGGTCAACCCCAGCACCAGGAAGCCGAGCCACAGGTTGCCGACCAGGGCGCTCGCCAGGTCCAGGCCGGACGTCCCCGCGATGAAGGCGATCCAGCTGCCCACCTGCACAAGCAGGCCGAACTGCCAGGCCAGCGTGCGCTGCTGGCGCAGCCCCATCCAGGTGATGGCGGCCCCTTCCAGCGCCCAGGCGGCCGAGGTCCAGCGGCCGTCCACGGCCAGCGGGATGCACAGGGTGCAGAACACCAGGGCCAGCGCCACGAACGACTCCACCAGCAGGCGCAGCGTGCCCTGGCGTCGGCGCCACAGCACGCTGGCCAGTCCGGCGTAGAGCAGGCCCAGCGCCAGGGCCGACAGGGCCATGCCGAGCGGCATGTCCTTGACCAGCCCGTACTGCAGGCTCATCGCGCCCAGCGGCGTCCCGAACACCAGCGTGCCGTCCACGTATGATTTCAGCTGCGGCGCCTGGCGCCAGGCGTACAGCACGGCGATCGCGACGTAGTAGAGCAGGAACAGCCCCAGGAAGAGCTGGGTCGAGAGGTAGTTCTCCGGGGTGTAGCGCAGCACGCCCCAGGCGGTGCCGATGCCGAAGGTGAAGACGAAGCCCAGCAGGTTCAGCGGCCGCCAGGACTGGCGCAGGGCCAGCGCCAGGATGCCGGCGTTCAGCAGCGCGTAGTAGCTGAACAGCCCGATGTGGCTGCCGCCGCCGCGCGAGGTCAGGATGGGCACGGCGAAGCCGCTCACGATGCCGAAGATCGCCAGCCACATCGCGTTCTGCAGGCTGGCCAGCAGGCAGGTGAACACCACCAGCGCGAACAGCAGGGTGAAGGCGCCGCCGGCCGGGATGACGTCGAAGAGCCGGTAGGCCGAGAACGTCACCAGCATCAGCATGCCCAGCGCGGCCCCTTGGGTGGGCAGGCCGATGGCACTGCGCGTCTCGCGGATGCGCCATCCCCACCACAGCAGGGCGGTGGCCAGGGCGGCGACGCCGGCATGCCACACCTCGACGGGGATGACGACGTACTCCGCGGCCAGGCGCAGCAGGAAGGCCAGGCCGATGAACAGGATCAGCAGGCCGACCTTGGCGACCAGGTTGCCGCCGAAGAGCCAGGCCTGGGCGGCAACGAGCCATGCCGGCTTGGGCGGCGGTGCGACGGGGGCGGGGCGCACAGGCGCAGGGCGCGGGGGGGCGGTGGGTGGGGGCGGCGCGGTCACCTCCGGCGCGGGGGCGGCCGCCGCGTCGGCTGTCAGGGCGACGGGTGTGGGCGGCAGGTCCCTCGCCGGTTCGCCTTGCGGTGCAGGGACAGGGGTGGCCTGGGCCGGCGGGACCGGCAGCACGATCGCAGGAGGGGCCACCGAGGCCGGCATCGGCGAAAGGGCGGGGGCGGTCGGCAGCACCAGTTGGCCCGGGTCCCATCGAGGGGCGGGCGGGGGCACGGGGACCGGCCTGGGCGTGAGCGCCTCAAGCGTCGGCGGCAAAGGGGCCGGGGCGTTCTGCGCCGCAGAGGCGGCCTGCTGTGCTTTGAGCTGCTGCTGGAGTGCCTGCAACTGGGCCGCCAGGGCCTCCAGCCGGGCCTCGGCGTCGCGCAGCTTCTTCGTCAGCGACGTGATGCGCGTGTTGGCGCCGTTCTGGCGTAGCAGGTTGATGAGCGGCAGCAAGGCATAGGCACAAGCCGCCAATCCCAAGAGAACCCATTCCATCAACTGCCCCTTCCTGCGGTGGCATGCACGAGGAACCGCGGTGACTGTGGCGGCGGGTGCAGGCCGCCCGCGACATTGTCCGAAACTGCCGTCATCATCAATCGCCCTTGCGGGTGGGATCGTGTCGATTTTTTCTCGACACGGGCTCCTTCCCTTTGTGCTTCAGTGCTTGGAGGAAACCTTCGAGCGCATCAGCCGGCCCTTCTCGCGCTCCCAGTCGCGCTTCTTCTCGGTATCGCGCTTGTCGTGCTCGGCCTTGCCCTTGGCCAGGGCGATCTCCGCCTTGACCCGGCCGCCCTTGTAATGCAGGTCGAGCGGGACGAGCGTGAAGCCTTTCTGCTCGACCTTGCCGATGAGACGCTTGATCTCTTCCTTGTGCATGAGCAACTTGCGGGTGCGGTCGGTTTCCGGGTTGACGTGGGTGGAGGCGCTGCGCAGGGCGTTGATGCGGCAGCCGATGAGGAACAGCTCACCGTCGCGGATCACAACATAGCCGTCGGTGAGCTGCACCTGGCCGGAGCGGATGGCCTTGATCTCCCAGCCTTGCAGGACCATGCCGGCTTCGAAGCGTTCGGTGATGTGGTAGTCGAACCGGGCACGCCGGTTTTCTGCGATGGACATGTTGAAGGCCGTCGGTCGGCCGGGGCTCAATAGAATCACGGCATTGTATGAAGCATGTCAACAAGTCCGTCCTGCTCTGGTACTCGCCCCGCGAGATGTTCGACCTGGTGGTCGATGTCGAGGCCTATCCGCAATTCCTCCCCTGGTGCCAGCGGGCGGAGGTGCTGACGCGCGAAGGGAGGCCGGACGATGCGGGGGGCGAAGTCGTGACGGCGCGGTTGCACCTGGCGTATGCCGGGGTGCGCCAGGCCTTCACCACCCGCAACGTCCACGAGCGCGACAAGTCGGTGACGATGTCGCTGGTGGACGGGCCGTTCTCCGTGCTGTCCGGTTGCTGGCGCTTCCATGCCCTGCCGGCCCCGGCGGGGGCTGCCGAGCCCCCCCAGGCCTGCAAGGTCGAGTTCGACCTGCGCTATGAATTCAGCCATCGCGCGCTGGCGCTGCTGGTGAGCCCGGTGTTCGACCGGGTGGCCAACACCTTCGTCGAGTCGTTCGTGAAGCGGGCGGAGAGTGTGTATGGCGCCCGCTGAGACCGGGGCGGATGGGCGCCAGGACGCGTCGGCCGGCCTCGCCATCGAGGTCGTTCACAGCCCCGTGGCGGGTTGTGTGGAGCGCGTGTCCCTGGTGCTCGAGGTTGGCAGCACCGTGGGCCAGGCGGTGGCCCGCAGCGGTTTCCTGACGCGCCATGCCGTCCTGCAGTCCGCCCAGGGGCTGCGCTGTGGCGTATGGGGGGTGCACTGCGACGACTCGCAGGTGCTGCAAGACGGGGACCGGGTGGAGCTGTACAGGCCGCTGGCGGCCGACCCGAAGGAGGCGCGTCGACGTCGCCAGGTGCAGCAGGGCGGGGGCCGGCGGGGCCGGTAAGCCTTGGGCGAGGGCGAGGGCGCCTTCAGCTCACTTCGTGCATTCGCTGGCGATCACCTCGCGCGCGCGGCGGACCTCGGCGGCGCGGGCGGTGTCGTCCATCGGTTCCTGTTCGCCCTGGGCGTTGGTGCGCGACATGCGCGCACCGCTTTCCAGGGCCTGCAGGTGCTTCCTGGAACGGTCGCAGTTCTCGGCGCGGGAAGCTGCGATCTTTTCCTCTTCCTTCTTCTTCTGCGCGGCGGCCTGTTTTTCTGCCTCTTTGCGCTTGGCCTCCAGGCTGGCGTCGACCAGGCGTGGCGTGGCGAGTGCGGCTTCCGAGGCGGTGGGCGCCGGCGGGGTGGCGCGCTTGCGTTCATCGCCGGGGCGCTTGAGGATGTCGCCCTCGGCCACCTCGGGCGGGGGCGGGCGGTCGCTGTAGGTGACCTGGCCACCCCGTGCCTTGTCGCGCCACATCCACTGTGCAGAGGCGGATGACGCAGCGCTGACCAAGACCAGAACCAGCAGTGTGATTCCGCCAATACGCGACATGGCTGTCCCCGTGTGTTCGAACGATTCCGAGTTTAGCGGCGCCCGTCCAGCCTGCCTGCCGGACGAACGTGGCATATGCCACGCCCGACCCTCCTTATAATCCGCTTTTGCGTTAGGAGCCCTACCTCATGCGCCTTCTTGGAAAAGCGCTCACCTTCGACGACGTTCTGTTGGTGCCCGCGTTCTCCCAGGTGTTGCCCCGCGACACCTCCCTGTCGACCTCCCTGTCCCGCAACATCCGCCTCAACCTGCCGCTGGTCTCGGCCGCCATGGACACCGTGACCGAAGCCCGCCTGGCCATCGCCATCGCCCAGGAGGGCGGTATCGGCATCGTGCACAAGAACCTGCCGCCCCAGAAGCAGGCTTCCGAGGTGGCACGGGTCAAGCGCTATGAATCCGGCGTCTTGCGCGACCCCATCACCATCTCGCCCCAGGTGCCCGTGCGCGACGTCATCGCGCTGTCGCGCCAGCACGGCATCTCGGGTTTCCCCGTGGTCGACCACGGCAAGGTGGTCGGCATCGTCACCGGGCGCGACCTGCGCTTCGAGACCCGCACCGACATCCCCGTGCGCGACATCATGACCCCCCGCGAGCGCCTCATCACCGTCGGCGAGGAGGCCTCCCTGGCCGACGCCAAGGCGCTGATGCACAAGCACAAGCTCGAGCGCGTGCTGGTCGTCAATGAGGCCTTCGAGCTGCGCGGCCTGTACACCGTCAAGGACATCACCAAACAGACCAACTTCCCCAATGCCGCGCGTGACGCCCAGGGCAAGCTGCGCGTGGGCGCGGCGGTCGGCGTGAGCGAGGGCACCGAGGAGCGCGTCGACCTGCTGGCCAAGGCCGGTGTCGACGTGCTGGTGGTCGACACCGCCCACGGCCACAGCAGCGGCGTGCTTGAGCGCGTGCGCTGGGTCAAGAAGAACTACCCGCAGGTCGACGTCATCGGCGGCAACATCGCCACGGGCGCGGCGGCGCGCGCGCTGGTCGAGGCCGGCGCGGACGGCGTGAAGGTCGGCATCGGGCCTGGCTCGATCTGCACCACGCGCATCGTCGCCGGTGTCGGCGTGCCCCAGATCATGGCCATCGACAACGTGGCCCAGGCGCTGGCCGGCACGGGTGTGCCCCTGATCGCCGACGGCGGCATCCGCTACTCGGGCGACATCGCCAAGGCCATTGCCGCCGGCGCACACACGGTGATGATGGGCGGCATGTTTGCAGGCACCGAGGAGGCCCCCGGCGAGATCGTGCTGTTCCAGGGCCGCAGCTACAAGAGCTACCGCGGCATGGGCTCGATCGGCGCCATGCAGCAGGGCAGCGCCGACCGCTACTTCCAGGACAACACCGGGGCCAACCCGAACGCCGACAAGCTCGTGCCCGAGGGCATCGAGGGCCGCGTGCCCTACAAGGGCTCGATGGTCAGCATCGTGTTCCAGATGTCGGGCGGCTTGCGGGCGGCCATGGGCTACTGCGGCTGCGCCACCATCGAGGAGATGCACGCCAAGGCCGAGTTCGTGGAGATCACCTCGGCGGGCATCCGCGAGAGCCACGTGCACGACGTCCAGATCACCAAGGAAGCCCCCAACTACCGGCTCGAATGAGCGGCTGCTGACCGCGCCCTTTCCATGGAAGACTCCCCTCCAGCGGCGGCTGCTCCGCGGGCCGCGGCCATGCGGTTCATCATGATCACGGTGCTGATCGACATGATGTCGGTCGGCCTGATCATCCCCGTGCTGCCGTCCCTGGTGGGCACCTTCACGCAGTCGCAGACCGAGCAGGCCTTCTGGACCGCGGTGACGGCGGCGGTCTTCGGCATCGCCAACTTCTTCGGCTCGAGCATGCTCGGCGCGCTGAGCGACCGCTACGGCCGCCGCCCGGTGCTGCTGCTGGGCTTCACGGGGTTCGCGGTCAGCTTCTTTGTGACGGCCCTGGCCACCCAGCTGTGGATGCTGGTGCTGGTGCGCACCGTGGCTGGCGCCTTGCAGGCCAACGCGGCGGCGGCCAACGCCTACGTGGCCGACATCACCCCGCCGCAGGACCGGGCCAAGCGCTTCGGCATGCTGGGGGCGATGTTCGGCGTGGGGTTCACGGTCGGCCCGGCGCTGGGCGGCTTCCTGGCCAGCATCAACCTGCATTGGCCATTCCTGGCGGCCGGCACGCTGGCCCTGCTCAACCTCGCCTACGGTGTGGTGGTGCTGCCCGAGTCGCTGCCGCCCGAGCGCCGGCGTGCCGTGGCCTGGTGGCGCGCGCATCCCTTTGCCGCCCTGCGCGACCTGTCCCGGCTCCAGGGCGTGGGCCTGCTGGTGGCGGTGCTGGCCCTGTCCTCGCTGGCCCAGTTCATCCTGCACACCACCTGGGTGCTCTACACGCAGTTCCGCTACCGGTGGGGGCCTTTCGAGACCGGCTGGTCGCTGTTCGTGGTGGGTGTGGTGTCGGTGCTGGTGCAAGGGGTGTTGCTGCGCCATTTGCTCAAGCGCTGGGGCGCGCCGCGCCTGGCCCTGATCGGCCTGGTCTCGGGCACGGTGGCCTTCGTGCTGTGGGGCCTGGCCACGCAGAGCTGGATGGTCTACGCCGTAATCGGTCTCAACCTGCTGGGATTCACCGCAGCCTCGGCCCTGCAGAGCATCATCTCGAACGCCGCCGAGGCACGCCACCAGGGGCAGACGCTGGGGGCCGTGTCCTCCGTGAACAGCCTGATGCTGGTGTGCGCACCCCTGGTGGGCGGGCCCATCCTGACCGCCGTGTCCCACCTGCCGCCGCACGACTGGCGCCTGGGCACGCCTTACTTTGTGTGTGCCGCGCTGCAAGGCATGGCGGTGCTGCTGGCGCTGCGCCACTTCGAGCGCCAGCCCGGCGCGCTGGCCCGCCCGGTGGCGGGCTGAGCGGCGCGTTTCCGGTTTGTTTTTCTCCTCTTGTTGTTGTCATTTATTTATTTATCCGTTGTTTGTTTGATCGAATCGACCCTGCGAGCCTTCTGCCATGCACGACAAAATCCTCATCCTCGACTTTGGTTCCCAGGTCACCCAGCTGATTGCGCGGCGCGTGCGCGAGGCGCACGTGTTCTGCGAGATCCATCCCTGTGACGTGAGCGATGCCTTCATCCGCGAGTTCGCGCCCAAGGGCATCATCCTGTCGGGCAGCCATGCCTCGACTTACGAGGCGCAGGACCTGCGCGCACCGCAGGCGGTGTGGGACCTGAAGGTGCCCGTGCTGGGCATCTGCTACGGCATGTTCACGATGACGGTGCAGCAGGGCGGTCAGGTCGAGCCCAGCAGCCACCGCGAGTTCGGTTATGCCGAGGTTCGCGCGCACGGCCATACGGCGCTGCTGCAGGGCATCGAGGATTTCCAGACCACCGAGGGCCACGGCATGCTCAAGGTGTGGATGAGCCATGGTGACAAGGTCACGGCCCTGCCGCCCGGCTTCAAGCTCATGGCCTCCACCCCGAGCTGCCCGATCGCCGGCATTGCCGATGAATCCCGCGGCTACTACGGCGTGCAGTTCCACCCCGAGGTCACGCACACCGTGCAAGGCCGCGCATTGCTGAATCGCTTCGTGCTGGACATCGCCAAGGCCCGCCCCGACTGGGTGATGGGCAACTACATCGAGGAAGCGGTGGCGCGCATCCGCGAGCAGGTCGGGGACGAGGAGGTGATCCTTGGCCTGTCGGGGGGCGTGGATTCGAGCGTGGCGGCGGCCCTGGTGCACCGGGCCATCGGTGACCAGCTCACCTGCGTGTTCGTGGACCATGGCCTGCTGCGCCTGAACGAGGGGCGCATGGTGATGGAGATGTTCGCGGGGCGGCTGCATGCCAAGGTCGTGCACGTGGATGCCAGCGCGCAGTTCATGGGGCATCTGGCGGGCGTGAGCGACCCCGAAGCCAAGCGCAAGATCATCGGCCGCGAGTTCGTGGAAGTGTTCCAGGCCGAGGCGGCCAAGCTGAAGACGGCGCGCTGGCTGGCACAGGGCACCATCTACCCGGACGTGATCGAGAGCGGGGGGGCCAAGAAGGCCACCACGATCAAGAGCCATCACAACGTCGGCGGGCTGCCCGAGACCTTGGGCCTGAAGTTGCTGGAGCCCTTGCGTGCGTTGTTCAAGGACGAGGTGCGCGAGTTGGGCGTGGCACTGGGCCTGCCGCCGGACATGGTCTACCGCCATCCGTTCCCGGGCCCGGGGCTGGGCGTGCGCATCCTGGGGGAGGTCAAGGCCGAGTATGCGGAGCTGCTGCGCCGCGCGGACGCCATCTTCATCGAGGAACTGCGCAACACCGTGGACACAGCCAGCGGCAAGACCTGGTACGAGCTGACGAGCCAGGCATTTGCGGTGTTCCTGCCCGTGAAGAGCGTGGGCGTGATGGGCGACGGGCGCACGTACGAGCACGTGGTGGCCCTGCGTGCCGTGCAGACCAGCGACTTCATGACCGCCGACTGGGCCGAGCTGCCCTATGCGCTGCTGAAGAAGGTGTCGAGCCGCATCATCAACGAGGTGCGCGGCATCAACCGCGTGGCCTACGATGTGTCGAGCAAGCCGCCAGCGACGATCGAGTGGGAGTGACGGCGGTTCGTGCAAGATGGCTTGCGGCGGCGGCCCTGCAAAGGGCCGGCATGGGAGGGTGTGGCCAAGCTGCCGCCCGCTCAACTCCGTGCGCATGCCGAGGCCTGTGAAGAGGCTGCTGCACAGCTGGAATTGGACCGATGACCCGATGGAGCGCGAGGAACGCGACCGGGTGACACGCCTGCTTCAGGCCGAGTGCGAGAAGTACCGGGCCATCGCGAACGCTCGCGAGTTCAACGGCCCGAGGGTGTTGGCTCTGTGCACACGGAAAATATGTTGACCACGCTTGAATGGATGGGGTGCACCCTGGGGCTGCTTGGAGCATTCCTCCTGGCCACAAACAGCAGGGTTTCAAAGTATGGCTGGCTCGCATTCTCAGGGGCCAACCTCGCCATGATCGGCTTGGCCATCGGCATTGATCGCAATGGCTTCTTGTTGCAGCAGGTCGGCTTCCTCGCGACGAGCTGCCTGGGCATCTACCGCGCGAGTTGGAAAGCCGCGGAAAAGGAACGGGAACGAGAAAATCCGTTTGATCGAATTGACCGTCTGGTAACGAAGGAAGACTTCTGCTTGCAAGCGTGGAACGATCGCTACAGCAAGGGAGTCTGGGCTGCGCTTGGGCTAGGGGAAGCTCAAGTTGACGTAGTGCGGAACCTGTCGAGTGCTGGTGATCTGGACATGATTCCGGCCATGGACTATGTGATGTCTGCTCACTGGCTGCCTTACGTGACCGGCGAAACCTTGGCCGAAGCAATGCAGAAGTTGGAGGACCGGTTGGCCCGCCTACCTCAGGCTCAACTTGCCCGGCAGAGCCAATGGGCCGCGCTGGTGTCGGACGCCATAACAGCATTGTCTGATGCAACCGAGGGACGCTCATGGTATGACAGCGAGAAGCCTGAGCCGCTCAACAACCTCCCTGCGACTTTTGATGCAGCGGTTGTGAGGCTCACAGCCACTGCCGAGTGAGCGGATCGGTCAAATGGCGGCGCGGTTGCTTTGTTATTCAGTCGTGGGCGCGGGCCGTTTGCGGGCCGCTCACTTCAAACGTTGGGTCAGACGCTATGCCACATTTGAGCCATTCCTTCAGCGGAATCGCCGTCGAAGGCTGTCATGATCCGCGACTTCGTTCAAGCGATTGGCTTCTTAAAAAAATTCCATCGTTTTCGGTTGGTAGAGCCTGGGTTAAGTGAAGCATCAATTCCGGCTGAACTTCCGGATGCGCTTGCCAGTCTCTATCGAGACCTTGGCGCCTTGGTTGCTCTTCGGCCAGGGATCGAAGAGGGGTGTCCACCATTCAGTGCGCAAGATCAGTTGGTTCCACTTGCAGGGTTGAAGAAGATCGATGGAATGCTTGAATTCGCGTGGGAAAACCAAGGCAATTGGTCCTGCCGATGCCCTTTGGAGCAAGGGGATCCACCCGTTTATTGCAATGTTGACGACCCTCATGGCTTCATCCAGGTTTGCAGCTCTCTCAGCCATTTCCTCACGACACTGAGTCTCCAGGAGGCTGTCATGAGTAGCCCATGGTTGGCGTCGCTTGATGCACCCGCTGCTGAAGCACTCAAAGTGCCGCTGAACCCGCTGTGGTTGCGTGGTCACTATGTGTTCAGTGAACCCAGTCATGACTTTTATGAAATGAACGTAGGCAGCGCCAGCATGATTCTGATGGAGACCCAAGGCATGTTATTTTTAGGAGCTACCTGCGAGCCGCCAAGCACGGTTTTTTCTAAAGAAATTGAAGTGCGACACCTTGATGGGCAATCCATACGCTGGGCAGCGGAAAGTCCTCATACCTTGTCGGACCAGAGCGCAGGCTGAAGAGCTTTGGGACGCTCATGGGCCAGGCATTGTTGGGCATTAAAAAGGAGTACTGGTGGGCTACAACGATCGCACCGCAGGATGTCATTGACTATCCATCAGAGAACATGCGGCAGTTCGACTCATACTGCGTCGAGTACATCGACAACCGGCTGTTTGCCCTGAACCCCGAAAAGCTACTTGGTACCAGGGCAGTACTTCCTTATATTGAAATTGCAGCAGAGTTGTTTAAGGAAATGGGTTGGGCTGGGGACGGAGAGATTGAGCTGCTTTGGCTACCTGCATTCATATTTCCTGTTTCGTACCGCATTTCGCCTGCTGGTGTTGTCATCTGGCACGTGAAGCAAGGCGAGGATGGCATCTCTTACTTGCTATCGCCAGTTCGGCTACCGTTTGAATATTTTTCGTGAGCGTGCCAACACTCAACCGTTGGGCGACAGCGTAAGGCACGGGGCGGTTCTCGAGTCAGCTGTCGCTTCAGTTTCACCGCGCCTCCGGCCTGCGTTTTGGCAGGTGTACCCAGCATTCAAGATGAAAATTCCGTTCGCGAGAATATGGACCTACACCGCACTTTTTGCGGTGGCCGGGCCGCCGATCGGGGGAGCGCTCGATTGGGCGCTGGGGTTCCTTCCTTCCCTGCTCTGGGAGCTCAGGTGGCGCGGCTGGGATTTCGAGCTGGTGGGGGCGGCGTTCAAAATGTTGCCCTTCTTCATGATTTTCAGCTACATGGGCGGGTTCATCCCAGCCTTGATTGCCGGCGCTGTTTGTGGTGCCTTGCTGGATGATGAACGGCTCATGCGGACACGTGCCCTTAGCCTGCTCGGGGTGTTTCTGATTGGTGTCGCCGCCACATTCCTGTTCATGGAGCAGCTCACCCTTTTTGAAAATTCGATTGATCCCTGGGAACCCTATGCCACGTGCTTGGCCGGAGGGGGTTCGGCCGCCTCTCTCGTGGCGCTGAGGATGGCCCATCTCAGACGCCGGGCTCAGCTTCGCAGCACCTGCCTACCGCCTACTGCAGCGGACGGTCACAATGGTTGACGGTAACCAGCTGCGACATACCGCATCAACGATTGTCCAAAGAAGCAGCATTGGAGCCGAGGTGATGAAGAGGTTGCCTGTTTTTTTCAGCCCCAAGATGGTGGTGAACGTCATCTTTGAAACCCCCTCCCCGCGCAAGCCGGGGGAGGTGGTGGCGCAGTGGCAGGAAAGGTATCCGATCGATATCTTGGATTTTCCGCCTGCATCAGTGAGCGATTTTTATCTCGCGCATCACAAAGGCCACGTTGATGGCCTCCTGAGCCTGAACATCAACAACGGCATGGAAACACGGCATCAGGAGGTGATTGACTCGTTGCCTTGGACCGTGGGCTCCATGGTGGCTGCGGCCAAGCACGCCCTGACCCATCAGGTCGCGGTGTCACCGACCTCGGGCTTTCATCATGCCGGGTACGATTTTTCGTGGGGATTCTGCACGCTGAACGGGCTGCTGATTGCGGCACAGAAGCTGCTGCTGGAAGACGCCGTAGGCAAGGTTGGAATTTTGGATTTTGATCAGCATCAGGGCGATGGGTCCGAAGACATCCTGATGAAGCTAGGCCTCCAAGAACGGATCGTTCACCTCACAGGGCGAACCAACTACCCCCGTGAAGCTGAGCCATTCTTCAGCATGATGCCGTCCCTTCTGAGCAACTTGAGGGGCTGCGACATCGTGCTTTATCAGGCGGGTGCTGACCAGCACATCGATGATCCCCTGGGTGGGTTCCTGGACAACGCACAACTCCGGATGCGTGACCGGCACGTGTTCGAGTTCATGCATGCGCAAAGCATCCCTGTTGCCTGGAATCTGGCCGGCGGCTATCAGGAAACCAAGGTCGATGGTGTGCGCTCAATTCAAAAGGTCTTGGACATTCACAATGCCACTTTGGAAGAATGCTTGCGCGTCTATTCCTGATCACCCCGTGAACTGCACCGATCGGGGGAGCCGGTGGGCCCCGTCGATGGGTGCAGTGTGCCGTGGATGGCAGTCATGGGCCTGCCCATCGGGTGGAAAGGCCGAGGATCAGGACGAACGGGAGCTGCCAGGTTCAACTCAAGGTGCTGTGAATCGGCGGCTGCCGAAAGCCAATCTCTGGTTGTTGGCACCCGAGATGCTCACCACTGCGACGTAGGGGTGCCCTGTGGCCAAGGTGACGCTGGGTGGAATGGAAAGCGTGTTGGTGGAGCCGCCCACCACGGTTTGCCAAACGACCGGATTGGCGCTGGTGAGCGCGATGGCAGGGTCTATCACATAAACCAGCGTGAGCTGGGCGTTGGGCGTGGCGGTCCAGCTGAAGGTTCGTCCGTTCACCGTGGGGGTGAACGTCGCGGGTACCTGGGTTTCGACAGGGAACATCTCCCAGGTGCCATTGGCCGCGATCCAGTACTGAATGCAGGGACGAAGGTCGCGGTACTGCTTGCCCGCGGCATTGGTGTAAGTGCCCGAATAGCGAGACGAGGCGGCATCGAAACTCCCAGCGTAGGTGCCGGACTGCGAGGAACCATCGACCGTGCCAGACCAGTTGCCGCTGAGCGCCAGCCCAGTCTTGTTGCCGGTCACCGCGCCGACATTGCTTGACTGGCAACCTACGTAGGTAAAGAACATGTTGCCGGAGAAAGCACCATCGCCTGAGGGCAGGTTGAGCACATAGGCCCCAAGCATTGGGTCTTCGGGGTTGTTGGCAGCGCTCTCCGCGTAGTAGCCGACATACAGGCCTCCAGGGGCGGCCGCAGGA